>DASZUD010000097.1:0-14278 GCA_035548155.1 Polyangia bacterium
CGACCCGACGTGTCAGCGCATCAGTGGACGAGAGGCCGGTCGTTCGACGGCGATCGCGCGCCGGACATCCCCAGCGGCGCGAGGTGCGGCAGGATCCAGCGAGGCAAGGTGTCCTCGGCTTGCGCGGGCAGAAAGCCCAGCGCCTCGGCCTCGGCGTCGCGCGGCAGCAGCAGCGCCTCGTTCGCGTTCGCGGCGAGGCAGGCGGCCCACAGCGTCTCGCGCTGGTGCGCCGACCAGTGGCGCACGACCCACGCCGCGGCCTGCGCGCCGAACGTCGCGTGGCGAGCCTCGTCCTGGAGCAGCTCCGTGTAAGCCCAGGCAAACAGCGGCTCCCGGACGACGGCGCGCGCGTCGGCCAGCGCCGCGGCGGCGACGGGCTTGCCCAGCGCGAAGTCGGCCACGAGCGTGCGCGCGAGACCGGTCTCCGTGATGGCCGACGCCCGCGGCTGACCCACCGCCAGCTCGATCGTGCGCGCGCCGCGCGGCACCCGGGCGCCCAGCGCTTCCAGCACGCGGCTGCACACCTCGACGTGCCGGACCTTCTCCTGAACGACGTGCGCGGCCAGCGCGAGGATCGAGGGCGGTGCACCCAGCGCCGTCAGCTCGGCCGTGATGCGCGCCGCTTGAAACGCGCCGCGCCGTTCGCGTGCGGCCAGCTTGCGCCACCCGCCGACCACCCGTTTCAAGAGGTCCGCCGAGTAGCGGGAGCGGTCGAGGATGGCTGCCTTCATGCGCGCGAGATGAAGCAAGCGGCGTTCCCTCGGCAAGCGGGCGATTTCTCGGCCGCGGCGTCGTGGTGAGATGCAAAAACACTGAGTCACCGCGACACGAATGTCGCGTGCGTTGACACCGGCGAGCGGCAGTGGTTCCGTCGCAGGCGTGCTGAGAGAGATGGGACGCCGAGCGGGTGGTTTCGCGTACGACAAGCTGATCGCGCCGCGCCGCGATGCGCCTCCGCTGGTTCGCCACCTGCGCAACCTCGCGAGCATCGCGAACGAGCTGGCGGGCCGGCCGCTGCGTCCCATCGACGAGGATTCGGCCGGCACGCCTGTCGCCGCGCCGTTCTCGGCGGCCATGGCGGGCGACCGGTCCGCGAAGGCGCCGGCGACCCGCCGCGCGCCCGTGCTCGTGTACTTCGACGGCAAGGATCACCGCACGCTCGCGCGCGTCGAGGACCTTCTGAAAGGACGCGGGCTCGCCTATCAGGTGCTCGACGTCAGCGCCGACGAGGCCGAGCGCTCATGGGCGACCACGGCGGCGAAGAACAACGAGCTGCCCCTGGTGTTCGTCGCGGGGACGCCCGTGGGCGGCTGGGACGCCTTGCTCCGGGCAGACGTCTCGGGCGAGCTCGCGCGTATGGTCGCCGCCGCTTGAGCCTCGCTTCGCTCAGCGCATCGCGCGCAGGCGGCGCAGCTCTTCGGCGGCGTCGGCGGCCGTCGGGTCGATCGACAAGAGGCGCTCGAGCTCCTGGATCGCCTGCTCGGGCTGGCCGGTCTGCGCGTAGATCTGCGCGAGGTATTCGGCGGCGGCGCGGTTGCGCGCGTCGAGCTGAACGGCGCGCCGCAGCTCGGCCAGCGCGGCGCGGCCCGCGCGCGCGTCGGCGGGCGCCTCGCGGAACAGCGCCCAGCCGAGCGACGCGCGGTAGGCCGCCTCGTTCGGCACCAGGCGCGCCGCCTGGCGGAACGCTTCGACGGCCTCGTGGTGGCGGCGGCTGCGAAGATGCTCGAGGCCAGCCTCGTAGAGCGCGCGCGCCGCGCCGTTCGAGGCCGAGCTGATGGCCTTCGCGGGCGGCGTGTCGATGACACCCGAGATCTCGGCCGGGCGATCCGAGGCGGGAGGCGTGCCTTCGGCGGCGCGGAAGGCCCGCTCGGCGGCGCGGCCGGCGGCGCGCTCGAGCTTCGCGATGTAAGTGCGGCGCCGCGCCGGATCGCGCAGCGTGCGATGGGCCTCCGCGAGGCGATCGAAGATCTCTTGCGCGACGCGCCGGTCCTCGTCGGGGCTGGCGTGGTAGCGATCGGGGTGGAAGGTGCGCGCGTGCGCGTCGTAGGCGCGGTCGACCTCCGCCGCCGTAGCGTCGCGCTCGAGGCCCAGCGTCCAGAAGAAGTCCTGCGTGCGGACCGTCTCCGCCACCATCGAGAGCTGGCCGCCCGAAAGCGCGCCGTGCCCGCCCGAGGGCTGCGGCGGCGCGACGGCCACGACGACGCCCGACGGCGGCGACGGCATGGCGGACACGGCCGCCGGCGCGCCGCGACGGCGCGCGCTCGGCCCCTCCGTCGACGTGATCATCCCGGCCTCCGAAAGCGCGACCAGCAGGAGGCGCGCCTCGCTCTCCGCGATCGGCGCGCGCGCGAGGATCTCGGAGACGCTCTCCGTTCCGTCGATGCTGTTGATGTAGGCCAGCTCCGCGGGATCCATCGTGAGATCCTGAAGGCGCAGCACGGGATCGGGGCTGAGCTCCACGGCCTGGCGCACGTACCCGTCCAGCACGGCGCGCTGGCGGGCGGCATCGTAATGGCGCCGAATGCCCTCGAAGATCAGCGCGGCGGGGGGCCGCTCGAGCCGCAGCGACTGGCCGGGGCTCGTGTCCTCGAGGTTCACCGCGCTCTCCTTGAACATGAACTTGCCGTCGGGCCAGGCGAAGACCTCGAGCAGCTTCGTCTCCACCTGCTCCACGAGCGCGCGCTGCAGGTTGTAGGGCGAGAGCGCGCCCATCTCGACGAGGATCTGGCCTTGCTGCCGCTTCTCCGTCTTCATGCGCGCCACCGAATCGGCGAGCGCCTTCTCGGTGATGAGCTTGCGCGAGACGAGGATCTGCCCCAGGCACTCGGCGAGGACGTTCGACTTCACCGAGACGGGGTAGCCGCCTTCGAAGGCGACGATCTTTTTCGTGGCGTCCTTCTTCGCGGCGTCGCGCAGGAGCAGCAGCGAGCCGGTGGCCTTCTGGGCATAGAGGCGCCGCAGCAGGCGCGCGAAGGGGATGCGCTTGAGCGTCCCCTGGATGTCCATCTTCTCGCTCGCGATCGACTTCGCGGCGCGCTCGACGTTTCGGCGCTCGCGCTGCTGCACGGGATCGCTCAGCACGCCGTCGAGCGCCGCGACGAGCTGCGCGACGTCGGGCGCCAGCGGCCGCGGCGGCGGGTTGGCGGCTTCGTCGCCCGTGCCGGCGCCCGGCGGCAGCGCCTTCACCATCAGCGCGAGCAGCGCCCCCGGATCGAGCGGCAGGTCGAGGTACTCGGCGGGCGCGTAGCGGCGGCGCGCCTCGGTGCGGTGGCTGGCGCCGCGGTGGGAGCTCGCGATGAAGAAGATGGGCTTGTCGCGCGTGTCGGGATCGCGGCGCAGCTCGTCGGCCAGCTGGAAGCCGTCGCCGTCGGAGAGCTTCGTGTCGACGACCACGGCGTCGGGCGCGCGCACGGCGACGCTTCGCTGGGCCCACTTGCCCTCGGCCTCCGACGCCAGCTCGTAGTGACCTTCGCGCAGGGCGTCGCCGATGCGGCGCTGCAGCTCGGGGTCGCTCTCTACGATGAGGACGTAGCCGGCCACGGAGAAAGCCTAACCCAGATCGGCGCGACCCGGAAACGGGCAGCGGCGCGCCGCGGCGGGTGGACAAGCCCCGGCAAGGTGGTTAAGTAGCTGCCGACGAACATGGCGGGCGCGAAGAGCAAGAGCTCGAGCAACGGCAACGGCAAGACGGCTCGAAACGGGCGCAAGGGCAAAGGTGCCGTCGCGGCCATCGTCCTCGCCGCGGGGAAGGGCACGCGCATGCGGTCGGCGCGCGCCAAGGTGCTCCACGAGCTGCTGGGGCGGCCGCTCGTCGCGTACCCCGTCGGGCTGGCGCGCGATCTCGGCGCCTCGCCGGTCGTCGCCGTGCTGGGCCACCAGCTCGCGGAGGTCGAGGCGTCGCTGGCGGGGCGCTTCGGCGAGGGCGCGGTGACCGTCGTCGAGCAGGCCGAGCAGCGCGGGACGGGGCACGCCGTGCGCCTGGCCATGCCGGCGCTGCGCGGCGAAGGCGGCGTCGTGCTGGTCCTCTACGGCGACGTGCCGCTTCTGCGCCGCGAAACGCTGGAAGAGCTCGTGGGGACGGCGCGCAAGTACCACTGCCTCGCCATCGTGACGACACAGCCCGAGGACGCCACCGGCTACGGCCGCGTCGTGCGGGACTCGCGCGGCAACGTCACCGGCGTCGTCGAGGAGAAGGACGCAACGGTGGAAGAGCGCGCGATCACCGAGGTGAACGCGGGCATCTACGCGGCGCCCGCCGACTTCCTTCGAGCGGCTACGGCCGACCTGGTGGCGAAGAACGCGCAGGGCGAGTACTACCTGACCGACATCATCGCCGCCGCGTCGCGCTCGATCGGCGTGACCGCCGTGGACGCCGAGGCGCAGGACGTCGCGGGCGTCAACGATCGCGAGCAGCTGGCGGTTGCGGAGAACACGCTGCGCGCGCGCATCAACCGCCAGTGGCAGATGCACGCGACGCTGCGCGACCCGGCCTCGATCGTCATCGAGCCCGACGTCACGATCGCCGTCGACGCGGAGATCGGTCGCAACGTCACGCTGCGCGGCCGCACGCGCGTGGGCCACGGCGCGCGCATCGAAGAGGGCTCGATCCTCGTCGACACCGAGGTGGGCGCGCACGCGCACGTGAAGCCCTACACGATAGCAGAGGGGGCGACGGTGGGCATGGGCGCGATCGTGGGGCCGTTCGCGCGGTTGCGGCCCGGCACGGACGTCGGCGCCGACGCGCACGTCGGGAACTTCGTCGAGCTGAAGAAGACCGTCCTCGGCAAGGGCAGCAAGGCCAACCACCTCTCGTATCTGGGCGACACCGTCGTCGGCGAGAAGGCGAACATCGGGGCCGGCACGATCACGTGCAACTACAACGGCTACGAGAAGCGCCAGACGATCATCGACGACGGCGCCTTCATCGGGTCGGACACTCAGCTCGTCGCGCCCGTGCGCGTGGGGAAGCGCGCCGTCGTCGCGGCCGGGACCACCGTCACGCGCGACGTGCCCGCGGGCGCGCTGGCGATCTCGCGCGTCGAGCAGCAGGCGCGGTTGGGCTACGCCGACGCCGTCGCCTCCCGCTACGCCTCGCCCAAGGCGAATGGCAAAAGCGGCAAAGCCGCGAAGAAGAAGCCCAAGCCCGCGGCCAAGAAAGCGGCTGCCCAGCTCAAGAGTTGATAAGATGGTTTTTGGAGGTTCTCGATGCCCACGTCCGTGAAGGCGTTCTTCGATCAGAAGGTTCCGGCTGCGCTGGCGACCAACCCCGAGAAGGCCAAGGACGTTGCGGCCGTCTACCTCTTCAAGGTCTCCGGGCCCGACGGCGGCACGTGGACGGTCGATCTCGTGTCCAACCCGCCGAAATCCGCCGCGGGCGTCGTGGGCACGCCCCAGTGCACCGTCGAGTCGACGGACGACGACTTCCGCTCGATGATCGATGGCGGCATGCAGGCCGCGATGACGCTCTTCTTCAGCGGCAAGCTCAAGGTCTCGGGCGACCCGACCCTCGCGACGAAGCTCTCGAAGCTCCTCGCGATGGCGAAGTAGCCCGCCCTCGAACGGCTCGTTCTCGCGCTGCGCTCGCCCTCGAACGGCGCTCGCCGGGCGCACGTCGCGGGATCGTTCCGGTCGCGGGGACGTCCGGCCTTCTGCGTTCGGCCGCGCTCCACGGGCGAACGTAGGGAGCCCCCGCGCGCGAGGGCGGGGGACAGGTCGGGCCGAGCTCCCGACTCCAGAACGCGAGAGCGTGCGGCGCCGAGGCGCGGTATTGGGCGATGCCCGACCCTGTCGCCCGCCCCCGCGCGCCGCGACCGGAGCGAGCCCGCGACCTACCGCAGGAGGGCGCAGCGCGAAGCGCGAGCGTCCTCCAGTTACATCGCTTCGACGTCCGCGTCGGGCGGGATGCGACCTACGATCCACCAGAGGAGGACGGGGAGGATGAGCAGCTCGAGGATCGTCGACGAGAGGATGCCGCCGATGACGACCGTCGCGAGCGGTCGTTGAACCTCGGCGCCGGCCGCGTGTGAGATCGCCATGGGAATGAAGCCCACTGTGGCGACGAGCGCGGTGGTCAGGACAGGTCGAAGGACCGCGGCCGCCGCTTCTCGGATGGGAAGGCGCCCGCTGTCGCCGCGCTCGATGCGCCGGTGGACCTCGCTGGCCATGACGACGCCATTCAGGACGGCGACGCCCGAGACGGCGATGAAGCCGACCGCCGCCGGGATCGAGAAGGGCAGATCGCGCAGCCACAGCGCCGAAATGCCGCCGATCAGCGAGAAGGGCACGCCCGCGAACACCGCCAGCGCGTACCGCCAGTCGCCGAACATCAGGAACAGCATCCCGAAGATGATGAACAGCGCGACCGGCACGACCAGGCCCAGGCGGCCGCTCGCGCGCGAGAAGTTCTCGAACTGCCCGCCCCACTCGACGGTGACGCCCGCGGGCAGCTTCACCTGAGACGCCACGCGCGCCTGCGCGTCGTGCACGAAGCTCACGAGATCCCGGCCGCGCACGTTCACCTCGACGAGCACGCGCCGGTGCAGCGACTCGCGGTTGATGACGGCGGGGCCCTCGGTCTCGGCGATCGTCGCCACCTGCGCCAGTGGGACCAGCTGGCCGGCGTCGGTGCCGACCAGCAGCTCGCCGAAGGACTCGGCCGTGAGGTGCGAGGGCGGCAGGAACAGCACCAGGTCGAAGCGGCGCGCTTGCTCGAAGACGGTGCCCGCCGTGCGACCGACGCGCGAGGCCTCGACGACCTCGAGGACGCGATCAGCCGAAAGGCCATAGCGCGCGAGACGCCCGCGATCGGGCGTGATCTCGAGCAGCGGCAGGCCCAGCACGCGCTGCACGCGCAGGTCGCCTCGCCCGGGCACGTCGCGGATGACGCGGCCGATCTCGTCGGCCGTCTGCTTGAGCAACGCCAGGTCCTCGCCGAACAGCTTGATGACCACGTCGGCGCGCGAGCCGGCGAGCAGCTGGTTCACGCGATCCTCGATGGGCTGTGAGACGCCCACGAAGGTCGCGGGCACCTCGCGCTCGATGGCCTCCTTGATGGCCTCGCCGAGGTCGTCGAGATCGTGCGCCGTCTTCCATTCGCTCTTCGGACGTAGCTTCACGCGCACGGCGGCCTCGTCGGGGCCCACCGGATCCGTCGCCACCTCGGCGCGGCCCGTGAGCGTCACCACCGACGTGACTTCGGGGAAGTGCGAGAGCACGTTCTCCACTTGCACGCCCAGGCGCTGTGCCTCCGTGATTGAGATCGAGGGCAGGCGCCGCACGTCGAGCGACAGCTCGCCCTCGTCCAGCCGCGGCACGAACTCGGCGCCCAGCGCGCGCGAGAGCAGGATCGCGCCGCCGAGCAGCGTCACCGCCGACGCGAACGCGGGCGCCGGCTTGGCCAGCACGCGATCGAGCGCGCGCCGGTAGAGGCGCGCCGCCGCGCCGAACACGCCGGCGTTCTCGTCGTGCTCGTGCTTGGGCGCCTTGAGCACGACCGTCGCCAGCGCCGGGAAGGCCGTCAGCGAGAACAGCAGCGCGCCGCCGAGCGCGAGCGCGACGGTGACGGCCATCGGCTTGAACATTCGGCCCTCGACGCCCTCGAGCGCCATGAGCGGCAGGTACACGAGCATGATGATGAGCAGCGAGAACGTCACGGGCCGCGCCGCGCGCCCCATGGCCGTGGCCACGGCGCCCGCGATGTCGTCGCGCTCGACGGCGCGACGGCGCGCCACCTCCAGCAGCGCCACCTCGAGCATGACGATGGCGCCGTCGACCAAGAGGCCGAAGTCGATCGCGCCCAGCGACATCAAGTTGCCGGTCACGCCGAGGCGCACCATGCCGATGAGCGCGATGCTCATGGCCAGCGGGATCGCCAGCGCCGCGATCACCGACCCGCGGAAGCTGCCGAGCGCGAGGAACAGCACGACGACGACGAGACCGGCGCCCTCGGCCAGGTTCGAGAACACCGTGTGCAGCATGCGGTCGATGAACTCGGCGCGGTCGTAGTACGAGCGGATCTCCACGCCCTCTGGCAGCTCGCGCTGAATCTCGGCCAGGCGCTCCTTCACGGCGGCGACGACGTTTCGCGAGTTCGCGCCGGTGAGCATCATCACCGTGCCCTTCACGATCTCGCCCTCGCCGTGCTTCGTGACGGTGCCGAACCGCAGCGCTGCGCCGATCTGCACCTTCGCGAGGTTCTTCACCAGCACGGGCGTGCCGTCGGCGTCGGACGTGACGACCGTGTTCTCGATGTCCTCGATCGAGTGGAACTGCGCGTCGGCGCGGATGACGTACGACTCGCGGTTCTTCTCGATGTAGCCGCCGCCGATCGAGGCGTTGTTGCGCTCGAGGATCGCCTCGACGTCGCGCAGCGTGAGCTTGTAGCCGGCGAGGCGCTTCGCATCGAGGATGACCTGGTACTGCTTCGCCTCGCCGCCCATGCCGTTGACCTCGACGACGTCGGGCACCGAGCGCAGGCGCTGCGCGACGATCCAGTCCAGCATCGTCCGCAGCTCCATGGGCGTGTGTCGCTTCGAGGTCAGATAGAACTCGTAGATCTCGCCGAGGCCCGTCGACACGGGACCGAGCTCGGGCCGCCCGTAGCCGGGCGGGATCTCCTGCTCGGCCAGCTTGAGGCGCTCGGTGACGAGCTGGCGCGCGAACCAGACGTCGGTGTCGTCGTTGAAGCCGATCGTGATCGCCGAGACCGCCGTGCGGCTGATCGAGCGGATCTGCGAGAGCCCGGGCACGCCGTTCATGGCGCGCTCGATGGGCAACGTCAGATAGCGCTCGACCTCGAGCGGTGACAGGCCGGGGGCTGTCGTCAGCACGTACACCTGCGGGCTGGTGACGTCGGGAACGGCGTCGATCGAGAGGCGCCGCGCCGAGAGGAGCGCGACGCCGAGGACGCACGCCCAAATGGCCAGCACCACCCCTCGGCGCTGGACGCTGAGCTCCACCAATCTCGTGAGCATTAGCGGAGCAGCTCGCTCTTGAGGAGGAAGGCACCGTCGGAGGCGAGGACCTCGCCTTCCTTGACGCCGCGGCGGATCTCGACCTGGTCACCCGTCGAGACGCCGAGCTCCACCACCCTTCGTTCGAAGCGGCCCGGCGAGCCGGGGTTGCCGTCTTTCACGAACACGACGGGCCGCCCGTCGACGCGCTGGATCGCCGCGCGCGGCACGGCCAGAACGGCGGTGGCCACCGTCGACGGATCACCCACGAGGCGCGCCGTCACGAGCTGGCCGAAGCTGAGCTTGCCGCTGTCATTCGGCAGCTCGACGCGCACCTTCGCCGTGCGCGTCGCCTCTTCGACGACGGGGACGACGTAGGCGACGCGGCCCTTGAACACCTCGCTGGGGTACGCGTCGGCGCGAATCTCCACCTGGCCGCCCACGTGCACGCGCGGCAGGTCCTTCTCGTAGAGGTCGAGGTCGACCCACACGTGCTTCGTGTCGGCGATCTTGAACGCGTCGGTCGCGCGTTCCACGGCCTGGCCCAGCGTCACGGTGCGCGCCAGGACGACGCCGTCGATGGGAGCGCGCATGGGCAGCCGCCCGCCTTGATCTCCCGATTCGCTCGCGCTGATGTCCTGGGGTGAGAGCCCGAGCGCGCGCAGGCGCTCCGTAGCGGCGCGCGTCGCCGCCGACTCGGTGATCCACTGCGCCTCGGCCACCTCCTTCTCGCGCGCCGACGAGATGTGCCGGTCGGCGAGGTCGGTCTCGCGCCGCAGGTTCAGCTGCGCCGCCGCCGCGCGCGCCTTCGCCGCGATCAGATCGGCGCGCGCCTGGCCCACCTCGGCGCTCTCGATCTCCGCGAGCACCTGGCCGCGCCGCACGCGATCGCCCACGCCCACCGAGAGGCGCGTCACGCGGCCCGCGACCAGCGGCCCCACGAGCGCCAGGTGATCCTGATCGTACGACACCGTGCCGACGACCTGGATGTCACCGGCGAGACGAACCATCTTCGCGGGGACGGTGGACACGGGGTTCTCGTTCGAAGCGACCGCCGGCAGCGCGACGGCGACGGCGGCCTTCGGATCGGTGGGATCAGCGGGAGGGCGCGGCGCCTCGGCGGCCGCCGCGCCGGCCGGCGTTCCGCGGTTGCAGGAGGTAGACGCGCTCGCGAGCGCAACGACGATGATCAATCCGACGCGGTTCATGACGCCCCCATGGTGCGATCCAGCTCGATGCGCGCCTGCCAGAGGCGCCCTAGGTCTTCCAGCGCGCGCCGTCGGGCGTCGCCCGCGTCGCGCGACGCCTGGATGATGCGGAACAGATCGAACTTCCCCGAGCGCCAGCCCTGCGTGAGCAGGTCGAGCGCCGCCTCGGCCGAGGGCACGACCAACTTTTCGTCGATCTCGACCTGAGCGCGCCGGTTGCGCGCCTCGCGCCAGGCGCGCTCGACCTCCAGCACCACCGCGGCCTCGCCCAGCGTGCGCTCGACGTCGACGCTCGCGCGCGCGGCGCGCGTCGCGGCCACCTCGCCTTGCTTGCGCCGCGCGAAGGGCAGCGGGATGGCGATGCCCGCACGCGCGAAGAGCTCGCCTGGCCGATCGCGCTCGACGTCGACGAACACAGTGGGGCTGGGCAGCGCTTCGCGGCCGAGGCGGACGAGCGCCGCGTCCAGCTCACCGCGCTCGGCGTCCAGCGCCTGCAGCTCGGCGCGGCGCTCGCGCGCGCTGGCCAGCGCCTGCTCGAGCGCCGGGACGTCGCCGGCCGGCGCCGCCAGCGGCGTCGAGAGCGCGAGGTGCGTCTCGGGCGGCAGGGCCAGCAGGTGCCGCAGGTCGGAGAGCGCGTCGCCCGCCGCCTGGACCAGCTCGAGCCGGTCGCGCTGGATGCGGCTGCGCTCCAGCGTCGCGAGCCGCAGATCGATGTCCGACGCCGCGCCCGTGGCGACGCGCGTCTCCACCGATCCCTCCAGCTTCGTCGCCAGCTCCTCGAGCCGCTTCGCCGCCTCGAGCTGCGCCGCCGCGAGCAGCGCCGCGACGTACGCCGTCCGCGCGCGCGCCCGCGACTCGTTCTCCGCGACGCGCGCGCGAAGCCTCGCGGCGTCGATGGCGCGCGCGACCTCGTTGCGCCGCGTACCGCGCTGGCCCGCGACCTCGATCGTCTGCTCGAGGTGGGCGGTCATGCCCGTCACCCTCGAGCTCGGGACGTTGGGCGCGTTCGAGGTGGCATCGGTGAACGTCGGGCCGGCGGATGCCGCGACGACGGGGTTCGACGGCAAGAGCAGGTCGGCCTCGACTTTCCGCGCTGCCACGGCGTCGAGCTGCGCGCGCGCGCGGCGCACGAGCGGGCTCGCGTCGGCGGCGCGCCGGGCCGCCTCCTCTATGTCGAGCGTGACGTTCGAACGCGCGTCGGCGGCGCGCAGGGGTGACGAGCTCCAACTGGTGACGACCGCAAAAGCAAACAGCAGACGGCGCGGCGCACGGGCGAATCCCGGCGCGCGCCCCAAGGAACGGGACATGCGAACTCCTTTTTTCTCGCGAGCAATGAAAACCGGCGGCCTGGGGGGCGCTGGTGCCGGCACGAAACGACGTGCCTGCGCGGGGGGCTACGCGAGTGCGGAGGTCGGTGGTCTGAAGATCGAAGCGGCGACCGGAGATATCGCGGGAGGGTGCTCGGGCACCGCGAGGAGCGGCCGCGCGGGGAGGGCGGAGCTCAACGTCGTTCCGGGCGGCAGGGCGACGTCGGCGCCGTCATCGTCCACGCTGCCATGATTGTTCCCGCAGTCGTTGGGAATCTCGACGCGATCGCAGGTGGGGAGATCGGCGCTGAGGGCGATCCGCGCGAGAAACAGCGCGGCGACGAGCGCCATCAGCGAGAGAAACCGGACCCCGAACACGGCAACAAACTAGCACAGGCAATCGGCAGCGCCATCCCCGATCCCCCCGATCACCGGCGAATTCGCGCCGACGTCGAGGCCCTCGCGCGCTACCGCCGCGCGCGCTCGATCGCGTCGCCGTCGAGGACCGTTCCACTGCGGTGCAGCAGCAGCGCCCGTTCGAGCACGGCCTCGAGCTCGCGGAAGTTGCCGGGCCAGTCGTGGACACGCAGCGCCGCGATGGCCCCCGCGGACAGCTCGATCGCGCGCTCTCGCTCGTCGGCGTCCAGGCGGCCGAGGTCCTCGGTCATCACCAGCTCGAAGGGTTTGCCCGCGTCGCGAAGGATGCGGTTGCCCATCCACACGGCCGAGGGGCCGAGGTCGTCCAGGCGCTCGCGCAGGGGCGGCAGCGTCAGCACGACGCGCGCGAGCCGCCAGTAGAGATCGTGCCGGAAGCGCCCGGCGGCGACCTCGCCCGCGAGATCGCGATCGGACATCGCGATGACGCGCACGTCGAGCTTGCGCGCGCTGTCCTTCTCTTTCGTGTCGTCGTCGAGCCGGCCGCTCTTCACGAGCCGGAGCAGCGCCGCCTGCGTGCGCGGCCCCAGGCCCGCCGCCTCTTCGATCAGCAACGTGCCGCCGTGAGCGCGGCGCGCGGCGCCTTCGTCCTTGCCGGCGCCGCGCAGCGCCGCCAGCGCGTCGTCATCGGAGAAGCCGGTCACGTCGAGCCGCACGAGCGGTCCGTTCGGGCACGACAGGTGGTGCAGCGCGCGCGCGAGGCCCTCTTTGCCCGTCCCGGGCTCGCCGAGGAGCACGAAGCTCGTGCGGTACGGCTCTTCCTGAAGGCGCTCGATCACGTCGAGAATCGTCGTCAGCGCCGGGTGCGGCGCCGTCATGCGGATGAGCGCGCCGATCCAGCGCGCTGCCGCCGGGTGCATCGCGCCCAACCCCACGGGAGCCGGTGAGGTCGCGCCGGCCGATTCGCGTCGTGACGGGCGCGCCAGGGGAGGCTTGATCCGTGAGTGCTTCAAGGCCGCTTGAAGCCCAGCAAGAGATCCATGGTCGCCTGGTCGGCGGCCGGGAAGCGGTACTTCTCGAACTCGCTGGACGCGACCCAGCGGCAGTCGGCGACGCGAACGGCGTGCGGCTCGGCCTCGCCTTGGATGGTCGCCTGGTAGAGCGCGAGATCCACCGAGTACCCGTCGTAGTCGTGCGTGCGGCGGCCGATGCAGGCGCCACCTTCGACCTCGACGCCGACGCGCTCGCGCACCTCGCGCTTGAGGGCCTGCAGGTCGGTCTCGCCCTCCTCGACCTTGCCGCCCGGGAACTCCCAGAGCCCGGCAAGGACGGCCGAAGGGCGCCGCTGCGTGATGAGGTAGCGGTCGTTCCTGGCGATGACCGCCGCGACCACCCTGACGTGCCTGACGCCAACCATGGGCGGGCATGATAACGCGTCTCCTCGCCGTCCGGGAGGGGCGTCACGTCGCCGCCTCGCGGCGTGTCAGGCCGGGCGCGTGTGGTAATACACAGCGAAATGCCGAAACGCATTCTTCCGAAAGAAGCCGCCGCCCTCGTCGAGCAAGGCTGGACCTATCTGGACGTCCGTTCGATCCCCGAGTTCGAGCAGGGACACCCGGCGGGCGCGCTGAACGTGCCGCTGCTGCACTTTCAGAACGGCCGCATGGCGCCGAACCCCGACTTCCAGCGCGTCGTCGAGGCGAATCTCGCCAAGGACGCCAAGATCGTCGTCGGCTGCAAGGCAGGCGGGCGCTCGCTGCAGGCCGCGACGCTCATGGAGAGCGCGGGGTACACGAACGTCGTCGACATGCGCGGTGGCTACCACGGAGAGCGCGACAACTTCGGTCGCGCGACCGTCGCCGGTTGGGCCGACGAGGGCCTGCCGGTCTCCACCGAGTCCGCTCCCGACGAGACCTACGAAGCGCTCGCCAAGAAGTAGGAGCGCGGCGGCACGGCTACTCGCTGTTGCCGACGATGACGCCGTTCTTCTGACAGAGGGAGCGGACGAGGTTGCGGCTCTTCTCGTCGAGCTTCCCGTAGGCGCGCGTCGCGCCCTCCACGTCCTTGAGCGAGCACGAGCAAACGGCGATGATCTGGTAGGCGTCCGTCATGCCGGGCTTCGCCTTGAGGGCCTTGCGCGCCAGCTCCATCGCCGAGCCGCATTGCTGCTTGAGCCACGCCTCGCGGGCCTGCTTCATCAGCGCCTCGGCGTCGACCTCTGGCTCGGCGGGCGCCGCCGCTTCGGCGCGCTCCGGCGCCTTCTCGGCCGTGCGCTCGGCGCGCGCGGCCGGTGCGACGGCGGCGACGGCGCGCGGACGGGCGGCCGCCTTGGCGACCGGCTCCGGTTTGGCGCGGCACAGGCGCACCAGCTCCTTCGCCAGCGTGGTCTTGGGGTCGAGCTTCTCGATCTCGTCGGCTTCGGAGCGCACGTCGGCGC
>DASZUD010000098.1:0-8986 GCA_035548155.1 Polyangia bacterium
ATCGAGCAACGCACGTGCCTCCGCCGCGGGCCCCTCGCTGAGCTTGGCCTCGATCGGCGCGAAGGGCACCTGGACGAGGGCGTAGCCGAGATCCCCGGCGCGCTCGCTGCCCGCGACGGCGACGTAGGCCCCCGGCGGCTCGACGCCGCCCTCGACGAGGCGCGAGTCCACGCGCAGGCCGTCGCCGTCGACGTCGAACTCGACGACGCCGAACGCCGCGAACGGCGTGACTCCGAACATCTGCACGGCCGGGAAGTGCGGCACCAGCGCGTCCGACAGCTCGTAGTAGCCGACGCCCCCCACGGTGCCGCCGCCTCTGTCGGCGCTGCTCCCCACCAGCACGAGACGCCCACCCGGCGCGAGCAGGCGCGCGAGCGACGGGATCGTTTCGGGACGCCGCAAGAGCACCTCGGCCTCGGGGACGACCACCACGTCGAAAGGCGCGCCGGGCACCATCTCGAGGAGGCTCGCGGCCCGGCGGAACGTCAGGTTCGGCGCCGCGTGGCGCGCGCGCGCGTGCTCGACGGCCTGCTCGTCCGTGTCGACGCTGACGACGGCCACGGCGCCCTGCGCGACCAGCAGAGCCGCGCCCGCGCCCGTCCCCGTGCCGAGCTCGAGGACACGCCGAGCCGTCAGCAGGGGTTCGAGGTACGTATAGAGCGGCAAACGCCGATTGAAGACTTCCATTGCGCTGATGTCCCGCATTCGAGAGCGCGCACTATACCGCAGATGTCGCAGTCGCCCCGACCCCGAATTCGGGTTCATTCAAGGTTTCGGGCGCGCCTTCCGAAGGCGATCGAGCCCACCGCCGCGGCGCCCCGCCCTTGACGGTCCGTCGGGGCGGCCCATAGCCTGATCGTCCCCCCTTCCGTCCCGCCCCGTCGCTCCTCCCTCCGCGCCCCGCGTTCCCGCTGCCCCCGACGCCCCGCGCCTGCCGCGCGGGCCGCGTCCCTCCCTCATGAACCTCGTCGAGCTCAAACGAAAATCCATCAAGGAGCTCCTCGAGCTCGCGGCCGAGCTGCGCCTCGACGGCGGCAGCGCGCTGCGACGACAGGACCTCATCCTCGCGCTCGTCAACGCGCACGTCGGCAACGGGGCGCCCGGCCCCGGGCGCGGCGAGATCATCGGCCAGGGCGTCCTCGAGACGCTGCCCGACGGATTCGGCTTCCTGCGCTCGCCCGAGTCCAACTACCTGCCCGGACCCGACGACATCTACGTCTCTCCGTCGCAGATCCGCCGCTTCGAGCTGCGCACGGGCGACACGGTCACGGGCCCCATCCGCCCACCCAAGGAGTCCGAGCGCTACTTCGCGCTCCTCAAGGTGGACGCCGTGAACTTCGAGGCGCCCGACGGCCCGCTGGCGCGCGTCGCCTTCGACGACCTCACGCCGCTCTTCCCGAACGAGCGCCTCTTGCTGGAGCACGACCGCAAGAACCTGTCGACGCGCATCGTCGACCTGCTCTGCCCGATCGGCAAGGGGCAGCGCTGCCTCATCGTCTCGCCGCCGCGCGCGGGAAAGACGGTGCTCCTGCAGGACATCGCACACGCCGTGGCCGCCAATCACCCGGACGTCGTTCTCCAAGTGCTGCTCATCGACGAGCGCCCCGAAGAGGTGACGGACATGGTGCGGTCCGTCGCGGGCGAGGTGGTGAGCTCCACGTTCGACGAGCCCGCGCAGCGGCACGTGCAGGTGGCCGAGATGGTGCTCGAGAAGGCCAAGCGCCTGGTCGAGCACGGCCGCGACGTCGTGATCCTGCTCGACTCGATCACGCGCCTCGCGCGCGCCTACAACGCGATCGCGCCGGCGTCGGGCAAGGTCCTCTCGGGCGGCATCGACGCGAACGCCCTCCACAAGCCGAAGCGCTTCTTCGGCGCGGCGCGCAACATCGACGGCGGCGGCTCGCTGACGATCATCGCGACGGCCCTCGTGGACACGGGCTCGCGCATGGACGACGTGATCTTCGAGGAGTTCAAGGGCACGGGGAACGCCGAGATCCACCTCGACCGCCGCCTCATGGAGAAGCGTGTCTTCCCCTGCCTCGACGTCAACCGCTCGGGCACGCGGAAGGAAGAGCTGCTCGTCCGGGACGAGGTCCTCGGGCGTCTATGGGTCCTGCGGCAGCTCCTCCACCCGCTCACGCCGCTCGACGCCATGGAGCTCCTGCGGGAGCGCATCGCTAAAGCCGCGAACAATCAGGACTTCCTGGACTCGATGAGCGCGTAGCCAGGCGCCCCTGCGCGCGAGGCTTGCATGCGGAGCGTTCGTCCCCTATAACCTGCGGCTTCCAAGGTTCAAGGACATGGCGAAAAAGGGAATTCACCCGGTTTATCGAGCGGTCACCATCAGCTGCGCCTGCGGCAACAAGGTGGAGACCTACTCGACGAGGCCGTCGTTCAGCGTCGAAATTTGCTCGAACTGCCACCCGTTCTACACGGGCAAGCAGAAGTTCGTCGACGCCGCGGGCCGCATCGAGCGCTTCAACAAGAAGTACCAGACGGGCAAGGCCACCAAGGCCACGCCGGCTGGCGAGTAACGAAGCGCCTGCCGTCGCCCGTTCTGGGAACGACCGTGAGGCCGGCCCTGCCGGTCTCGTGGGGCCGGCTCCGCTGGTCTTCGTAAAGCCGGCGTCGCCGGTTTTCGCAAGGCCGGCTCTGCCGGCCGTCGGCCATTGGCGAGGTCTCCGTGCTCGATGAACTGCTGCTGAGGAAGCTGTCCGCCGTCGAGGCGCGCTACGTCGAGCTGGACGCGATGCTCGGCGACGCGACCGTGCTCGCCAACCGGCAGCAGATGCAGAAGCTCTCGAAGGAGCACGCGGACCTGCGCGAGCTCATCGAGAAGCTGCGCGAGCACCGCGACATCACGCGCCGCGTGGACGACGCGCGGGAGCTCCAGAAGGATCCCGAGATGCGCGACATGGCGCATCAGGAAGAGACGGAGCTGCTCGCGCAACAAGAGCAGCTCGAGCAGCAGATGAAGGTGCTGCTCATGCCGAAGGATCCGAACGACGAGAAGAACATCCTCCTCGAGATCCGCGCCGGCACGGGCGGCGAAGAGGCGGCGCTGTTCGCGGCGGACCTGTTCCGCATGTACTCGCGCTTCGCCGAGCGTCACCGCTGGCAGGTCGAGCTCGTGTCCAGCTCCAGCGCCCAGGCGGGCGGCCTGCGCGAGGTGATCGTCGGCATCAACGGCAAGGGCGCCTACTCGCAGCTCAAGTACGAATCGGGCGTGTACCGCGTGCAGCGCGTGCCGGCGACCGAGGCCCAGGGCCGCATCCACACCTCGACCGCCACCGTGGCCGTCATGCCCGAGGTCGAAGAGGTCGACGTCCAGATCGACGCGAAGGACCTCAAGATCGACGTCATGCGGTCCGGCGGACCGGGCGGTCAGTCGGTGAACACGACGGACTCGGCCGTGCGCATCCACCACATCCCGTCGGGCCTCATCGTGCACTGCCAGCAGGAGAAGTCGCAGCACAAGAACCGGGCGATGGCGATGAAGCTCCTGCGGTCGAAGCTCTACGAGATCGAGCTCGAGAAGCGCGAGGCGGCCGAGCGCGAGGCGCGCCGCTCGCAGGTGGGCACGGGCGACCGCTCGGAAAAGATCCGCACCTACAACTTCCCGCAAGACCGCGTGACCGATCACCGCATCGGCCTCACGAAGCACAACCTGCCCGGCATCATGGACGGCGACATCGAGGACGTGATCTCGAGCCTGCGCGCCCACTTCCAGGCCGAGGCGCTGAAGAACAGCACCGACGGCCAGCAGGACGACCCCAGCAAGAAGGCCTAGTTTTTCCGATGCGCATCGTCATCCTCGACAGCTTCGCCGCCGATCAGGGCGACCCGACGTACACCTGGGAGGGCCTGCGCGCCCTCGGCGACCTCACGGTCTACGCGCGCACGCACGAGGATCAGATCCTCGAGCGTGCGCGCGGCGCCACGGCGATCCTCACCAACAAGGTGGAGATCCGGCGCGAGATCTTCGAGATGCTCCCCGAGATCCGGTACGTGGGCGTGCTGGCCACGGGCACGAACATCGTCGACGTCGAGGCGGCGCGCGCGCACGGCGTCGCCGTGACCAACGTGCCGGGCTACTCGACGGATGCCGTCGCGCAGCTCGTGTTCGCGCTGATCCTCCAGCTCACTCACAACGTCGCGAAGCACAGCGCCGCCGTCAAGGCGGGCCGCTGGGCGGCGTCACCCGACTTCTGCTTCTTCGAACAACCGCTCGTCGAGCTGGCCGGCAAGACGATCGCCATCGTCGGCACGGGGAGCATCGGCGGCGCGGTCGCGCGCATCGGCGAGGCATTCGGCATGCACGTGCTGCGCGCCGCCGTGCCGGGCTCGCCCGCGCGCCCCGGGGTCTCGCGCGTGCGTCTGCCCGACGCGCTGGCCGAGGCTGACGTGGTCACCCTGCACTGCCCGCTGACGCCGCTCACGCGCGGGATGGTGGACGCGACCTTCATCGGCGCGATGAAGCCGAAGGCCATCCTCATCAACACGGGCCGCGGCGCGCTCGTCAATGAGGCGGATCTGCGGGCGGCGCTCGTGGCGGGCCGCCTGGGGGGCGTGGGCCTGGACGTGCTCGCGAGCGAGCCGCCGCCCGCCGATCATCCGCTGCTCGATCCGCGGCCAGCGTGGGCGTCGCGCGTGGTCGTCACGCCGCACATCGGCTGGGGCACGATGGAAGCGCGCCGCCGCCTGGACCAGGCCGTGACGCGCAACCTCGCGGCGTTCATCGAGGGCGAACGCATCAACCGCGTCGACTAGGTCACGGCTCGCCCTGGAGGGTTACGATGAGCGTGCGGCTGCCACCGTGGTCGCGGTGCTCGCCGAGGTAGACGCCTTGCCAGGTGCCGAGCGCGAGGCGGCCGTCGCGGATGGGCACGGTCACGGACGATCCCAGCAGCGACGCCTTGGCGTGCGACGGCATGTCGTCGGGCCCCTCGGCCGTGTGCTCGAAGTATGACGCGCCGTCAGGCACGGCCTGGTCGAACCAGCGCTCCATGTCGGCGCGCACGTCAGGATCGGCGTTCTCGTTGATCGTCAGTGACGCCGACGTGTGCTTGATGAAGATGTGCGCGATCCCGACGCGGAAGCGCGCGAGCTCGGGCACCGCGGCGACGATCTCTTGCGTCACGAGGTGAAAGCCGCGCGAGCGCGGCCTCAGCCGAATCTCCTGCTGATGCCAGGCCATGTGGTGTCTATTTCTTAGCACGGCCCTGAACTGTGACGGACCTCACCGCGGTGGCGTTTGAAGTTGAGATTTTCGCTGCCAAATCTTAAATGAAGCCGATCGGCTGAGCGTCGAAGACACGCGCGTCCCGGCGCGCAAAGGAGAGTCCATGATCGGCAGCACGCGCTTCGGCAACACGCGCTTCGGAATCAACGCCCTCATCTTGGGAATCGCGACGATCGCTGTCCTCGGCTCGGCGTCGGTCGCGCAGGCGCAGTACCAGGCGCCCCCGCCCGGCTACTACGCGCCGCCGCCTCGCTACAGCTACGGGTATGCACCGCCGCCCCGCATGTACAGGTCTGGGCTGGTCGTCGGTGTCGGCCTCGGGTTCGGCGGCATCAACGCCCACGACTGCGGCGACGTCTGCGGCGGAGCGGGAGCCTTCGAGCTCCACATCGGCGGCATGATCGCGCCGCGCGTCGCCCTCGTGGGCGATTTCTGGTTCCAAGGGCGCTCGATCCCCAACTCGGATGCGTCCACCGTCCACTCGCTCTACACGCTCGCGCTGCAGTACTGGCCCGCGGACATCGTTTGGATCAAGGGCGGCATCGGGGGCGCCAACATGGACGTCAGCAGCAACGTCGACGGATTCACCTACGGCAGCGAGAACGGCCCCGGCCTCCTCGGCGCGGTGGGCGTCGAGTTCTTCCAGGCGGGCAACTTCGCCTTCGACGGCCAGTTTCGCCTCGGGCACGGGTTCTACAGCGAGGGCGGCGACGTGAACGTCTGGGCGCTCATGATCGGCGCGAACTGGTACTGACGCGAGGCGGTACAGTGTGAAGCGGGGCGGCACGCCCGCGCCGCCGATATTAGATTCGCCCCATGCTCTACACGCAGCTCGGGCGCACGGGGGTGAAGGTCAGCAGGCTCTGTCTCGGGACGATGAACTTCGGCCCCGAGACGAGCGAGGGCGACGCGCACGCGATCATGGATCGCGCGCTCGAGCTGGGGCTGAACTTCTTCGACACGGCCAACGTCTATGGCTGGAAGAAAGGCGAAGGCGTCACCGAGCAGATCCTCGGCCGCTGGTTCGCGCAGGGCGGCGGGCGCCGCGAGAGGGTCGTCCTCGCGACGAAGGTCTACGGCGAGATGGGCGATTGGCCCAATCAGAGCCGCCTCTCGGCGCTGCACATCCGCCGCGCCTGCGACGAGAGCCTGCGCCGCCTCCAGACGGATCACATCGACCTCTACCAGATGCACCACGTCGACCGCGACACGCCGTGGGACGAGATCTGGCAGGCGATGGAGGTGCTGGTGCAGCAGGGCAAGATCCTCTACGTCGGCTCGTCGAACTTCGCGGGCTGGCACATCGCGCGCGCGAGCGAGACCGCCGCGCGCCGTCACTTCCTCGGGCTCGTCGCCGAGCAGAGCAAGTACAGCTTGATCGAGCGCACGATCGAGCTCGAGGTGATCCCGGCCTGCCGTGCCTACGGCCTCGGGCTGATTCCGTGGAGCCCGCTCGCGAGTGGGACGCTGGCCCGCGCGGGGCGAAAGAACGACGCGGGCGGGCGACGCGCCGGCACCTGGGCCAAGGACGTCGAGGCGCGCCACGGCGCCAAGCTCGAGGCGTTCGGGCAGCTGTGCGCCGAGCTCCGCGAGGAGCCCGCCGACGTGGCCCTCGCGTGGCTGCTCGCCAACCCGGCGGTGACCGCCCCCATCATCGGACCGCGCACGCGCGAGCAACTCGACGGCGCCCAGCGCGCGCTGGAGCTGCGCCTCGACGAGCGCGTCCTCGCGAAGCTGGACGGGATCTTCCCGGGCCCTGGCAAGCCGGCGCCCGAGGCCTACGCCTGGTAGGTGATAGAGTGCGCGCGATGTCTGCCGACGACGCGCCGACCGCTTCTGCTCGCACCGCCACCGCGCCCTGGCTCGTCGGCGTCGTGAGCGCGCCCGCGGCGATCGCGCGCTTCGCCGCGACGCCCGCGCGCGAGCGCGTCGTCGACCTGCTCGAGGTGCGCGTCGATCTCTTCGAAGCGCCCGAAGACTCGAAGGCCCTCGCCCCTTCGCTCTCCTCGTGGGCCGATTCAGCGCGCGCCGTCGAGGCGACGGGGACCCCCGTGCTGCTCACGCTGCGCCTCGCCGCCGAGGGAGGCCGCTGGACGCGCCCCGAGGCGGAACGACTGGCGCTTTATCGCGCGGCCGTGGCCGCGAAGGCGTGCAGCTGGGTCGACGTCGAAGCGGCCAGCGCGCTCGCGGGCGACGTGACCGAGCTCGCGCGCGCAGGCGGCGTCACCAGCATCGTGTCGCACCACGACTTCGCCCGCACGCCGCCGCTCGCCGAGCTCGAGCGCGTCGTGGCCCGCTGCCGTGCCGTCGGCGGCGACGTCCCCAAGATCGCGACGAAGGTGAACGGCGACGCCGATCGCGACGCCCTCTTCGCGCTCGCCGCGGCCCACGCCGGAGAGGCCTGCGTCATCGGGATGGGCGCGCCCGAGCTGCGCGTCGAGCTGCCGGCGCGCGGCTCACGCCTCGCCTACGCGTACGTCGACGCGCCCACGGCGCCCGGCCAGCTCTCGGCGCCTGACATGGACGCGCGCCTCCGCGCAGCCTCGCGAGCCTACGCCGCCCGGCGCGCGCCCTGACGCGCGCGCGAGCGGCCGCCCTCCGTCACATCTGGACGGAGACGTTGTAGATCGACCACCAGTTCGTGCCCGTGGTGGCCGTCTGCGTGATGCGGAAGTACCGCACGGTCTGCTTCGTCGCGAAGGTGATCTTATTGAGGCCCGTCGCGCCCGCGCCCGTCGCCACCTGCGTGAAGTTCGTACCGTCCGTCGAGATCTCGAGCTTGTACGCCACGGGGAAGTCCGTGCCGCCGCCGTTGTCGTACGTGACGCCCGAGATCAGCGCCGGGGCGCCCATGTCGACGGTGAAGTTGTCGCCCGCCGCCATCGCCGCGCCCGTCGCCCAGCGGCTGGTGGCGTCGGCGTCGATCGCCTTGTCGGGCGTGTTGCCCGCGCCCGACTTCGACGCGGTGGCCTTCCAGTACTGCGGGTCGAACGGATCGATCTGCCCTTGCGTGTAGCCGGGGACCGTGCAGGTCAGGCGAATCTCGCCGATCGACCACCAGTTGTTGAACGTGGCGGTCTGCGTGATCCGCAGATAGCGCCCCTGCGCGGCGCCGAACGCCACCGTGGTGATGGGCGTCGTGGGCGCGCCCATGCCGAGCTGCGTGAACGTCGTCCCGTTCGTCGAGAGCCCGACGGTGTAGCCGCGCGGGTAGTCGCCGGCGTTGTTGCTCGTGTCGAAGACGACCTGCGTGAGGCTGACGGTGCCCCCGAAGTCGATCTGGAAATACTGGCCTGGCGCCTGGTTCGCGCCCGTCGACCAGCGGCTCGCGAGGTTGCCGTCGGCCACGTTCGAGGGGAAGTCGTTGGCGTTCTGGGGCGTCGGAGCCATGTACGCCCAGTGGACGGGCGAGCAGTAGTTGCTGTACTCGCCGGGCGTCCCGGTCCCCGCGGCACCCGTCGTGCCCGCCGCGCCCGTCGTCCCAGCGGCCCCTGTCGTCCCAGCCGCGCCCGTCGTCCCAGCGGCGCCCGTGGTCCCGGCAGCGCCCGTCGTTCCGGCAGCGCCCGTCGTCCCAGCGGCGCCCGTCGTCCCGGCCGCGCCCGTCGTTCCGGCGGCGCCCGTCGTCCCGGCCGCGCCCGTGTCTCCCGCCGCGCCCGTCGTCCCGGCCGCGCCCGTGTCTCCCGCCGCGCCCGTCGTCCCGGCCGCGCCCGTGTCTCCCGCCGCGCCCGTCGTCCCGGCGGCGCC
>DASZUD010000099.1:0-10663 GCA_035548155.1 Polyangia bacterium
ACGACGTCCGAGAAGGCGAGCCCGCGCGCGCGCAGCCGATCCGGGCTCGCCTCGACCGAGAGTTGCTGGACCTCGCCGCCGAGCGGCGCGACCTCCGCGACGCCGGGGATCGCTGCCAGCGCGGGCCCGACGACTTCGTCCTGCAGCCGGCGCAGCTCGAGCAGCGACGAGCGCCGGCCTCGGTTGATGAGCGCGTACTCGAACACCCAGCCCGTGCTGGAGGCCGTCTGACCGAGCTGCACGCGCGCCGTGTTCGGGAGCTCGGCCGCGCGCACGCGCCGCGCGATCTCGTCGCGCCCCGGCGCGAGCTCACGTGGCGCCGCGAAGACGACGTCGACGTAGGCCATGCCGGACATCGACGTGCCACGCACGGCGGTCGCGCCCGGGACGCCGGCGAGCGCCCCCGTCAGAACGTCGGTGATCCGGCGCGCGACCTCGGGAGCCGCGTGGTCCATCCAGTCGACCACCAGCACGATCTGCGGCTCCGAGAGATCGGGGATCGCGTCGCGTCGCAGCGCGCGTCGCGCCACGACGCCGGCCAAAAGGACCGCGAGCGCCGTCGCGAGCACGAGGCGAGGGTGGCGCGCGCTCCACGCCACCAGCCGGATCATCGTCATCGCCGATCACGCGCGAGACGCCGCTCGGCGTCCCAGAAAAAGACGTTCGTCGTCGCGACCTGCTCGCGCGGCGAGAGGCCCGAGATCACGGCTGTCGTGCCCGCCGTCGTGCGACCGAGCTCGACGGGGCGCGCGCGTATCGCGCCGCCTGTGCGCACGAGCACATGCGCGTCGTTTTCCGTGCGCACGACGGCACCTGCTGGAACGACGAGCGTCGTCCGCGGCCGCGCCTCGAAGCGCGCCCATCCCACCGTGCGCGTGCGTGGAGGCACCGCGCGCGCTGGGGCCAGCGTGAAGCGCACGCGCGCCGTCGCGTCGTCCCAGGGCGCGGGCGGCTCGTCCACGCGACGCGCGGTCGACGCCTCGTCGGGCCGCGCCGTGGGCGAGAAGACAACGAGCTCTCCGGGCGCGAGGCTCGGCAGCTGATCGCGATAGACCAGCACCGTGAGCGACCCGTCGCGCTCGATCCACGCGGGCGCGAACACCTCGGCGCGAGGCGCGCGGCGCCGCACGGCCGCGGGTGCGTCGCCGACGAGGTTGGGCGACCAGGCACCCGGGCCTTGCGGCAGGAGCGCCGCGACGTCGACAGCGTCCGCTTCACCCGCACCGCCCGCTTCGCGCAACGCCATGCCGCACACCGGGCACGCGCCCGGCGCATCCGACCTGACGCCGGCGTGCATCGGGCACGCGAACGTGCGCTCCTCCCGCGCGCCGCCGCTCGGCCGTCGCGCCGCCGCGAGCCCGAGCGCCACACCCGCCACGGCGCCCACGAGCAGCGCCGCGCGGGCCACGAGGATCCAGCGCTGCCGCTCGACGGGCACGGCGCTACTTCTTCAGCAGGTAGGGCCGCATCATCTCGTTGTCCTCGTGGTCGAGGATGTGGCAGTGCCACACGTAGCCCGGTCCTGGCGCCGTCGGGTCGAACGAGAACTGATTGGTGCCCGGCGCCGTGTCGCCGAGCGGAACCGACTGTGGCGCAAAGCGCATCACGACGCGCGTCACCGACTTGGGAAGGACTTTGATGGTGTCCTTCCAACCAGCCTCGCTGGCGGCGGGCGGCGTGACGTTCCCGGTGAGGTACGTCGCGCCGCCGAACGCCAGGTTGCCGCCGACCGCGCCGTCCGCGTTGGGCGTCGCGTAGTCGGCGGGCGGGCCGTAGCCCGGGATGAACGTCCCGGGCGCGAAGGTCATGCCGTCGAACGTTCCGCCCGGGAACGCCGCGTCCCAATCGCCGCGGTAGATCGTGTCGTCGCCGTCGGCGCCCACCGTCATGTCCTCCCGATTGATGAGCTGGAACTGGATGAGGTGGATGTGGATGGGGTGCGCGTCCTCCGTGAGGTTCGCGATCTCCCACACCTCGGTGGCGCCCACCTGCGGGTTCTCGGTCGCCGCCACGCCGTGACCGTTCGGCACCGAGCCGGGGATGGGCTGAGGCGTGGCGTTCGGGACCTCGTTCTCGCGCAGCCCGCTCCACTTCGAGTTGTTGAGAAGGACCTCCTCGGGCCCCCCGGCGCCCTCCACCTCGACGAGCACGAGCTGGCGATGCACGTCGATGGTCGGAGAGGCGCGCAGGTTCACGATGGTCGGCGGCGCACCTGCGCCGCCGCGCAGGGTCGCGCCCGGCGCCGCGGGATTGAACGTCGCGTCCGCGCCCACGAGCGGTCTGTCGACGGTGAACATCATCACCTGGCCCGTCGTATCGGGATCGGGTGGATCGCCGCTGGGGAAGGGCGCGAACGCGCCGCAGCTGTCGGGGTTCATTGCGCAGCCCGCGCCGTTCATGAGGATGAAGCTCCCACTCTTCCCGCTGAAGTCGACGATGACGTCGGCGCGCTCGGCGGGCGCGAGGAACACGCCGGGGATCGCGTTGCCGGCCAGGTTCGTCGGCGCGTTCAGCAGGCCGCCGTCCGAGCCGATCTGCCAGATCGCGGGCCCGGGCGCCGGGGTGGGCGTGCCGTCCTGCGCGACGAAGAGCTGCATCTGCACGAAGCGCGCGTTCGAGCCGTTGACGAAGCGCAAGCGGTAGCGCCGCGGCTCGACATGCATCACGGGCCACGACTTGCCGTTGACGGTCATGACGTCGCCGAAGAACTCGGGGATCCAGTAGGGATGGTGATCGGGGTTGGGCGGCGCACCGTTGAGGCCCGGGCCGTTGCCGGGCAGGCCCGCGGGGAAGTAGAGCTGACCGTTGATGTCGAACTGGCGATCGGCGACGAGCAGCTCGGCCTCGTACGGGCCCGCGGGCAGCTTGAGCGCGTTGCCGGCGGCGCCGGTGTCGAGGCCGTCGCGCACGAGGTAGACGCCGGCGAGGCCCGCGTACACGTTCTGGCGCACGACGCCGAGCGCGTGATCGTGGAACCACAGCGTCGTCGCGTCCTGGTGGTTCGGGTAGCGGTACACGTTGGACACGAACGCGGGACCCTTCTGCGCGAGCCCGGGCGTGAACCAGCTGTCGGGCATGCCGTCGAAGTCGGACAGCACCTGACCGCCGTGCAGGTGCGGCACGGCGGGGGGCGGCGCGGCTGAGAGCGCGAGGCACGCTTGTGGCAACGGCGGCTCGGTCATGCAGCCGTTCGTTCGCGTGACGCCGAAGGGGTCCGCCCAGTGGATCGTCAGGTCCGTCACGATCCGTTGCGAAAGGAACAGCGGAGCTCCGTCGGCGTTCTCGAGGCTGTTCGTGTAGGTGACGACCGTCGGCGTGTTCTGCGTCGCCTCGATCGTCGTAGCCGGGAAGCTGGGCGCGGCGCCGTTGAGGGCGTAGCCCCAGAGGTAGGTCCCCGCGTTGTAGGGCGCAGGCAGCGACGCATAGAACGCCGCCGGCAGCATCGGCTGCTGGAACTCGACCATGTCGACGGACACCGGCTTGCTGCCGTCGACGCGCTTGCCCGCGAACGTGGGCACGTCGTCGACGTACTTGGCGATCATCGCGCCGTCGAGCGTCGGCTGCGTGGGAGGCACCATGATGGTCGTCGTCGTCGCCTCGCTCGGGGCGTCGGCGGGGGCATCCGTCGTCACTGCGGCATCCTTGCCGTTCGGCGTGTTGCTGCTCGACGAGCAGGCGGCGAAGAGCGCCGTCGCGGCCCACGCGGTCTTCTGTAGGGTTCTCCTCGACATCTCGACTCCCTCGGGTCGTGTTCGATTCTTGTGCGCATCGTGGGCGCGCCCAACAAGGCCCGATGGATTCGCGGGGGGGCCGCGTCAGCCGCCAGCGCCGGAGGCGCGGTTGGTAGAACGAACGGGCCGGGCGCGCCGTCACTCGAGACGAGGTCGCCTCGGCTCGTTCAATACGCGTCGGTCGTGCGGTCTCAAGGAAGCGATGCCCTCCGTCGATGAGTCGCGGGCGCAGTCCATGAATAGCGTTCTCGGAGAGGTCGTCCGAGGCAGCGTGAGGAGACGAACGATGCTGACGCGAACGGCCCTGGGGACGATGGTGACGCTGCTCTTGCCGCTGTGTACAGTGACGGGGGCTAGCGCGCACCCCCAGGAGCGCTTGCGGCGCGGGCCCGGTCCTGGCGAGGCGAGGTTGCCGCCACCGCCTGGCAAGGGACGGCTTCGAAACGTCGCTCAGGGAATGTGCCTCGACGTCGCCGGCTGGGCCGCGCAGGGGGACGGCAACGTGCTGCTCTGGGAATGCAACAACGATCCCGACCAGGTGTGGTCCTTCGCGGGGGCCGAGCTGCGCGACGATCTGACGGGCGCGTGCCTCGATGTCGCGGGATACGACGGCGCTCAGGGCGCCAACGTCGATGTGTTTCGCTGCGAAGGCATGGACGATCAAAGGTGGATGCTCGTCCCTCGCGGGCAGGGAACCTTCGAGCTGCGCAACCTCAAGCGGGGACTTTGCCTCGACGCCAACGGCAAGGCCGGTGGGCGCGGCGACAACGTGGCTCTCTGGGCGTGCGACGGCGGCGTCGACCAGACGTGGAGGTGGGAGCCCTATGCGGCGCCCGTCGCGCCGGAGCGTCGCCCTGGCCCGCCGGGGCCTGGCTTCAGTCGTCCGGCGCCGCCACCGCCGCCGTCATCACGGCGGGAGGTGAGGCCCATGAATGACCAGGCGTTCCGCACGCTCGTCGACGCCGTCAACAACGAGGGCTTCGCCGAGGGCAAGCTCAACGTCATCCAGTCCGCCGCGACTCGCAACTTCTTCCGCACGGACCAGCTGCGTACGCTCATCGATCAACTCGGGTTTTCAGCTACGAAGCTGCGCGCGCTGGAGCTCGGCGCTCCTCGTCTCGTCGATCCTGAAAACGCCTTCACGCTCTATGAGGCGTTCTCTTTCAGCGCCGACAAAGAGCGGGCGAAGCAGATTCTCTCCCGGAACGGGTACTGACGCGCTGGTCTGATGGCGGCGGCGCTCATCTCGGGCGCGCGTCACGCTGAACCAAAGCACCAGGTGCCGCAGGACTCCGGGCGGGACGCGAAGACGCCTGGGGCACTAACGAAGACAGCGCTGGGTCAGATCTTCGGTCGTCGCGGACGTCAGCGCACATTCAATCGCGCGACTCCTCACGGGCCGGCCTACGCATTCATCCAGCTCCCCCTTCAGGCGCGTTCGCATCTCGTCTTTTCGGCGAGCGGCCAGCGCTGGATCGTGAAAGCCGCGCTCGGCGAGCGCCAGCTCGGTGATGCGGTCGAGAATGAGGCCGCAATCCTGTGCTGTGAGCCGCTCTCGGTGGCAGCTGGTGCCGATGCCGGCGAGCAACAACGCGAGCGCGAGCCGCTTCATCGCACGAACCTCACGCGGATGGGCGGTGACCAGGCGGCGATTGCTGCGCCGGCGTCGTCGAGGGCCGGACGGAAGTGGGTCCGCAGCGCGCAGGCCCGGGCCGCCTGCCCGAAGCCCGTGCCTGGATCGGAGACGATCTTCACCGCGTCGGCGGTGCCGTCGCTCCGGACAGAGACTCGCAGCACGACCACTTCTTGGACGATCTGGACGCCCTCGGCTTCGGACGGCCACGGGCAGGACCATGCCGATTCGTCCAGGGTGACCGTGCGCCGACGGTTGCCGGCGGCTCCCGCTGCGGGCGTGATCGCCGCTTGGCCGTCGACGGCGTGAGGGGAGGTCCCCGATGAGGTGGTGGCACCGCCCGCGTAGGCGGCGCCCTTGCCGACCACGAAGCTCGAGGCGGTGAAATCCACTGGCTGCTCTGTGGGACCTTGTGCGATCACCCGCGCCGCCTCGGCCGGCGCCATTGCGGGCGCCGGCGCCTCCGTTCGCTTGCGCACGGACGTGGGCCTGGGCAGCCGCGTGGAGGGCGCAGGCGCGGGGGGCGCAGGGGGTTGCGGCGCCGGGGGCGGCTCGATGGTCACCTCGGGATCTCGTTCGAGCTCGGCGTGAACGCGCGCCGCCACTCGGGCGGCCCAATCGGAAAGCGAAGGCGCCGCCAGACGGGGCAAGCCGACGAACACGGCGGAGAACACTCCGGCCACCACGAGCGCGGCGGTCTCCCAGTGTCGGCGGGCGCCCGGGTGCCGGGACGCGAACACCTCGTCGACGATGCGTTGGCGATCGTGGGCGAGTGGCTCGTTTGGGGGCATGGGTCCGGTCTAGTGCGCCCGGACAGCGGGCGCCTCGGGCAGCGCGCCGAACGCGATGTGGGCGATGCCTGCGCCGCGGAGCGCGTCGAGGATGGCCACGATGCGCCGGTGCGGCACGCCGCCCTCGGCCTGAATCACGGCGCGCAGCTCGGGGTCGCTGCCGACCGCTCTCCGGGCTTGGCCGGCCAGGCCGGCGTCATCAGGGACCGGCTGGCCGTTGACCGTGACCGGTCCGAGCTCGGGTACGATCACCGAGAAGATCACCTGCACCTCTTCGGTCTTCGCCGCCTGCGGCAGGTCCAGCGGCACCGCCGGAGTGACGACGATCTTGGCCGTAACCATGAAGATCACCAGCAGCACCAGCATCACGTCGACCAGCGGCGTGACGTTGATGCCGGAGATGATCCCCGTCTCCTGCTGATTAGCCGGCACGAGGCACCTCCGGCCGCGCTGGCTCGGCGCTCAGGTAGGCGAGCACCAGGTTCGAGAGCACCTCGCTGCCCGCGAGGATGCCGTTCACGCGGCGCTGGAAATAGTTGTAGGCGGCGACGGCGGGGAGGGCGACCAGGATGCCGACGGCGGTGGCCACCAGCGCCTCGGCGATGCTGGCCATGACGGCCTGCGAGGCCACCTGCCCGGCCACGCTGGCCCCATGTCCCGGCGCCGCGTGCCCGAGCTCCTCGAAGGCGTGGATGACGCCGACCACCGTCCCGAACAGGCCGATGAAGGGCGCGTTGTTGCCGAGCGTGCCCAGGAAGGCCAAGCCGCGCTCGAGCTTGCGTCGCTCGAGCGCCACGGCGCTCTGCATGGCCTTGTCCACCGCTGCCGGTCCAAGGTCCGCCAGCCTCAGGCCGGAGGCGGCGATGGCGGCGGCGGTCGTGGGGAGAGCCTCCAGCTTGGCGATCGCCGCCGGCCAGGCTCGAGCCGCCAGCGGCCCGCCCAGCGCGCGGGCGGTCGCCTCCAGATTGGCGTCGCGCGCGCGCAGGAACAGCCAACGCTCCACGGCCAAGAGCAGGCTGGCCGCGGAGAGGGCGGCCAGCAGCCAGAGGATCCACGAAGCCCCGGACTGCAGGAGCAATTGCTTGGCTGAATCGACTGCGTTCATGGGGTCATTTCGATGTCGTTCTCGTCAGCGCACATAGACTTTTCGAAAGAGCTCCGCGCGATTGCCGACGTGGCACTTGGCGTAGATCTGCGTCTGGTGCTGCCGGATCGTCTTCTCGCTGTTGTTCTCCAGCGCGGCGATCTCGCTGGCCGACAGGCCCTGCAACAAAAGGAGGGCAACTGCGCGCTCTTTCTCCGTCAGTCGCGCACGCGACAGCACCTCGTCGACGGCGTGGGTCGTGAGGTCGCGGCGCTCGCACGCGCGCTCGATGGCGACGATCAGGTCAGGCGCGCGAAATGGCTTCTCGAGGAAATACGCGGCGCCCTCGTTCAAGGCGATCTTCACCTTCTCGACGTCGGCAAACGCCGTGATGACAATCACCGGAGCATGCACGCCCGCTTGGGAGAGCGCGGGCAGAAGACGCAGACCCGCGCGATCGTCGCCAGCCATCACCACATCCGTGACGACGACGTCGATGAAAGGCGTGGTCTTCGCCTTGTCCAGGGCGCTCTGCGGCCCATCGGCGGTGACGCAGGCGAACTGCGCCCGCTCGAGCGCGCGAGACAAGGCGTCGCGCGTATCTGGTTCGTCCTCGACGAGCAAGACCGTGCGGTTCATGCGTTGCCGGCCGCCGTGAGGTCTGCGGCGCCCAATCGCTCTCGATGGATCGGGAGCTCGAGACGGAACGCCTTTCCCTCCGCGGGTTCCAGCGTGAGGTCGCCGTTCATGGCTCGGGCCAGAGCGCGCGCGATGGGAAGGCCCAGGCCAAGTCCTTGCGTCTTGGTCGATCTGAGAGGCTCGAAGAGGCGGTCACGCACTTCGTCGTCGATCGGAGGTCCGTCGTCGGTGACCGACACGATGGCGCGGTCCTGCTCCGACCTCAGGCGGACCGAGATCTTTCCGCCCCCCGCGTCGCGCAAGGCGCACAGGCTGTTGTCGACCAGATTCTCGAGGATCGTGCGCACGTAGGTCGCGTCGGCGCGCGCCTCGATCGCCGCTTCGCACTGGGCGCGCACCTCGATTCCGTCGTCCTTGGCGATATCACCCAGGTCCGCTGCCAGCGACCGCACGATGTCGGCCAGCGCGATCGGCTGCAGGTTCGGTTCCGTGCGCCCCCCGAGTGATCGCAAGACGGCCAGGTGCTGCCTCGCCCGATCGGCGTGCACGCGCACGCGCTCGACGAGCTCCGCGCGCCGAAGTTCCGAAGGCTCGCAACCGTATTCATCGAGGAGCAGGCCAAGCGTATGTAGCGGGTTATTGAGCTCATGGAGGACGGTTGCTGCGAGCACCCAAATGGCCTGGTCGCGCTCGACCTTGAGGAGCCTTCCACGAAGGGCCTCGGAGCGTGACGCAGCCGCCTCCGCCGCGACGAGATCCTTTCTGAGAATGAGCGCATAAGCCGACAATCCGAGCATCGCGCCGACGACGACCGGGCTCACTCGGTCGACGATCGCGTGAACGTGGGCCAGAGGGCCCGTGAGGGTTCCGTGTCCGATGCGTGCCTCGGACAGCACGTCGAACGCCACGTACGCGAGACCGACCAATGTCCCAACCGCGACACAGGTGAGGAGTCGCGAGTCACGAACAGACCTTCCTTGCGGGCCGTGAGCGGTGTCAGCAGGAAGCGCCGGCGCGGTCATTCGTGCAGGGCTCAGCATGCAGGAGACTGGTCACGGGCGCATCCGATATTTGTCGGATACCGTGCGGGAAATGCCTACTTTAGAGTGCTTGCCATGAGTCATGGACACGGACGGAACATCTTTCGGGTGGCTCGCGTCGGAGCGGCGGTCCTCGCCCTCGCCGGGCTCGCTCTTCTCAACGGCTGTGGCTCTGACGACGACGACGACGACGACAACGACCCGTCCAATGGCGGCATGTGCTTTCCTGACGCGGACGGGCTGACGGGCGGCTCGTACACCCTCGCGTTGACGGTCACCGACACGGGGTTCTCGAAGACGGTGTTCAATACGCAGGACAACTCCATGGTCACGTTCACGTTGACCAACTCCGGCACCAAGCCTCACGGCTTCGAGCTCGAGTGCGCCGACGTCACGACCGTCTACACGAAGCTGCCTGCCACGTGCCCCAAGACGCTGTGCTTTCCTGAGAGCTCGAAGATCGCTCCGATCGTTCCGGGTGAGAGCAAGACGGTTACGTTCTCCACGCCGACCGCCGACAATCTCATCTACACGTTCAAGTCGAGCGAACCGACCGACAGCACGGTGCCAGAGCTGAACAACGGTCAGTGGAGCATCATGTAAGGTAGTTGCACGCTGCGATCCTTGTCGATTCGAATGGGACGACGCGCGGGCCGGTGGGTCGCGCTTCTGGTGTTGACGCTGCTGGCTCGGACGGCGGCCGCCGAACTCGTGGAAGCGGCGCCTCTCGCGCCGATCGTCCCGCCAGTTCCTCCCGGCGCGCCTCCCATCGAGGCGCAAGTCACGCTGCACGTCGTCGTCGACGCGGCGGGCGCTGTCGAATCCGCGGTAGAGGTCTTGCGGATGCCGCGCGACGCGCCCGATGCCTTCGCCCGCGCCGCCGTCGACGCCGTCAAGGCAGCCCGCTTTTTGGCGTCCTCGCGCGACGGTCGGCCCTTCCGGTCTCGCATCGAATACGTCGTCGTCTTTCATCCGCCCGCAGCGGCGACCGTCGCGGTCCCCTCGGCGCCGGCCCCCGTCGTGCCTTCGCCCGAGAGGTCACTCAGCGCCGCGCCCGCAGCGAATCCGGCGGAGGCCGAAGTCCTGGATGTCACGGTGCATGGAATCGGGTGGTCCTCGCCTCGCGGTCTGGGAGACATCCGCGTCGATCGCGAGACGCTGACGGCTTCGCCCCGCCAGCACACCAGCGAGATGCTCTCCGCGGCCCCCGGGTTCTTCGTGGACCACGAGGACGGCGAGGGTCTGGGCAACGACGTCTACCTGCGCGGGTTCGACCTCGACAACGGATCGGGGATCGAGATGAAGCTCGGCGATATCCCGCTCAACGTCCCGCTTCACATCCACGGCCAGGGCTACGCCGACGTCAACTTCATCATCCCAGAGGTCGTCGACAGCATCCGCGTGCTCGAGGGACCTTATGATCCGCGGCAGGGCGACGCGGCGATCGTGGGGAGCGCGATGTTCGACCTCGCCGTTCCGGCGCGCGGCTATCGCCTCAAGTCGTCGTTCGGCTCGTTCGGGCAGGCCCGGGTCCTCGGGATCGCCGCGCCGGCGGAGGCGAACGACGAGACCTTCGCGGCGTTCGCCGTGCGGCAGACGCAGGGATTCGGGCAAGATCGCGCGTCGAAGTCGGCCTCGGTGAACGCTCAGTACGGCGTCGATCTGAGCGATGCCGACCACCTCCGCGTCCTCGCGACCGCCTACGCCGCGCAGAGTGAGCTGCCGGGCGTCGTCCGCCAGGACGA
>DASZUD010000100.1:0-62984 GCA_035548155.1 Polyangia bacterium
GGTCGACGAGAAGACGGGCAAGGCGTCGGCGATGGCGATCCCGCTCAACCCGTCCGACTGGTCGAGCACGCCGTCGCGCCAGAAGTTCACGTTCGCGTGCACGGCGAGTGGCGTCGGCTCGAAGTGCGCGCGCATCTGGGGCTACAAGCCGTGGGGCTCGGCCGTGGTGAACCAGATGACCGTGCCGCTCCAGCCCTTCTACGACTCGTGCGTGATCGCCGCGCGCGCCGACTATTGCCAGGACGGCCAGAGCTACACGAAGGACGGGACCACCGTCGACCTCTTCGACTCGCTCGGGATCAATCCGACCGCCGGCGTGCCCTACGCGCCGAACTCGTCCGGGACGATGGTTCATGAGGAGTACCAGATCTCGGCCTACAACCAGTCGACGGCGGGCCCGGCCTACGCGTCGATCGCCGCCAGCGATCTCGCGAGCTACTCGCCCTCCGACCAGGCGCTGCTTTCGAAGCTGCGCATGTCGGGCATGGAATCGAGCCGCTACGGCGACCTCGACCCCGGCCGCACGTGTCTCGCGGCGCCGTGGATCGACCGCTGCGATCCGCACGAGCCGTACGCCTGCTACCGCGCCGCGAACATGGGGTCGTCGAACTACGGCGCCTTCATCAGCGTGAACTCGCCGCGGCACTGCAGCCACGACGTGCTCACCGACGGCGAGCCGCTCGACCCGATGTGCAACCTGTGCGTCTCGCGCGTCTGCAGCGTCGACGCGACCTGCTGCGGGGATCCGGGGCCCGACAACTACTACCCGGTCAGCCTCGTGTGGGACTCGCACTGCGCGGATCTCAGCAGGCAGGTGTGCGTGAGCACGCCGGGCGGGCAGCCGTGGAGCGCCGGGACCGTCGCCACCCCCGCCGGTACGACGAAGGTCTCTTACCTCCACGGCGCCATCGGCTCGTTCGAGGGCATCGTCAAGGGCACGACGACGATCGACGGGTGGGCCTGCGATCCCGACCTTCCGACGGCGAGCGTGCCGGTGCAGATCTCGGTGGGCGGCCCGATCGGCGCCGCAGGCACGACGCTGTACACGACGATCGCGGACGCGGCGCTCTCGGCGAATTGGAAGGCGATCGTCGCCAGCGAGTGCGGCGGCACGGGGCCGCACGGGTTCCATTACACGCTGCCGAGCTCGGCCATCGGCAAGGACGTCTACGTCTACGGCGTCGATCTCAACGTGCCGGGCTCGCCGTTCACGCTGCTCCGGGGCGGCAAGAAGAACCTCCCCGACCCGACGAAGGCGTCGCCGACGACGAACGCCAACGCGGCGCTCTGGACGGGCTGGCTCGAAGCCAAGCAGACGTCCGTGCACGCCTTCAAGGGGAAGGCGGCCGCGGGGGACAACTATCGAATCTGGGTCGACGGCATCTACGTCGACGGGACGACGTGGCCGGCTCCGGATCCGACGCTGAAGAACGGCATCACCTTCACCGTACCCACGCCGAGCTCGGTGTCCCTGCGAAAGGGTGTCCGCTACCCGATCCGCGTCGAGTACCTGCGCGCGAGCCCCACCTCGACGTCGTCGTTCACGCTGCAGTGGCAGCAGACTCCGACTTCGACGCTCGCGACCGTCCCCGTATCCGCGCTGTTTCCCATGGCCCCAAATTCGGGCACGGGCCTGCTCGCGACCTACTTCTCGGGCTCGTTCGGCACCGCGAACGCTACGACGACGACCGGAGCGGTCGACTATCTGTGGACCAAGAGCTGCGTGCCGGATCCCAAGAAGCCGAAGACCTGCGACAAGCTCCCGTCGCCGCTCACGCCCGACGGCGCCTTCTCCGCGCGCTTCACGGGGCAGATCGTTCCGCCGGTGTCTGGGGACTACACGTTCACGGCGGACACGCAGGGCACCGCGCAGATCTGGGTCGACGGCAAGCTGGTGACGGATTCGTCGCGCACGCCGCCGGGCAAAGGAAACAACTGCACGCACGACATCTGCCGCACGGGCCCCGCCGAGAGCCGCACCTGTGACCAGGGGTACTTCTGCGCGGGACAGGTCTGCCTCAAGGATCCGGCGTGCTGCTCGATCACGTGGGACGCCGCGTGCTTGCAAGAGGTCGCGACGATCTGTCACCTCGAGTGCCGGCAGACCGCGCCGATCCCCGTCTCGCTGCGCGCGGGCGTCAAGTACGACATCAAGATCGAATTCCAGCACGCAGGCGGCAGCGCCGCGAAGATGAAGCTCTTCTGGGCGCTGGGCCAAGGCGCCCGCGGCGAGGTCCCTGCCAGCCGGCTGTTCACCGACGGCGGGACCGCGAACGGCGTCGGCCTCAACGCCGCCTACTTCGTCGACGCGACGACGGCAGGCGCGTTCATGACCGAGGCCCTCGATCACGTCGCCGCGGCGTCGTTCTCGAGCGCCGCGTCGTCGCTGCCGACGGCGGTGCTCGCGGCGTCGATCTGCTCGACGACGGCCGATCCGCCCGGCGCGCCGGCGCTCTCGCTCGCGACCCCGGCGCCGCTTCCTGCAGCGACGCCGCTCGAGCTCGTCGTGGGCGGCCTGGTGCACGCCGCGCAGGTCACGATCCTCGAGGGGACGACGACCCTCTTTTCGTCGGGGACGACGCGCACCGACACCGACGGCGGCGTCGTGTCGACGAGCCTGTCTTTCGCCGCGGGCACGCACACGCTCATCGCGCGCGAGCTCAGCGGCTCGAAGACCGTCGACTCCGCGCCGCTGACGTTCACCGTCGTCGGCACGCCGCCGGCCGCGGGGCCGGCCGTCACCGTTCCTGCCGGCGGCCTCACGTCCGACAACGGGCGCGTCGTCATGAGTGGCAAGGCGACGGCGAACGCCACGGTCACGATCACGGGCGCCGGCACGATGACGAAGGTCACCGCGGACGGCTCGGGCCTCTGGTCGACGGCGGCGTCGCCTTACGTCCTGCCCTCGCCGGGGCTCTACACGCTGCAGATCAGCGACTCCAAGGGTGGCACGACGACGATGAACGCCACCTACGCCATCCCGGCGCTCAAGATCGAGGTCCCGACGACCGCCGACGCGGCCGTCGCCAGCGCCTTCAGCGTGACGGCGAGCTCGCCGGTCACGACGGGCATCGTCGTCGTGGCCGACGGCGACGGCACGTACTTCACCGAGCGCGGAAGCGCCGCCGTCAACACGACGACGAAGAAGTTCACGATCAACCTCACGGGGTTCGACGCCGGTCGTCACGTGCTCGAGGTCTTCCAGCGGATCACGACGAACGTCGCGGGCGTCGTGAACACGCTCGACGGGCCGCCGGCGTTCGGCAGCGTCGTCGTCGCGCCGCAGGCGGGCGCGTTGACGATCACGAGCCCCAAGGCGGGCGCCGGCGTCGACTATGAATTTGCCGTCAACGGAACGGCGCCTGCGCGCCAGGGGCTGCCCTATCAGATCTACGTCTACCAGAGCGGTACGAAGGTGGGGCAGGGCACCGTGAACGAGGACGCGACGCACTCGTTCTCCGTGCCCGTGCACCTCACGGGGACCGGCAATCAGCAGCTCTTCGTGGCGCTCGTCGCGAGCTCCCTGTCGGGGGGAGGCGCGGTCGAGCTGCCGGGGCGGACCGGGCCCGTCAACGTGACGATCAACCCGCCGCCGCCGAAGTTCTCGACGGCGAACCCGTTCAGCCAGGGCGCGTCGACCTTCACGCTCGCGGGCACGGGCACGTCCGGTTATTCGATCTCAGCGACGGTCGACGGGGCGCCGTACTCGTTCGCCACGACCCCCAGCGTGGGGTCGAACAGCAACTTCTCGGCGCCGTTCACGCTGTCGGCCGGGCATCACGTCATCGTCGCGAAGCAATTCCTGGGCAACGCGAAGAGCGCCGACAGCGTGCCGTTCCTCGTGAGCATCGGCGACACGACGGCGCCGCAGATCAAGGCCACCAAGACGCGCCTCGAGTACTCGACGACCAGCCTGACGGGGCTCTCGGTCGACTACTACAAGGACGCCGGAGTCGCGGCGAGCGACAACTCCGGCAGCGTCACGGTCAGCTGCGATCCCGCCGTGCCGACGCCCTCCGCGCCCGTGGCGTTCCCGCTCGGCACGACGAACGCGATCTGCTCGGCCGCGGACGGTGCGGGCAACGTCGCGTCGATCGTGATCAGCGTCAGCATCAAGAGCACCGCAACGCCGACGATGAGCGCGACGAACCTGGTGGCCGAGGCCACGCTGCCGTCGGGCGCGCCCGTGCCCTATCAGGTGTCGATGATGGGCTTCCTCGCGAACTGCCCGACGCCGGGGAGCTCCGCCGTCGTGGAGTGCTCGAGCTGGCAGCCGATCGCGCCCGGCCTCGGGCTGCCCACGGTGATCGGCGTCGACGCGGGCGACGGCACGCTGTACGCGAGCCAGCCCGGCGCGCCGACGGCGACCAACGCGTATCCGGCGGGCAAGCTCTTCAAGATGGCGAACGGCGCCACCGCTTGGACGCCGCTCGACATGCCTGGGCCTGCGTCGCGCGCGGCGCGCATCAGCGTCGCGCCCGCGTCCGGCTCCGTCGCCAAGACGCTCTACGTCCCCGCGGACGTGGGCGTGCTCGCGAGCACCGACGGCGGCGGGACCTGGAAGAACGTCCTGCCGGGCCCGGGCTTCGTGCGCACCAGCGTCGATCCGAACAACGGCGCGCACCTCTTCGCGTGGACCGAGCCGCGCCCGGGCAGCTCGTCCTGCTCGCTCTTCGAGACGAAGGACGGCGGCCAGACGTGGAGCTACGCGGCCGACAACATGCCGATGCAGGACTCGCCCGATCTCGCGAGCCCGCACGTGACCGACGTCGCCTTCGACAAGCTGAACCCGGGGCGCGTCTACGCGCTCGTCTCGCCGACGGCCTGGGCCGACGTCAAGACGCCCGACCTCATCTACCGCCGCATCGCGAACGGCCGGTGGGAGCGCCTCAGCGTGCCGCCCGCCAGCCAGCCGCTGCGAGGTTTCGCCGATTCGCCGCTGGCCGTCGCCCCCTCGTTGCCGCCCTGCACGACCGGGTGCCAGACCTTCCCGACGGTCTTCGCCGGCCGCCTCAAGTCGCAGGACGGAGGCGACACCTGGATCCCGAACGACGGCATGCCCGACGGCACGCTCGCCTATCTGTTCGACCGCGCGGTCGCGGGGACCATCTACGCGAGCTACTACAAGTCGGTCGACTACGGCGCGACCTGGCAGCCATGGACGGCGCCGGCGTCGATCTTCATCGACGGGTTCGCGCAGGACTTCGCCGGGACGATCTACGGGACGTACAGCACCGGGGAAGGGGCCGGCATCTACAAGACCACGGACGCGGGCGCGCACTGGGCCCAGGCCACCGTGCCGTGGTCGCAATCGATGATCATCACGGACTTCGTGCCCGACCCCGTCAACTCGCTGAACGCGTATGCCCTCACGCCCGAGGGCGTGTTCAAGGCGTACCGCGGCACCGACGGCAAGGACGCGTGGAAGCTCACGTCGAGCGATCAGCTCGTGCAAGAGCAGCTGGTGATCGATCCGTCGAACCGCCAGACGATCTATCTCTCGGGCCTGAGCCCGTTCCAGCGCAATGGCCTCATCTCCGTCGACGGCGCGGGTGACAGCGGCCTGCCCTGGGCGCCCAAGGCGTACGTCGGTCCGGTCGCGCCGAACCCGGGCGCCGCCGGATCGCTGCTCATGATCGCGCCTGGCCCCGGCACCGTGACGGGGAGCGGCGTCACCGGGCTCGTTTACCTCTTCGGCGAGCCGACCAGCCAGAGCTATGCGCTGGACGTCGCGCCGATGTCGCCGCACGCGATCGAGGTCCTGCCCGACGCCGCGCAGACCGTCGTCCTTTCGTACAACCAGAACGGCGGCACGACGGGCGGGACCGTGATCTTCTCGGCGCGCGACAGCCAGCTCGCGCCGACGAAGACCGCCGTCCGGACGATCCTGTCGGGTGCGCCTTCGCGTCCCGTGTTCGACAACTCCGACGGACACAACTCGATCTTCGTGAGCGGCGCCGCGCTCGGGAACGCGCCGGATCACCTCTGGAAGGCGTCCCTCGACGATCTGACCTTCCGGAGCATCGGCGGCGGACAGCCGTGGATCGACTTCCGCCGGCTCGCGATCGACGGCGGCAGCGACGGTCAGTCGCTCTACACCGTCGGGTGGGACGGCCTGCTGTGGGAGAGCCATGACGGCGGCGCCACCTGGACGCCCGATCCGTCCGCGCCGGGGCTGATCAACCGCGTGTGGGCCTCGCCCGTCGACGGCACGATCTACGCGAGCATCGGCAACGATACGTGGAACGAGACGGATCTCGCGTGGCAAGCCATACACCCGGGCGGCGCGCTGTACCCGGGCGCGATCTGGCGGCGCGCCGACGGCGCCGTTCCGCCGGATGCGTCGATCGCCAAGGGGAAGCTGCGCGTCACGTGCAGAGACACGTCGGGCTCCGGGACCCGCAAGATCACGTCGGGCAGCGTGTTCCCCGTCGGCAAGACCACGCTCTCGTGCTCGGCCAAGGACGTGTTCAGCAACACGCTCACGAGCAACGTCACGATCGACGTGCGCGACACGACGCCGCCGGCCATCACGGTGGTGCCGCCCGCGCCCGTGACGACGACGGGCACCAGCGCCACGGTCACGTTCACGGCGACGGCGAAGGACATCGTCAACGGCAACCTCGCGCTGGTCTCGAGCTGCCCCCCGACGGGCGCTTGCTTCACGTGCGATCGCCTGTCCGGCAGCTCCTTCAACCTCGGCGTCACGATCGTCACGTGCACGGCGCGCGACGCGAGCGCCAACCCGGGCCCCAACACCTCGACCTTGAAGTTCCCGGTCGTCGTCAACAAGTCGGGGGGCGCCGCCGCGCCGATCCTGACGGTGCCGGCCGACATGGTCGTCGAGGCCACGAGCAAGAACGGCGCGGTGGCCAACCCGCAGGTCAAGGCGACGAAGTCCGGGGGGGCGACGATCGCGTTCACCTGCACGCCCACCTTCTCGGCGACGTCGACGTTCGCTCTGGGGACGACGGCCGAGACGTGCTCGGCCACCGACGCGGGGTTCACCGTGACCCGCACGTTCAACGTGAAGGTCGTCGACACGAAGGCGCCGACGCTGACGGTGCCCGCGACGTCGCCGACGGCGAACGCTCAAGGCTCGTGGGGCGCCCCCGTGGCCTACTCGGTGACGGCCAGCGACGTCGTGGACGGCGACCTCACGGCGTCCGTCGCGTGCGTGCCTCCCTCGGGCACGAACTTCGCGCCGGGCGCGAGCACCGTCACCTGCCGCGTGAGCGACAAGGCAGGGAACGTCACGACGAAGTCCTTCACCGTCATCGTCAATGACAACGCGGCGCCGGTGCTGAGCTTGCCGGCGCTCCAGGTCGCCGAGGCGCTCGACTTCCTGGGCGCGCGCGTCACCTTCACGGCGACGGCGACGGACGCGGTCGAAGGGCCGGTCAACGTCGTGTGCGCGCCGCCGTCGGGGAGCTTCTTCTCGTTCGGAGACACGACGGTCGCCTGCCACGCCTCCGACTCGGCGCACAACCTCGCCACGGGCGCCTTCACGGTGCGGGTCATCGACACGACGCCGCCGACGCTGACGGTCCCGTCTCTGCCCGTCGTCGTCGAAGCGGCGACGGCGCTGGGCGGCCCGGCGTCGTTCGCGGTCTCGGCGTTCGACGCCGTCAGCCGCGCCGTGACGCCGGTGTGCACCGTCCCGTCGGGGGTGACCGGTCGGACCGTCGTCACCTCGGGCAGCTCCTTCGCGATGGGGACGAACACGGTCACCTGCACGGCGACCGACGCCGCGGGCAACGCGGCCACCGGTTCGTTCACCGTCGTCGTGCGCGACACGACGGTGCCCTTCATCAGCGTGCCGGCGACCATCTACGCGGAGGCCGGCGCCGACAAGACGGCGATCGTCACCTATCCCGCCGTGACGGCGACGGATCTCCCGGCGAAGCCCGGCGATCCGGTCTCCTCGCTCGCCGTGGCCTGCTCGCCCGCCTCGGGCAGCCGGTTCCGCTTCGGCACGACGGCCGTCACTTGCATCGCGCGTGACTCGGTCGGCAACCAGGCGAGCAAGTCGTTCAACGTCGTCGTGCGCGACACGGGCCTGCCCACGCTGGGCGCCGTCCCCGCCAACATCACGACGTTCGCGACCTTGGCGACGGGCGCCGTCGTCACGTATGCGCCGCCGACCGCGACGGACGCCGTCGACGGCACGGCGCCCGTGACGTGCACGCCCGCGTCGGGCTCGACGTTCGCGCCCAACAAGACCACGGTCTCGTGCGTCGCGACCGACTCGAGCGGCAACAAGTCCGCCGCGAAGACGTTCACCGTGTGGGTGCAGTTCTCGACGACCCAGACGGGCGGCGCGACCTTCCTCGCGCCGCTCGCCGCCGACGGCTCCTCGGTCGTCCAGCGCTCGCTGGGCTCGCTGCCCGTGGCGTTCGGCATGACGGGCGTCAGCGCGCCCATCACCACGCTCTCGACGGCCAGCCTCACGATCGCGCCCGTCGTCAACGGCGTGGTCGGCACCTTCGTGGCCGCGACGCCCGCCTCCGGCACGGGCAACCTCTTCACGTACGACGCGGTGAACAAGCGCTACCTCTACAACATGGCGCTCGCCAACCTGGCCGACGGGACCTTCCGCCTGCACGCCGAGCTCTCGGACGGCCTCACGCGCGAGGTGAGCTTCTCGACGGTGCCGCCGTGGACGTCGCTGTCGCTCGCGACCGGCTGGACGGGCGGGTCGTACAACACGGGCACGCCGGCCTCGGCGCTGCTGGACGGCGTCGTCTACCTGCGCGGCGCGATGTCCAACAACGGCACCGGCGGCATCACGCCGTTCGTGCTGCCCGCCGGCCGCCGCCCGACTTCGCTCATCGCCTTGCCGATCACGCTGTGCTCGTCGATCCGCGGCACGCTCGAGATCGGCACCGACGGCACGGTCTGGGTGTTCGGCAACAACAGCTCGATGAACTGCTTCACGTCGCTCGAGGGCGTCTCGTTCGTCGTCGACAACAGCGCGGCCAACGGCAACCAGGCGCTCACGCCCCAGAACGGCATCACGAACGCCGGGTCGCCCTGGCGCGCCCCGACGGCGCGGATCTCGTCCAACGTCGTCCACCTCGCGGGCGCCCTCCAGACGAACGGCTCGGGCGCGACGGCCTTCAACCTGCCGGCGGCGATGCGGCCGGCCGCTTACGTCTACCTGCCGATCTCGTATGGCGGCAGCTCCAACTACAAGGGCCGCCTCCTCGTCTCGCCGTCGGGCGACGTCAGCGTCGTGCCGGACAGCACGGCCGTCGGCGGCGAGGTGACGTCGCTCGAGGGCGTGACGTTCCCGGTGCCGAACACGGGCACGGGGTGGACGTGCCTCACGCCGACGAATGGCTGGACGGCCATGCCGTACAGCACGCGCAACACGTGCGTGAAGGACGTCGACGGCCTCATTCGCCTCTCGGGCAGCGTGACGACCTCCGGGACGAACATGAGCGCGCTCGCGCTGCCGGCGGCGCTGCGTCCCGCGAAGGACGCCTACGTCGAGATCGATCTGTGCAACGGCACGATGGGGCGCGTCCACGTCACGCCGGCGGGCATCGTCACCGTCGAGTCGGAGGCGTCGATCTCGAACGCGCAGTGCTTCAGCTCGTTCGAGGGCGCGGCCTTCTCGGCGCAGTGAGGTTTGGCGGCTGGGGGCTCGCCCGGAAGGGGGGCCCCTGCCACCGAACCGTGGGTCAGGCGTTGCCGACGGCGCTTTGCGCCTCGCTCTGGAACTCGACGAGGCGGTTGCCGATCGTGCGCCGCGACACGCCGAGCGCCACGGCGATCTCGTGGCAGGTCATCCCGTCAGCGTGATAGTAGAGCGCGATCTCCTGCAGCTCGGCGGGCACGCGGCTCATGATCTCGGCGACGATGACGCGCGCCTCGGCGTCGGCCGCCCGGCGGTCTTCGAGGCGCGGGTTGCGCGCCAGGAGCTTCGTGCGCCGCTTCTCGTCGCGCAGCCGGTTGAGGCAGAGGTTCGTCGTCACCCGGTAGAGCCACGCGAGCGGCTCGGGGTGGTGCAGCACGCGCTCGTTGACGTCCAGCAGGCGCAGGAAGACCTCCTGGGTGGCGTCCTGCGCGGCCTCCTCGTTGCGGAGCAGCTGGCGGGCGCGCTTGAGGACGCTCCCGCGGTAGCCCTCATAGAGCGCGTGGATGCGGGTGCTGACGACGGCGTGCATGAGCGCCTGACGTCAGCACCGCGCGTGCCACCGGCCTTCCGTACTGATCTCACACAGTTGGCGCGCAAGGCGCGCTCGCTTCGTGCTCAGCCTCGAGCTCGAAGCTCAAGCGGATTGAACACGAAGCTCAAAGCGTCGCGGCCGCGACGGGCGCGTTTCTTCGCCGTTTCCAACACCCGAAGCGCCGCGCGCGGCAACGCGACCGGACGCTAGAGCGACTCGAGGAACTTCACGACCGCCGCGCGATCGGCCGCCGGCAACGCCATGTACCCGTCCTTCGACTTCTGTCCCTCGCCGCCGTGCCAGCGGATGGCCTCGTCGATCGTGCGCGCGCGGCCGTCGTGCAGGTAGTCGTGGTGCGGCGTGCACACCTGCTTCTGGAACGGGCCGGTGACGCCGCCCGTGACGCACGCCGAGAGGCCGATGCCCCACAGCGGCGTCGTGCGCCACTCGGCGCCCGTCGCGCGGGCCTCGCCCAGGTCGTCGGCCAGTCCCGGCCCCATGTCGTGGAGGAGGAGGTCCGTGTACGGGTGAATCGTCTGGCTGCGCAGCTCGGCCAGCGGCGCGAACGCGCTGGTCCGGAGCTCCGCGACGTGGCACTTCGCGCAGCCCACCTGCGCGAACAGCGTCTCGCCCTTGAGGGCGTCGGCGTCGTCGAGGTTACGGCGCGCGCGCACGCCGAGGAGGTGCACGTACTTCACGAGGTCGTCGAGGTATTTGTCGCCGAGCTCCGGGCCCGCGGTGTTGCCGCAGTTCTGCTGCGCCGAGCCGCAGTCGGGCTTCGGCAGCACCGACGTCATGACGCCCATGTCCGTGTTGAGCGCGCCCGCGATCTGGTGGCGCAGGCTGGTCGCGCCCGCCTTCCAGCCGAAGCGGCCGAGGCGCTTCTGTCCCGTGACGGGATCGGTGTTGATCTGCGCCTTGCCCGAGATGCCGTCGCCGTCCTTGTCGTTCTCGTCGGCCAGCGCGAGCACCGTCGCCTCGGGCACGGCCTCGAGCAGGCCCATGCCCACGAGCTGGGGCGCGATGCGCGCCGAGAACAGCGCGGGCTTGCCGTTCGTGAACGCGTACTCGGGCGAGCGCAGGCCGTCGGCGCTCTCGTTCCACTTCGCAATCGAGACCTTGCCCTCGCCGGGCGAGCCGTCGGCGCCCGAGGGCTGCAGCACGCCGCCGATCATCGGATCCTTGCCGCCGTCCGCGGCCGCGACCTTGAAGACCCACTTGTCCAACGGCACGCCGACGTCGGCGACGGGCGCGCGCCCATTCCGCTTGTGGCACGAGTCGCACGAGACGTTGACGTAGTTCGGCCCGGCCAGGCCCTTGAGCTCGGTGAAGATGCCGTTCTCGGGTCCCTCGTCGTGGCTGCCGTCCGTCATGTGCGTGTGATGAACGCGCCGCCCGCGCACGAACGCCTGCCCGTTCCCGTCGGACAGGTTCGTCGCCATCTGCATGAAGTGGTTCTCGGGCTCGTCGGAGTACTGATAGGGCAGCGTCGTCCCGCCGCCGAGCCAACCCTTCTCGTCGATCTTGTGCGAGTTCTCGCGCTCGGTCGTCTGGTCAGACCAGGTGCCGACGGTGTACCAGGGCACCATGCCGCCCGTGCCGACGGCGTACAAGAAGACCGTCCCGTAGTAGTTGTCGCGCGAGTTCGCGGGCGGCGGCGCGTCGAGGAACTGGCTCGCCTCGATCTCCATGAACTGGCCCACGGCCAGCGGCGCCTCTTTGCCGTCGAGCCCGATGGCCTTCGTGATCGTGTACGTGAACTTGTACTGATCGCCGTCGCCCGTGCGATTGAACTCCTCGTCGTACGTGCCCGCGCCTTCCTTCTTGATGAGCGGGCCGTAGTTCCCGTAGTACTGCGCGACGCTGCCGCGGCCCGAGTACCAGGCGCGGAACTCGGGCAGGTTGTCGAGCTTCCACTCGGTCACCCAGGTGAGCTCGATGGTCGAGCCGCCCTTCGCGACCTTGTCCACCAGCATGTAGCGCGCCGTGCGGTACTCCCAGTAGTGCGGCAGGAAGTGGTCGTAGCTCTGGAACTGATCTTCGCGCGCGTGGCGGTCGCGGCCGCGGTCGCTCCAGCGCGTCACGATGGCGTCGCCACGGTCGTAGTGCACCTCGTGCTCGAGCTTGGTCGTCGCGTCGTAGAGCGGGACGATGTCGCCCAGCGAAGCGCCGCCGCCGGCCGCGCCGATCGTGCCCGCGGCGCCGGTGTCGCCCGCCGCGCCCGTGCCGGCGGCGCCCCCCTCGCCTTGCGTCCCGGCGTCCCCGCTCTGACCGGCGATGCCGCCGGTACCCGCGGCGCCCGAGCCGGCGGCGCCCGTGGCATTGCCGCCGCCCGAAGCTCCCGCGCTGCCCGAGGTGCCGGCGGCGCCGCCGCCCGTGCCGGCGCTCCCAGTCTTCTGGGGCGAAGGGCCGCTGCCACCACAGGCGACGAGCGCCGTGGCGAGAGCGAAGGTGATGGCCAGCGCGGTCGCGGGGAGGGCGTGTGAACGCGTCATCGTTTTCATGAGGTCACCGTGGGGTTTGCGGTCGACGGAAACGGGCCCGCAGTTTGCCGGTGGCAAAGGGCCTTCCCTTTCCAGTGGGCTCCCTCTGCGCTTTTCGTTTCGCGCACCAACCCCCGAAGACAGCGATCGGGGCGTCGCGTCGTGCGCGGGCGCCCCGGTCCTGGGGACGCGCTGGCTTGGAGGCGGTGACCGGTCGGAGGCACCCGCTCTCGAACGTGAGGTCGAACACCTGAGAGCCGGTTCCGGTAGGATGCCGCCGTGAGCTGGCGCCGGTTCCTTCATAACCCCGTCCTCTGGGCCGTCGTGATCTACGCCTTGGGGGTCGCGCTGCGGCTCGAGTACACGCTGTTCATCAGTCCGCCCGATTCGCTGATTACGTCGGACATGGGCCTCTACGTCGATCTCGCGCGGCGCATCGTGCGGGGCGAGGCGCCGCTGCACCCGTGGGACGTGACGCACCCGCTCGGGTACCCGTCGCTCGTCGCGTTCCTCCTCAAGGACGGCGGGTCGCTGGCGCGCGTCGTCCATTTCCAGCTCGTCGTGAGCTGCCTCGTGCCGCTGTCCCTGGGGCTCCTGGGGCTGTATGCGTTCGGGCGGCGCACGGCGCTGGCCGCGCTCGCCTTCGCGAGCCTCTACTTCCCGTTCATCGAGTTCGGCGCGCTGTTCCTCTCCGAGATCCACTTCATCTTCACGCTCTCGCTGGCGTTCGCGTGCTTCCTGGCCGCGCGCACGGTGCGCCGGCGCGGCGTGTCCCTGCTGATCGCGGCCATCGGCGGCGTCGCGCTCTCGGCCGCCGCGGCGCTCAAGTCGGTGGCGCTTCCGGCGGCGGCGGTGTTCTTCGCCGCCGAGGGCCTCGCGGACCTCCTCAAGGGCCCCCTCGACGTCGCGTCGGTCCGGGCGCGCCTCGTCCCCTGGGTCGCGCGCTGCGCGCTGGTCGTCGTCGCGGCCGCGCCGCTCCTCGGCGTGCTGGCGCGCTCGTGCACGCGGGCGAACCGCGGCAACTTCTGCGTCACGGGCAACAAGGTCGGCTCCGACTTCCTGCTCGGCCACTACGGGCGCATCGCCGACATTCACTGGGGCGAAGACGAGGGGCACGGCTTCGGCTTCGGGAGCCCCGGGTCGTATTTGCGGCACTACGAACAGCATCCGTCCGTGCCGTTCCCCATGACGGACAACAAGGCCAACGCCGACGAGGCCTGGCGCTGGATCTTCGCACACCCGTTCGAGGCGGGCGTTCTGTCACTGGATCACCTCTACGACACGTTCCTCGGCGTCGCGATGTGGCCCACCTACGGCACGGTGGGCTGGACGCTGGCGCACCTGTCCCAGCTGGCGTTCGTCGTGCTGCTGTTCGTGCCCGTCCTGTTCGCCCTGGCGCGGGTCGCGAAGAGGGGCTGGCGCGCCTTCGTGACCAGCCGAACGTTCCTCGTCCTCACGCCCGTCGCGGCGCTGGCCTTCACCGTCGTCGTGGCGACGGGCGAGGTGCGCTACCGCGTCCCGTTCGATTCGTTCTTCATCGTCGTCGTGTGCGCGCTGGCGACGGGCGAGCTGGAGTCGCCGGACGGCGTCCCGCTGCCCAGGGCGGCGGAGCCTCCTCCCGCGCGCGCCGACTTGATCATGACGTAGGCGAGCCAGGCGAGCGCGAGCAGTGCCACCTGGTAGAGGCCCAAGAAAGACGGCCAGTGGTCCTCTCCGGGCGAGGCGGCTCCCGGCTCCGGCGTGTCGACGACCTTGAGGCGGGGCGGGAAGGGCGCGGGCTTGCGGCAATAGGCGCCGAGCTCGGAGATCGAGAAGTAGCCGTCGCCGGTGGCCGCGCCCACGCGCAGGTAGCGCACGGTCGTGGGGGGGACCTCGAGGGCGCGGTCGCGCAGCCCGTGGCCCTTGCTCACCGCGTTCGGGAACTCGCCGATCGGCTGAAAGCTGCCCGGTGAACCGTCGACCGAGCCGGAGATCCGGTACACGTCGTTGGCGTCGCCTTGCATGAACAGCGCGGAGATCTCGCGCGGCTCGCCCAGATCGTAGGTCACATACGAGGCCGACGACGCGAGCTCGACGACGACGGGCGCGTTCCACGTCGAGCCTTCGCGCGTGACGACGCCGTCGGTCAGCTTGGCGAGGTCGCGGCGCGTGTCCGCCGAGTCCTGCGGCATCTTGCCCGCGAGGAGGTTCTCGGTCCCGCAGACCGGCGCGGCCTGAGCCGGCGCCGCGCGCGAAAGCACCAGCGCCGCGGCCAGCGACAGCGAAGCCAGCGGCAGCGCCGGGAGCAGGAGGAACGGCTTCGAATGGGACATGCGAGCTTCCTAGGTCCCCGCCGGCGAGGACGGCTCGGCGGATCGCGCCGAGCCCGTCGCCGGAGGGCGCATCGGTTTACTTGTCGGTGAGCGCGAGGACGCCCGGGAGCGGCTTGCCCTCGAGGTACTCGAGCGACGCTCCGCCGCCCGTCGAGACGTGCGACACCTTCGACGCGAGGCCCGCCTTCTTGATGGCCGAGGCCGAGTCGCCGCCGCCCACGACGGTCGTCGCGCCGGCCGCCGTCGCCTCGGCGAGCGCCTTGGCGATGGCGAACGTGCCCTGGGCCGACTTCTCGACCTCGAACACGCCCATCGGGCCGTTCCACAGCACGGTCTTGCCGTTCTTGACGATCTGCGCGAACGCCGCCGACGTCTCGGGGCCGATGTCCACGGCCTCCCAGTCCTTCGGGATCTCGGTGATCTTGCAGAAGCGCGTGTTGCCCAGCGTGCGCGCCTTGAAGTCGAACGCGTCGGTGATGAGGCAGTCCGTCGGCAGCGCGAGCTTGTCGCCGGCGCTGGCCATGATCTCCTTCGCCAGCTCGACGCGGTCGAGCTCGACGAGCGACTTGCCGATCTCGAGGCCCTTGGCCTTGGCGAACGTGTAGGCCATGCCGCCGCCGATGATGAGCTTGTCGACCTTGGGGAGCATCGCCTTGATGACGTCGATCTTCCCCGAGACCTTCGCGCCGCCGATGATGCCGACGAACGGCCGCTTGGGCGACTCGATGGCGCTGCCGAGGAAATCGAGCTCCTTCTTCATCAGGTAGCCCGCCGCGCGCTGCGGGAGCTGAATGCCCGAGACCGAGCTGTGATCGCGGTGCGCCGTGCCGAAGGCGTCGTTGACGTACACGTCGCCCAGCTTCGTGAGCGCGGCGCGGAACGCGGCGACCTTCTCCTTGTCGGCGGAAAGCTTCGTGCCGTCCTCGAGCTTGACCTTGCCCTCCTCTTCGATGTGGAAGCGCACGTTCTCGAGGAGGATGACGTCGCCCGGCTTCGCGGCGGCGCACGCGGCCTCGACGGCGGGGCCGACGCAGTCGTCGAGGAACTTCACGGGCTTGCCCAGCAGCTCGCCGAGCTTCGCGGCGACGGGCGCCAGCGTGAACTCCAGCTTGCGCTGGCCGTCGGGGCGGCCGAGGTGGCTCATGAGGATGACCGCCGCGCCCTTGTCGAGGAGGTACTTGATCGTCGGCAGCGCGGCCGAGATGCGCTTCTCGTCCTCCACCTTGCCGTCCTTGACGGGCACGTTGAAGTCGACGCGCACGAGGACGCGCTTCCCGGAGACATTGAGATCTTCGATGAACAGCTTGGCCATGGCTTCCCGCGAGTGAGTGGTAGTAGACCCGCGCACCGCCCAATGCGGGCGGCGGGCGCGGGTGGGCGCATGCTACCAGGTCCCGAGACTCCCGGGCCGATGTTCGCCGTGGCCCGCGTGACTCGACGGCGGAGCGCACCGGAGCCGTGCGAAACCGGAGGTCAGGTCTTCGGCGTGACCCAGCCGAACCCCAGGAGGACCATCCGTCTCATGGGCCCGCATCGTACCCGCAGCCCCAGCGCGTCCCGAGCCCGCGCATCGTTTACGCAACCCATTTTCGTTCGACGCCGCTTCATGACGGCCGCGAAACACCCGCCCGCGCCGAGGGGAACGGACGCGCTTTTCCGCCCCGGAGGCCCTCGCGATTGCCTAACCTCACGGCAGCATGTCCGACCCCAAGTCGCCGTCCCCGCCGGCCACTCTTGCCGAGCCCGCCGCCGCCCGCATCGCCAGCTCCGAGCTCGAGATCAAAGACGCGCCGCTGATCTTCGAGCAGGTGTGGGGCCGCCTCGTGCAGGAGCGCGGCCCGGAGGGCATGGCCTTTCCGAAGGAGATCATGTGGCTGGGCGGCGCGCCCGGTTCGGGCAAGGGCACGAACACGCCGTTCATCCTGCGCGAGCGCGGCCTCACGGCGCCGCCCATCGTCGTGAGCGATCTGCTGGACACGCCCGAGATGCGCGCGCTCAAGGATCGCGGCCAGTTCGTCGGCGACCGCGAGGTGATCGAGGCGCTGCTCCGAAAGCTGCTGGAGCCCGAGTACCACACGGGCGTCGTCGTCGACGGGTTCCCGCGCACGCCCGTGCAGGCCGAGGCGGTGAAGCTCTTGCACGACCACATCATGCAGCTGCGCGCGAAGTACTGGGGCACGGACATCGGCAAGCGCTTCCGCCGCCCGATCTTCCGCATCACGGTGCTGTTCGTGGGCGAGCAGACGTCGATCGAGCGGCAGCTCTTCCGCGGACGCCAGATCCAGGCGCACAACGAGCAGGTGCGCCGCACGGGCGTGGGCCAGCTGCAGGAGCTGCGCCCCACGGACATCGACGAGGAGCTGGCGCGCAACCGCTACCGCACGTTCAAGGAGCGCACGTTCGAGGCGCTCACCAGCCTGCGGCGCCACTTCCACTACCACTTCGTCAACGCCGACGCGCCGCTGGAGGAGGTCGAGCAGAGCATCAACGCCGAGTTCCAGTACCAAAGCTCGCTGGAGCTGGGGCAGCAGACGTACGACATCATCCACCACATCCCCGTGGTCTCCGAGGTCACGCGCCACGCCCGGCAAGAGCTGGTGCGCCGCCTCGACTCGTACGAGCACGCCGCGCCCGCGCGCTTCAAAGAGGTCGCTTCGTTCATCGAGGCGCAGGTCGTGCCGGTGATCGTGCGCCACGCGCTGGCGGGGCGGTGCATCGTGAAGACGGACAGCGCGCTCTTCGCCGAGGCGATTTCCGTCGACATGCTGCTCGACACGCTGGCGGAGCGCGGCTACCACGCGTTCTACGAAGACCGCCACACGCCGGTGCCCGTGCGCCTGGACGCGAAGACGGGCGCGATCGCGTGCGAGGATCGCGTCACGCACACGTTCGAGATTCACTTCCTGCCGCCGGAGATCCGGCGCGGACATTAGCCTGTATGCTCGGCGCATGCCGGCCGAGCCCATCGTCATCGACACGAACGCGCAGCCCTGGGAAGAACGGCCGAACGAGAAGATCGGGCGGCCGATCTACCGCAAGTTCCTGGTCGACGATCCCGACACGGGGATGGGCGTGCGGCTCACGCGCTACCCGGCGGGCGTCATCAATCCGTGGCACACGCACCACTGCGCGCACGGGATGTACGTGCTCGAGGGCACGCTGGTGACGAACCTGGGGCGGCACACGCCCGGCACGTTCGTCTGGTTCCCCGAGGGCGCGCTCATGCAGCACGGCGCCACGGCCGAGGGGGACGTCACGGTGGTGTTCATCACGAACAAGCCGTTCGACATCCATTACCGCTGAGCGGCGGCTATTGGCGCGGCGGCTATTTGATCGCCAAGAGCTCGATCTCGAAGACCAGCGGGCCCGACGGCGCGCCCGGCTGCGAGGGCTTGTCGCCGTAGGCGAGGGCGCTCGGGATCCAGAAGCGAACGCGATCGCCCACCACCATCAGCTGCACGCCTTCGGTCCACCCTTTGATGACGCCCGTCAGCGGGAAGCTGATCGGCTTTCCGCGGCGCAGCGAGCTGTCGAACACCTCGCCGTTCGGCGTCCACCCGGTGTAGTGCACCTCCACGGTGCTGCTCTCCGTCGGGTGGACGTGGCCTTTGCCGTGCTTGATGAACTTGTAGGCGATGCCGGACTTGGTCTTCTTGGCGTCGGCCGGCGCCGCGGCGACGTCGTCGGGCACGGGCATCGGATCGGGCATCTTCACGAAGTCGATCAGCGCGACGTCGAACACCGACGGTGACGCGGGGCCGCGGCGCCTGGGCTTCCCCGACTCGGCGAGCGCCGCAGGAATCCAGAGCCGCCGCCGCTCGCCCTTCGCCATGAGCTGCACGCCTTCGGCGAGCCCGGGCACGAGGTCGCCCATCGAATACGTCCGCGGCTCGCCGTCGGGGATCGAGCTGTCGATCACCTCGCCGTCCGGCGTCCACGCCGTGAAGTTGATGCGCACGCGGTCATGAACGCCCGGGCGCTCGCCCGTTTGTGGCTTCGAGAGCAACTTCCACGCGAGCCCGCTCGCCGTCTTCGTGGCCCCCGCCGGCGCCTCGGCGACGTCGGAAGGCGCGGCCGGCGGCTCGGGCCGCGAGCTGCCCAGCGGCTCGATCGGCTGGGCTACGGCGATGGTGCCGGTGAGGAGGGCGGCGAGCAGCGGGGAGACGAGCAGGGTGGAGCGGGGCATCACAGCCGCATATCACGAGAAATGCGTTGGTGCCCTTCCTCCCCGACCTCCACCGACCTGTCTCGCAGATCGGGGCGCGGCGTTGCGCGCGCGCCCTTCAGGGCCGATTGCAGACGTAGAGCCGACCTGGCCGTGTGCCGTCCGTGCAGCTCGCCGCCGTGATCGTCTTGTAGGTGCAACCGGGGGCCGTTCCAGGGACGAGCTCGTTGTGATACGTGGTCTGATCCCAGCAAACGGCGGCGAGCCCGTTCTCGGCGTGAGTACAATCGCCGTCGACGGGCGTGTCGCTGCCGGTGCTGTAACCGATCGCGCGATCCGTGCCCGAGCAGTCGCCGATTCGCACCAAGACCCAGCCCAGCGGAGCGGCGTCGGTGGCCGCATCGCCTCCGTCGAGCGCGGCGTCGCTCTGCGCGTCGCTGCCGTCGAGCGCTCCACTGTCGGCAGCGTCCGGCTCGCTCGCGTGGTCGGCCGCGCCGTCCTGCGCGGCGTCCGAGGCACCGTCGGCCTGTCCTCCGCTGCCGGTGGTGCCGGCGCTCCCGGCGTCCTGACCACCGGAGCCACTCGTGCCGGCGGCGCCGTCTCCGTTCCCAGCGCCGCCTCCGGCCCCGGCTCCGCCATCGCCAGCGTGACCACCGCCGCCGCTCCCGCCGCAGCCCGCGCCAGCAAAGGCAACACCCAGCAGGATGGCGGCACACAGACCTGCGAATCGGAGACTTGGCTTCGAGCGCTCGATTTTCACGTTGGCGAGAACGTATCTCACTTCGGCACCCGTGGGAAACGGACCGTGGTCAGACGGTGTTGCCCCCGCGCCCGGCTCGCGGGTTATCGGCACGGAGGAATAGATGAACTGCTCTGCGAGCGCGACGAAGGTCTTTGGTCTACTAGCCATGGGGGCTTGGGCCGCCGGGTGTGTTTCGGGCGGCGGCGCCGTTCCGTCCTCGGAGGTCACCGAGGAGGCGGGACAGGTCGTCGGTTCGCTGCGTCTCAGCCCGACGCACACGGTGGACTTCATCGACTACGGCGACGTCGCGCGCGTGCGCGAGGTCTTCAACGCGGACCTCGATCGCAGCGCGCCGATGACGCTGGACAAGATGCAGGTCGGCGACCGCCCGATGGCCGAGATTTACGAGCTCTTCGCGGCCAGCCAGATGGATTCGACGGTGGTGACGAAGCTGCGCGCGATCGACGAGCGCATCGCTCACGCGAGCCTGCCGTTCGATCGAGGGCAAGGGCACGTCGCGCCGATCGCCCAGAGCGCCGCGGCGCCGAACGTTGCCTCCACCGATGACGGCGTCGAGCGGCAGCAGTCGGCGCTGCTGCCGGCGAGCTGCACCGAGCCGGCGTGGAACTGGGCCGGCGACGCGACGTGGTACCGGCAGAACTTCTGCACGGGCAGCCCGGCCTTCTGCGGCACCAACAGCTTCTCGAAGCTGTCCTGGGGCTGGGATGGTCCGCTCAAGCGCTTTCAGGCCAACGTCTTCAATCAGAGCCACTGCGCGGCGCAGGGCTGGTGGCAGCTCCTGTGGCGGAACAACACGGGCACTCACCAGCCGACGAACACCGTCATCTGCCCGCGCTGCGTTCAGAGCGAGGTCTGGTCCGGCGGCACCAACGTGCAGTACCTCAACTCGATGGAGCCGCGCGAAGCCGGGAAGATGGTCAGCATGACGATCTACCGCACGCCCGCCTGAGCGGTCGCGCGGGCTACTTCGAAAACGTGGCCGCGTACGCGCCCTCGTCGAACCCGACGAGCGCGCGATCGCCGGCCAGCACGAAGGGACGCTTGATGAGCTTGCCGTCCGCCGCGAGGGCGGCAAGCGCGTCCGCCTCGCCGACGGCGCCGAGCTTCTGCCCCCAGCCGCCCTCGCGATACGACTGGCCGGAGGTGTTGAAGAGCTTCTTCAGCGGCACGCCGGCCTTCAGCGCCCGCTGCAGCTCGGCCTTCTTCGGCGGGGCCGTGACGATGTCGATCGCCTCATAGGCGACGCCGCGCGCGTCGAGCCACTTGAGCGCCTTCCGGCACGTCGAGCACTTCGGATACTGATAAACGGTGATCGCCATCGCCGGCGCAGACTACTACACGCCCGCCCGACTTTTCAGCGCAGGCCGACCGACCGAATCGCGCAGTCGGCCGTCGACCAGTAGGCGCGCGCGCCGTCGGTGACGATCGACGCGGGATGGTTCTCGCCGAAGGCGAGCGTGACGGACGACAGGCTCGAACTGTCGAGGGACGCCTCGCCGATGACCCCGCTGTCGCCAGGCGGCAAGTCGAAGGCCGCGAAGACCAGCGTTCGTCCTGAGACCGCGGTTGCTCGAACTGACGCGGGAGCTTCCACGAACGACGTCTGGCTGTTCGGCGTCGCCATCTTGATCGGGGCCGTCTTGATGTTCCCGGCCATCTCCCAATAGATGCGCCCGTCCTGTTCAGCCAAGGTGCGCGTGCCCGAGGCCCGCCCCACCTGCACGCACAGGTGGCCCGGGGCCCAGCCGTCGTCGTCCTTGACGCAGGTCGCGACGTCACCGTCGACCAGCTGAACGGCCTTCGCGGCGCCGGTGATGTCCGTGACGAAGGAAAGAATCGAGCCGTCGAGCGCGAAGACGAAGGGCGTGCCCACCTCGTCGCGCGCGACTTCGACGGATGCGGCGCCCGAGCCCGCCGCCGATATTCTTCGGATGCTCATCGAGACGCCGAAGTACAGCGTCTGTCCGTCGGGGGAGGCGGCGAACCCGGTGACGCCCTCGGCCGGGGCGACGACGGTCGCGACGGCGCCGCCGGTGATTTGCGTAGTTCGAAGCGTCGCGCGGGGATTTCCGGGCGCCTGGGCGCCCACGTGCGGCCCGGCCAGCCAGAACGCGCTTCCACCGCGCACGACGAGCGACTTCGGATGATCCTCGCCGGACGCGATCGTGACGGGCTCGCCGCCGGTGACCGACACGCGCCGCACCTCGCCGCGCGCCTCGTCGCTCCAGTACAGCGTCGCGCCCACGATCGCGAGGTCCATCGACGTGCACGAGCTGGCGTCGCGCGCCGGCACCAGGGTGGTGGGGGTCTCCCGCGGCACGTCGCCGTCTTCGGTCGCGTCGGTGGCCACGTCGGCTGCGCCGTCGGCATCGGCGACCGTGGCGTCACCGTCGGCGCGCGCGTCACCGCCATCGACGCCGGCATCGACGCCGCTGCGCGCTCCGGAGCCTCCGCAGGCGGCGAGAACGAGCAATAGGACCAAACACGCCGGTCTGCCGAAAGTGTCGTTCACCCGGGGACGATGCCCAATTCGATTCGCGAACGCCATGGCGATGCGGCGTTTTGTCGCGCGGGAGGCCACGCTCACAGCGACGTCGTCACGGTCACCCCGACGCGCAGGTCATCGCGCGTGTCGCCGAGGTCGTGCGCGCTCCACGTGCCGGTGCGGTGGGTCAGATCACCCGCGACGCCGAGGCGCATGGCCTCGGCGAACGGCACGGGCGCCTCGAGGAACGCGCGCGCCTTGAGCCGATCGTCCGTGAGGTTCGAGTCGTCGGTGATCGCGGCGTGCGAAGCCCCCGTGGGGCTGACGTAGGCGTCCTGGTGGCGGTCGAGGCCCTCGATCGAATCGACGTGATTCCATTCGGCGGCCGTGCCCGCGCGGAACGCCCCGTACGACGCCTCCAGGCGCACGGCCGCGGTGCCGCCCCAGCCGTAGTAATAGTCGAAGCGCTCCAGCGTCGATTTCGCGCCGTCGAACATGGTGGCGACGCGGCCTGCGCCGATGGCCATGGGCCGCACCATCGCGAAGTCGCCGTAGGCCGAGACCTCGGCGCGCATACCGAGCCGCTGGCGCGACCACGCCAGGTCCGCGGACGGGCCGAGGAGGTGGCATAGCGTGAAGAAGTCGTCGACGCCGCCCGCGCGATCGTACGAGAGCTCGAACGCAGAGGCGGCGCCCAGCGCGCGCATCGACGCGGCTTCGCCGGCGCGCCGGCTGTCGACGCGGCCGAACAACGTCGTGCGCGTGGTCAGATCGAAGGCGCGCATGGCCTGCCCCGTGCCCGCCCAGTCGACGACCAGCCGCGAGATCTCGCCGCCGCGCAGGCGCGCGTGGCGCAGCGCCTCGGCACCGTCATCCGATGGCTGCGCCAGCGGCGCCGCGATCACCTCCAGGTCCAGGCGGCCGTTCGCGACCCACGCCGCGTCGTCGGCCGCCGACGTCGCCACGCCCGCCGTGCCGCCCAGCGCGAAATCGAAGCGGTGGAACGCCGTCGCGTCCAGGCCGTGGCGGTCGTAGCTGCCCGACCCGGCTGGCGCCTCGCCTGAAAGCCAGGTCGCCAGGCGCATGGGCGAGGCGAGGCCCATGAACACGCGGTTGCGGAGCGTCGGCTTGCCGTGCGCGAAGACGTCGCTCACGCGGTAAAGCGTCTCGCCGATCGAGACGCCGCCCAGGCCCGTGACGATCTGATCGTTGACGCTCACGACCTCGCGGTGCTCCACGCCCACCTCCCAGGCCGTCGACGCGCCGATGTCGAACAGCGTCGACAGGAGCAGGCTGCCGCCGTGCGCGCGCGCGATCTGGTAGTAGGTCGCGCCCATGAACGCGTGGCCCACGTTCAGGTAGCGCTCGTTGTCGTCGAAGCGATAGCCGGCCGGGCTGGCGAGGCGATGCCACTGACCTTCGAACGAGCGCGCGAAGTCGAAGTCCTGCTTGTTGAGCTCGATCTGCCACTCGTACCAACTGGCATCGAGCGCCAGCAGCGTGCCGAGCTGCAGAAAGGCCGGCAGCGCGTGAAAGCGCGGCGGCTCGTTCTCCGCGAAGGCCGCCGCGCGGCTGACTACGGTGTCATCGCGCGACACGGCGGCGGGCGCGCTCAGGTGCAGCAGGGCCGGCAGGATCGCGGGGAGGGGGCTGAGCGACATTTTGCCCCGGAGAGAGCAACCGCCGTTCCAGCCGCGGTGCGACGTCGATTCCCTCGGAGACTCGCGCGGTTAGCTCGAGAGGGTCACGGCGCCTCGTTCGAGATTCGACAGCCGCGTGCTTGAATCCGTCAGCGAGGGACGCTTGGTTCGACTGCATCCACATGAGAACGCGGGCGGTCGTCACCATCCTGGTGTGTTCGTGGTTGGGCGGGTGCGACGGCGGCGGCGCCGGCGTCGATTCCCGCGGCGGTGACGCGGCGAGCATCGGTCCCGTCGACCTCACGAAGGCGCCGGCCACCCTCGAGATGACCTGCGGCGGTGGGATCGGCACGGTGACGATCGAGCAGCCCTGCCTGGTGGGCTTCAATCTCGCGGGCGACCAGTTCGCTCCCGGCCTCCACGCGACCGAGTGCCGGCTCGCGAGCTCGGACAGGCCGCTCGTCTGGACGTTCCTGCTGCCGCTGGTGCAGATCGCGCGCGACCCCAGCACCGCGCTGCACCTGCCGGGTAAGGCCGCCACAGTGAATGACGGCGAGGTCCCCGTCGCGATCGGCGCCGAGCAGGCGACGGTGTCGCGAGTCACGGGTGACCTCTCGTTCTCGCGGGTCGATCCCGACGTGCGCGCCTTCGCCGGCACCCTGGACGCGACGGTCACGTGGAAGACGGCGTCCGGCGCGCAGATCGACTGCACCGTCGACGGGCCGTTCTGGGGCGCGCCCGGGCTATTTGAATAGCGGTCGTCGCTCACCCGCGACCACTTCGGACAGCGCGACTGCGCGCGGCGCGCGCATCGTCACAGCGCGCAGCCCGCGGCCTGATCGAGGCTCAGGTACGTGAGCCCCAGTGGCGTGGGCGCGCCGGTGGCGTCGAGCAGCTTCGCGGCGGGCAGCGAATCGGCGCTGAACCACGCGTAGCGGAACACGTCGGGATCCGCCTCGAGGATCGGGACCGCCTCGCGCATGTACTTCTCTTGGCCGGCGGTGGTGGCGTCGCCGCCGTAGGCGCACGCGAGCTCGGTCACCCAGATCGGGCGATTGAACTGTTTGAACTGCGCGAGGTAGCTCTTCAGCGAAGCGCCGTCGCAGTTGTACCAGTGCACGGCCACGTAATCGACGCGGCAGCCGCGGCAGTGCTGGAAGAAGTCGCGCAGGTAGTCGACGGGGTTCGTGTTCTGGCACGGGCCGGTCTTCGTGCGATCGTCGCCGCAGTAGTTCACCGCCGGCGAGACCAGCGCGAGGCCCTTCTTCGCGGCGATCTCTTCCATCTGCGGCCACAGCGACGCCGCGGTGCTGGCGCTCAGGTTCGCCTGCTCCATGTGGTTCGGCTCGTTGAAGCCCAGCAGGAATTGAGCGCCGTCTTTGATCGCCGCCTCCGCCTTCGCCGCCGGCAGATCCTTGGTGCCCCAAATCATCGGCGCGAACACCACGCCGTCGGCGCTGGCCGTGTACGAGGGCGTCCAGTCGTACCACCAGCTCAAGCCGGTCTCTAGCTGCGCATTCGTCGCGCTCGCACCAGGCCACGCGATGCCGCGCTTGCACGGCGACGTCTTCGGCGCCTCGCCCGTCCACGTGCCCGACCACGTGTCACCGTCGACGTCGCTGCTCGGGAAGCTGGCGTCGCTGCCTCCGCCGCAAGCCGCCGCGCCGAGGCACAGGAGGGCGATGAATAGACGGCGGACCACCAACCGATCGCGGGGCGAGATCACGGAATCCGACTATACGTGATCCTGGCCTTTCTCGACCCGACGATGGGGGACGCCGGCATGAAGTTCTCGTCGACGGGCGGTCGGACGTTCGTTCGTCGAGGTGGTGGACGTCGCTGACCACGACGCAGCGACGCCGATCGAGAGCGGGGGGGGATCCCGCCACGCACGCGCTGGATAATGCCGCTCTTCGCTCGGACGCGTCGAGAAGCATCCGGGAATCGCGCGGAGTTGTGGCGCGGGTATACAATTTCTTCGCGGGTTATTTATCAAGAGAGCGTGGCGGGTTTAAGGGAATCAGCCAGGTCTGCACAATTCAAATTACGCGAATCGAAAAAGGAGTGAGGTCATGATCCCGCCTTGGTGGTTCATCGTTCTTGGCGTCGTCGCGAGCCTTCTGTATGCGGGGTTCTGCTTTTCGATCTTCGGCGAATCGGTCGCGGGAAAGGTCTGGCCGTGGCGCATCCATCAAGCGTGGTTCAACTTTCTGGGTGCTGCGTCGGGCTGGGCATTCACCTGGGCGCTAATTGTTTCTCAGAGCGACGGCTTTCACGTCGATGGCTGGACGATCCTCCTGTTTCTGTTTGCATTTATTGGCGTCACGGGGCACATGCCCCGAACGGTGATGGGATTGGTGTTGGCACCATTCGACCTCATCGGGAAGCTCTCCAAGGGATCCTCCCATTGAGACGGAACCGCATAACCACGCGTTGCAGACAGACAGCGCTTCGCGCCGCCGCTGAATGCCACGATGGTTAGACGGAGCTGCGATGAGCGAAGGCGCGCACATCAGCGCGGCGGACTGGAGCCAAGTCGACGGTTCCTGACGAGGGCCAGGTCTTGTTGGCTGTAGCGCGCTACCGCGAAATCGCCGGCTGCGAGCTTTCTGAGGCCACGCGCGTCGTCGGCGAGCGATTCCGCGCTCGCTTCCCGCGCTTCTCTGGGCGCGCGACACTGCTCGGCAACACGACCGCCGCTCGGCGCCGGCCTCGCCGGATATATCTCGAGATGGCTCCGTGCGAACGACCCGTCGCGCCCGCTTCGTATCGCCGACGCCATGCTGCATCCGCCGGCGAGCGAATGCCCTCTCTACACGGGAGAGGAACTGTGGCGAGTGGAACACTTGGCTGATGTTGCCGATGCGATCGACCGGGTTGCTGACCAGGAGAGAACGTCAACCTCGACTGTCGGAACGCCATTCGAGGCTTTGATGAACTCGTGGGTGGACGCCGAAGACGACCGGAGCGATTACATCAGATGCGCGCAGCGGATCCTCGCGATGTCAATGCTGGTTGGCAGGGAGTGTGCGTTCCACGAGAGACCTGACCTTTTCGACGAGCTTCTGGCTCGCCTCGTCGGTAGGCGTCGCCTGATGGTCATCAGCCTCAACTATGACCTCTTGTTTGAGGAGGCCTTAGATCGAGCGAAGCGTGTATTCAACTACCCGGCATTAGAGGGAGTCGCACTGGCCGCTTCGCCCGCTTCAGACGTGGTGCCTGTTTACAAACTGCACGGCTCAGTGAACTGGTTTTCGGCGCGCAGCTTCAGTGGTTCCGCGGATCTGGAGATAGCGCGCGAGAGCTCTCGTCCCGTGAAGCTTCTCAACGCGGGATCGATGATTGCGTCGCAAACCTACGCTACCTACGTCCCGAAAGGTCGAGGGAACACGTTCTACGAATGGGAAGATGGCATCGTTACTTCCGGACCCGTAGCTGCCATCTACGGTACAGGGAAGCGCCTTCTGGAAAACCCGGAGCACGTTCAGGCTCACAGGGATGACTGTCTCAACAGCGTGTCGGGTCTCGATCGTGCCGACGTAGTGGTTATCGGGATGCGTCCAGTCTCTGCGAAGGACGATCCGACGACGAGCGCCCTCATGGAACTCCTTGCACGACTCCAAGGAGCCAAGATCTACATCAGTCCGTCCGAATCGGACTGTGCGGCCTTCCGCAAGGTGGACTTCGACGTAAGGCAGTGCGGCCTCGAGTCATGGATTGGGGAACTGCCTACAGGGCGTTGACCCTGACGGCGCTTGCGCGCTGCCACTGAACGCCACGACGATCGTTGGTCAGACCGGGATCGGGTGCGGCGCGGTCAAGCTCGAAGCACCCACCGCCACGCTTCGCGGATCGCGTCGTGCGGCGAGAGATTCAGCAGATCGCCGTGGGCGATGACGGCGCGGTCGAAATCCCAAGTGAGAATGCGCTGAATGGCCGTGCGCGCGGTCTCGCGATCGCGCGTGAAGCAGCGCAGCTCGGGAGCCGGACGCGGCCTGCCCCACATTCCAAACATCCTCATCATCGCTCGCAGCACGCCGTTGGTTCCTGCTGTCTGGTTGCCGAAGTTCTCCACCAGATCCACCGCGACCAAGGTTCGGGCGGCCCGATGCAGGAAGACGACCTCTCGCATGATCCGATTGCCCACGAATACCTGATCCATCTGGCCGGCCCAGCACGAGGGGGGCTCGTCGCCAATGATCTCGTCGAACCGAAGATCCTTGCGCTTGCGCTGGACGTCGACGGTGCCGAAGGTCCGCGCGTGGGGGAAGGCCTTCTGGGCGCTGCTGAAGTACAAGTGATGGCAGTTGCTTGGAGCCACGAGCGCAATCACCTCGCCGAGTTGCTCGATGTCCTCGCGGGTCGAGTCATCGATCGTGACCGGTGAGTGCAGGCACAAACCACCTTCGAGGCGGAGCACAGTCATGCGCGTTCGTATGGCGGCGCCCATGAGGCTCAACTGCTGCTCCTTGAGCCATACGAGGCCGGGCACATATTCGACGAGGGGCAAGCGCTCGGTCGTCACAGTCGAGTCCTCATCTGACTTGAGTTCGCGCCAGCAGTGTCACGGCGAGTTTGGACTGGTCCCGCCTGAGCCGCAAACGGGTCGGTAGGAGATAGGCTGGCTCGCGTGCACCGACGAACGACCGCCGTTACGGACGGTTCGTAACCGTTCGTCAGGGCGCGGCGATCGCCGGTGGGCTCGGGCGGCGGCCGCCGACGTCGAAGCCGACGTGCAGGCCCGTCGCCAAGGTGGTGCCTCCCACCGTCCATGTGCCGATCGACTCGGGGCCACACCCCCACACGCACGAGCCCATCGACTCCGCCGTCGCGGTGCCGAGGTCGGTTCGGGCGGCGACCCACCAGCCGATGAGCAACGCGTGGCTGGGAGCGACCGCGAGATCCGCTGTCGCGCGCAGGCCGACGAAGGGCAGAGAAGCGGAGGTCGACGTGACGTCCGAAAGCAGGCCACTGCCGAGGTCGCTGTACGAGTGCGCGCCGAGCTCGCCGACGATCGTGAAGCGTCCGGAGCCCACGCCCTCGGACCAGCCGGCGTGCGCCGCCAAGTACGCCTCCGAGTGTCCGAACAGCGCCAATGCCGTGTCCACGCTGGCTCCCGCGACCACGTGGTCGAAGCGCAGGCTCAGCGACGCGCCGAGCAGTGCGTTGGCCGTGTCGGTCGAAGAGACGCCGTCTTTGTAGACGCGGTCTCCCGTCGCCGGTCCCAACCACACGGCGCCCTGGACGGCCGGCGACACCGCGTGGGCGAGGCGGCCTGAGGCCATCGCCGCCACGAGCACCACCGCCGCTGCTCCCTTCGTCAGGCTCCGGTTCATGCGCACGGCCATTTGCAAGGTGAAGGCCACGCGCGGCGGCCGGAACGCGCGGGCTGCCGGGCCCCCCGGTGGTGGAGATTCGACGTCGCGCCGTCAGCGGCCGGTCACGCCCGCAGGGCGAGCACGTCCTCGAGCCCGTCGACGACGTGCGTGGGCCGGCACGCGGCCAGTTGAGCCCGCCCGTGGCTGCCGTAGGTCACGGCGCACGTGGCGACGCCGGCCGCCGCGCCCATCTCGACGTCGTACGTCGTGTCGCCAATCACCAGCGCGTGCTCGGGCCGTGCGCCCGCCGCGGCCAGGATCTTGTGGACGGCCTCCGGGTGCGGCTTCGGGTTCGCGACGTCCTTCTCGCCGACGACGATCCGAAAGCGCGCCGCGATCGCCAGCCGCGCCAGCAGCGAGTCCAGCGACACGCGCCCGCGGCTGGAGGCAACGGCCAGGAACACCCCGCGCTGGTCCAGCGTGCGCAGCACGGACTCCGCGGCCGCGAACAGCTTCACGCGCCGCTCGCCCTCGTGCGCGAACAGCGTCCGGTAGGTGGTGACGGCCTCGTCCACGCGCGTGGCCGGCACGCCGAGGCGCTCGAACACGGCGCCAAGCGGCGTTCCGATGAGCGCGACGACGGCTTCGGCGGTCGCTGGCGGCAGACCCATCACGCCCATCGTCCCCGCGACAGTGGACACGATGGCCTCGCGGCTGTCGGCCAGCGTTCCGTCGAAATCGAAGACGTACACCGAATAGGCGTTCATGCGCGGGCTTCGGCCATCATGCGACAATGGGCGCCGTGATGCACTCGCGGTTCCGCTCGTTCGTCGTCCTCATGGCGGCCTTCGCCGGGCATGCGCGCACACGTATTTCAAAAGCGCGTCGCCGATCACCCGTCGGAGGCGTGCGCAGCGCCGGGGCTTCTCTGTTACGCTGGCGGCCATGCGACGCGCGCTGTTGTTGGTGGGGATCGTTCCTTTGTTGATGGGGTCGGGGCCTTGCGATGACGGTCCGGCCTCGCCCGCCGCGGACGGCGCTGCGGGAGCAGGAGGTTCGACCGGCGGGGCGGGGACGACGGGCAGCGCCGGCACGAAAGGCGCCGCCGGTACCGGCGCGTCGTGCGCTGATAGGTACGAGCCGATCGCGAAGACGGTGTCTCTCTTTCAGGGCAACTGGATCCTCGACGAGGCTCCCGTGAACGGAAACTGCGGCGGCCAGTTCATCCTCAGCTTCGAACCGTGGACGTTCAACCCGCTCGAGATTCCGACGGATCCCACGGCGGTCCCTGGCTGCCCCGGCGAATTCCTCACGGTGACGCCGAAGCTGCTCCCCGAGACGGCGTGCACCCTGTCGGCGTTTTGCCCCAGCGCGGCGGCGGGAACCGGCTTCTACGTGCACCCGTACCCGAAGAATTCGGCGGTCATGCCCACCGCTACGGCGCTGCTCCTCGTCAAAGGTTCGCCCGACGCCGCGTGGAGGCTGACGGACCAGATCGTCGGCGTCGACCCGGCCACGCCGAACAAGATGACTTTCAACGGCAACTCCTACTCGCGCACGCAGATCGTCAGCGGGGATTGCATGGCCCAGCCGTGACCTTCCGACGCGGCCTCGGCCGTCGCCGACCGTCATTGACTTCGAGTGACCCGGCCGGCAATGGTGGTGCGCCTCGAGGGAGGGCGCGCCATGGGTCATCGTGCCGGTTCGTGGAAGGTCGCAGTCGGAACGGCGTGCGGGGCTTGGTTGGCGCTGGCGTCACCTTTCGTCGTGGCCGACACGCAGACGCCGCCCATCGACGTGAGCACGGCCGGTGGCTCGGGCAGGCCGCCGCCCGTCGAGGAGAAGATGGTGACCGGCTTCGGGCTCAAGCTGGAGGAAGACAAGTTCCTCGACTTCCCCGTCGCCCGTTCGCTCGGCACGAACATGGACCGCAATTACACGGGCGGCGGGGCGATCAGCTCCTCGGGCCGCTGGGTCCACGCCGCGTATCTCGACGCGCCCCTGCGCATCTTGGACTTGCTGCTGTTCATCCCGAAGTACGCGCACGACCATGGGTTCAGGGACACGCACACCTTTTCCTTCGGGGTGACGGCGTTCACGCCGCTCGACGTCGCCTCGACGCAGGTCGTGTCTGACGACCGGCCCTACGGCTCGCTGGCCTTCCTTGCGGTGTCTCACCTCTCGGTGAACCACGCCGACACCGTCGCGGTGACCTCCGACTTCACGTTCGGGATGCTGGGCCTGCACATGGGTGATTGGGTGCAGACGACGATCCACGAGCACCTCGGGTATCAGACGCCGCAGGGCTGGTCGCACCAGATCTCCGAGGGCGGCGAGCCCACGGCGCGGTATGGCCTGGGCATTCAATGGCGTCCCGAATGGGCCGATCGCCTGCGCTGGGCCGACCTCACGGGCAGCCTCAAGGGCGAGGCCGGTTACTTCACGGGCGCGGCCGCCGGCCTGACGGCGCGCCTCGGGTGCATCAACTCGGATCCCTGGCAGTTCGCCGAGAACTCCATGCGCACCACCAACGAAGCCGGCCCCAAGTGTCGATGGAAGGTGGGCGGCCACCTGGCGGAGGCGTTCGTGTGGGGCACGGCGCGCGGCCGCGTCGTCGGGTACAACGCGCTCTTGCAGGGCCAGACGCAGCCGAGCGACTACACGCTGCCCTCCGACCGCATCAATCGGCTGCTCGGCGAGTACGAGCTGGGCGTCACGCTCTCGCTCTACCGCGTGCGCGCGAGCTGGCTGCCCGTCATCGGTCGAACCGCCGAGTTCTCCGGCCCGCTCGCGCGCACGCACACCTGGGGCTCGCTGTTCCTCGGGTTCGACGGGACGTTCGGTACATGATTTCTCTCACCGAGCACCTGGGCGTGCCCGACGAGGTGGCGCGCGCCTATCACGCCGCCTGCGCGCGCTACGGCCATCGCGCGCAGGTCACCGGCATCGACGTCGGCGCGCGCATCCGCAAGGGCCGCCACACGAAGGAGCTCTGCGTCCGCATCCACATCAAGGAGAAGGTCGCGCACAAGCTCCTCACGGCGCGCGAGCGATTTCCGAAGAAGCTGGGTCAGGTCCCCGTCGACGTCATCCAGGCTCGCTACGCCCGTCACACCGGCTCCGCCGTCGCGGCGCCGGCGGGCGTCGGCTCGGGCACGGCGATCCGCAACCGTCGCAGCACCAACGGCACGCTGGGCGCCTTCGTCCAGGACGGCGCGGGCGCGCAGTGCCTGCTGAGCGCGTCCCACGTGCTGGCCCCGCACGACACGCTGTCCCCGGGCGACATCGTGCGCGCCGCGGACGACGTGCTGATCGCGAGCGCCCAGAACATGGACCTGCGCACCGACTCCGCCGTCGCGCGCCTGCAAGCCGGCGTGGTCCCTTCCTCGACGGTGGTCGGTTCCGGCGTCACCCTGAGCGGGACGGCCTACCCCCAGCGCGGCGACGTGCTCGAGAAGTCCGGCGCGGCGACCGGCGTCACCCGCGCGTGCGTCGAAGGCTTCGGCAAGTACAACGACGGCAACGTCGACGGCGTCGGCCTCGCCTTCCGGCTCGTTCCCCTGCCCGGCGAGACCGGCCTCATCTCCGATTTCGGTGACTCCGGCGCGATCTGGTACACGACCGACGGGCAGAGCCAAGATCCTCGGCGGGCGATCGGCCTGCACGTGAAGGGCAACCCCGACCAGAACCCTCACGACCAGTGGGCCGTGGCCACGATGATGCCGGCGGTCTGCAGCGTGTTGAAGGTGACGCTGCTCTGAGGCTCACGCCCGGCGGAGCGGCACGAGGGGCGCGGAGCTTCCGGGAGTGAACCCGAACCGCCGTCAGGTAAGGTAACGGACGGTGCCGATCGCCCTGCTCGTCCTCGCCGCGTTTGGCGCTGGTTTGGTGGACGCGATCGCGGGCGGCGGCGGTCTCGTGAGCTTGCCCGCGTTGCTGGCCGCGGGGCTGCCGCCGACGGTCGCGCTCGGCACGAACAAGGGCCAGGCGGTCTTCGGCGCCGTCACCTCGGCGGCCTCGTTCACGGCGCGCGGCGCGATCGACCGGCGGCGCGCCGTGAGCGGCTTCGTCGCCGGCTTCGTCGGCTCGTGGATCGGCGCGCGCGGCGTGCTGGCCATCCCGCTCGGCTCGCTGCGCGTCGTCGTCATGGTGCTGCTGGTCGGGGCCGCCGTCCTCGCGCTCGTGCGCCGGAACGCCCCCGCGCGCGCCCGCGCGCTCGGCCCCGGGGCGGCGCGTGGCGCCACGATCGCCATCGCGCTCGTCCTCGGCGCCTACGACGGGTTCTTCGGGCCGGGCACGGGCACGCTGCTGGTCATGGCCTTCGCCACCGTCTTCGGCGACTCGCTGGTGCGGGCCTCCGGCAACGCGAAGATCGTGAACCTCGCGTCCAACCTGGCGGCGGTCTCGCTCTTCGCGTCGCGCGGCACCGTGCTCTGGTCCCTGGCGTTGCCGATGGCTGCGGCCAACGCCGTGGGCGCCGCCACGGGCGCGCACCTCGCGATCAAGCGCGGAGAACGCGTCGTGCGGGTGGCGGTCCTGGTCGTCGTGGCAGCCGTCGTGGTGAAGCTCGGCGTCGACGTGCGGGCGGGCGTTGCGCCTGCGCCTCCGCTGCAGGCGGCCGGCCGATGACGATCCCGGGACCCACACGCGCGACAGACAGGCCCTTTTCTTGCCTCGGCGCCCCACGGGTGTTCAATCGACCCATGGAGACAGCGCAGGAAAACGAGGCACTCCCAGTCCCGACCGAGGTCGATCCGCTCGCGAGGCCGCGCCTGGGCGCCGAGGCGGTGCGGGCCTCGCTGGAGGCCGTGCGCGTCGCGCAGGTGGCGGCGCGGGCGCGCGCGCGCCGGGAGACGCGCTGGGCGCGCCTCATCACGGTGGGCGCGCTCTCGGCCATGGGGGTCACGGCATGGGCCGCCGCGCATCGTCCCGCGCGGGCACGCACGGTCGTGGCCGCCGCGCCCGCCGTCGCAGCGTCAGCCCCCGCCGTTCAGGCGGCGCCGTCCGTTGCGCCGCCGCCCGTCGAGGCGCCCGCGGTCGAACGGCCGGCGGTCGTGCCGGCGGCTCCGCTGGCCGAGACGGCCGTGAGCGCCCCCGCGACCGGCTCGGCCGAGCAGGTCGCGCCGTGTGACGAGGCGTTCGCGCAGCGAAGCTGGCCGAGGATCGCCTCGACGTGCGCGGCCGCCTTCCAGGCGAGGCCGCAGGACAGCGCGCTCGCGATGCGCGTCGCGCAGGCGGAGCATCGGCGCGGTCACGTCGCGAGCGCGGCGGACTGGGCCCGCAAGGCGCTCGCCGTCGACGCAGAGATCCCCGAGGCGTTCGTGATCGTGGCGCGCGCCGAGGTGGCCGCCGGGCACGCGCGCGCCGGCGCCGACGCCTACCAGCGCTACCTCGCGCTCGCGCCACGCGGCTGGCACGCCGCCGAAGCGCGCCGCGCCGTACGCGCCGCGCGCTGAAGCACGCGCCTCGACTACGAGTCGTCGCGCGGGCGGGGCGGGCGGCCGGGGCCCCGCCGAAACGCGAAGCGGCCCTTCTTGGCGGGCGCCGCCGCGGGATCGGCCTGACCGCGCGCTTCGCGTTCAGCCTTTTCGCGGGCGGCCTGCTGCTCCACGATCGCTGCTCTTCTCTCGTCGGCTTTGCTCATGGTGTCGGCCTCAGGCGAAGTATGCACGGGAGGCCGGCGTCACGGTACGATGTGCCATGTCCAAGAGCAAGGCCGACCTCATCGCCGCGGTGGCGGACAAGGCCAGAATCCAGGCCGGGCGCGCCGAGGATCTCGTCAATCTCGTGTTCGAGTGCATGACCCAGGCGCTGGCGCGCGGCGAGGGCATCGAGATCCGGAGCTTCGGGAGCTTCACCGTCCGCCAGTACAAGGCGTACGAGGGGCGCAATCCGCGCAGCGGAGAATCCGTGCAGGTCAAGCCCAAGCGGGCTCCGCACTTCAAGGTCGGCAAGGAGCTGCGCGAGCGCGTCAACGCGAGCCGTCCCAAGACCGCGACGGCGCCGTAGACGTGCCTTCGAAGCCGCGTGCCGTCGGGATCGACTTCGGCACCACCAACAGCGCGGTCGCGGTCGCCGACGACGCGGGCCGCGTGAAGCTCCTGCCCCTGCCCGTGCCCGGGGGCGGCACCGCCGCCACGTGGCGCAGCATCCTCTACTTCGAGAGCGGCGACGACGCCGGCCAGGTGCTCGTGACCGTGGGCGCGCCCGCCGTCGCGCGCTACGTCGAATCGGGCGGCCAGGGCCGGCTCGTGCAGTCGATCAAGAGCCACCTCGCGAGCGAGCTCTTCTCGGGCACGCAGGCGATGGGCCGCCGCTACGGCGTCGACGACCTCGTCGCGATCTTCCTGCGCAAGCTGCGCGAGGCGGTGGACACCGACCTCGGCAGCCGCGCGGTCGTGGGCCGGCCCGTCCGCTACTGGGGCGCCGACACGGCCGCCGACGAAGAGCGCGCGCTGGCGCGCATGCGCAGCGCGCTGGCGCTGGCCGGCTTCGACGACGTGACCTTCGAGTACGAACCCGTCGCGGCGGCGCGCCGCTACGCCGCCGGCCTCGATCACGAAGAGCTGGTCGTGATCGCCGACTTCGGCGGCGGCACCAGCGACTTCTCCGTGGTCCGCGTGGGCGGACCCGCGGGGGCCGAGGTGCTGGCGACCAGCGGCGTCGCCGTGGCCGGCGACAGCTTCGACGCGCGCCTCGTCGATCACGTCGTCGCGCCGGCGCTGGGGCAGGGGACGACTTACGAGGCGGAGTTCGGACGCCACATGCCCGTTCCGCCGTGGCTCTACACGAACCTCCGTCGCTGGCACCACCTGTCGTTCTTGCGGTCGCGCCAGACCGAGGCGCTCCTCGACAAGATTCGTCGCGGCGCCTCGGATCCGGAGGGCATCGAGCGGCTGATTCACATCGTCGAGGACGAGCTGGGGTTGCCGCTGCATCAGGCGGTCGAGGCCGGCAAGCGCTCGCTGTCGATGAACGAGGCGGCGCGCTTCTCCTTCGAGCACCCCGGCATCTCCCTCGGGGCGGACCTCGCGCGCGCGGCCTTCGACGCGTGGATCGAGGAGGAGCTCACCGACATCGAGCACGCCGTGAACGAGGCGCTGACCCGCGCGGGGATCGCGGCGCGCGACGTCGATCGCGTGTTCACGACGGGCGGCTCGTCGTTCGTCCCCGCCGTCCGCGCGCGCCTCGGCGCGCTCTTCGGCGCCCAGCGACTCGTCGGCGGCGACGAGCTGACCTCCGTCGCGTGGGGGCTGGCCGCCGTCGCGGCGGGACGTTGATTCCCTCGAAGTAACCTTCCTACTCACGGAGCATCCCACCGCCCATGCGAAGACTTCCCCTCGTCATCTCCTCCCTGATCGCGTTCGCGTCGCTCGCCGCCGGCTCGGCCGGGGCGAAGGTCCCCGGGCCGCCCGAGCTGGTCTGGAAGGACATGAGCTACAAGCAGAAGCGCGCCTACATGAAGGCGGCCGTGATGCCGGCCATGAAGCCCATCTTCCAGGCGTTCGACGCGAAGGCGTTCTCGAGCTTCACCTGCGAGACGTGTCACGGCAAGGACGGCGCGGATCGGCAATACAAGATGCCGAGCAACGACATCAAGCCGCTGCCCGACACGCCCGAGGCGTTTCAAGCCAAGCTGAAGGCGGAGCCGACCTGGCCGAAGTGGACCGAGTTCATGTCCAAGAAGGTCGAGCCCGAGATGGGCCGTCTGCTGAACGTCCCCGTCTTCGATCCGCAGAAGCCGGTCAAGGGCGCGTTCGGTTGCGCGGCTTGCCACAAGCTCGAACACGCCAAGTAAGCAGACCGGCCGCGCCGCCGGCGCGCGGCGTCGCAGGTGCGACAGTCGGTCGCATGCCCATCGCCTCCGTCAAAGGGCCCTGGCTGTTTCGACAGAAACAACGGGACCCCAGAAAGCGGTGGCATGCGATCGACCAAGTGGACTCGCCGGCAGATCCTGAAGGGCGCGGGCATCGCGCTGAGCGTGCCCTGGCTCGAGACGCTCGAGGCCAAGCGGGCGCACGCCGCGGCGGCGTCGGTGAAGCGCTACGTCTCCGTCTATTGGCCGAACGGTACGGCCGACGGATACCTGTGGGGCGCCTCGGGCGCGGGATCGTCGATGACGCTCGCGCCCATCCTGCAGCCGCTGCAGCCGAACGTCACGAAGATCATGCCGCTGGGTGGCGTCGGCAACTACTCGCCCTGGGGCGGGCACGCCGAGCCGTCGCACAGCAACAACTGCGCGACCGCATGGACGGGCGTCAAGGCCAGCAACAACGGCAACAACAGCGGGATCTCGATCGACCAGGCGATCGCGAACCAGATCATGGCGGCAAACAACGGCAAGCTCCCGACGCAGGTGCACTCGCTGCAGCTCGGCCTGTCGACGCTGAACTCGTACGAAGACGGCCTGCCCGGGGTTCAGTCGCGCAGCATCTCGTGGAAGGACCCGGTGAGCCCGCTCTACAAGATCGTCAGCCCGCAGAACGCGTTCGATACGCTGGTTGCGGGCGGGCTGCCCTGGCAGGGCAACAATGGCTCGACGGCGCCCGACCCAGCGGCGATGCGCCGTCAGGCGCTCAAGAAGAGCGCGCTCGACTACATCGGCAATAGCTCTTCGAGCCTGCAGCTGCGGCTGAGCAAGTCCGACAATCAGCGCCTCGGCGCGTTCCTCACGTCGGTGCGCGACCTCGAGCAGCGCGTGACCATGACGCCGGGCGCGAACGCCAGCTGTGGGCCCGTGGCGCAGCCCACGCAGACCTACGGCGTCATGAACACGCCGCCCGACTACAACCGCGGCACGCACGCGACGCTGATGATCGATCTCATGGTCATGGCGTTCCAGTGCGACCTCACGCGCGTCGTGAGCTTCATGCTGGACGATGCCCGCAGCGACTTCGTCTACAACTTCCTGCAGACGCGCAAGTTCACGCCGACGGGCTCGACGCCTGGCACGGGCGCGGTGCAGGGCTACCACGGCCTGCAGCACGTCAGCGACACCAACGACGGCTACGCGACGATCACGTACTGGAACATGGAGCGCCTGAACGAGATGATCACGAAGATCTCGAAAATCCAGGAGGGCAGCGGGACGGCCTTCGATTCGACGGTGATCCACGCGATGAGCGGCATGCACGGCGGCAACCACGACGCGCTGAACATTCCGGTCGTCCTCGCGGGAACGGGCGGCGGCGTGCTGAAGACGGGCCAGGCGCTGAACCTCGCCAATGGCAGCAGCACGGTCACGGGCGAAAAGTCCCTGGCGGGCAAGAACCTGCAGGACATCCACCTCACGATCCTCAACCGCGTGTTCGGGGCGAACCAAGCGGAGTTCGGCAAGGCGGTGGGATCGTTCGTGGGGACGACAGGCGTGCTGAATCAGCTCCTGGCTGCCTAACGGAACTGCGGCGAGGTCGAGGCGCGCGCGACCGCGTCCGGTGGGGCGTCGGGGGGCAGGGGGACGTCGTCGCGCGCGAGTCGAGTGAGCCAGGCGCGGTCGAGCGGGCGGGCGAGGTCGGCGACGTCGACGGCGGCGGCCGTCGTGTGCGCCTTCTCGCCGATCGCGTCGCCGACGCCGACGGCCCACCCGCCGAGCAACAGCGCGACGCGCGTGGCGGTCGACGCGCTGTACGTGAACAACGTGCAGCGCGGCCCCGCGGCGCGCCGGGCCGCGGCGAAGGCGGCGATCGTCCACAGCGTCGGGTTGGCGCGCGGCGAGAACGGGTCCCAGTAGATGACGTCGGCCCGCACCGGCACGCGCGCGAGCGCCTCGAGCACGTCGCCCGCCTCGAGGCTCCAGGTGACGTGCGGCGTCTCGTGGTGCCCGTGCGCCAGCAGCGCCCGCGCCGCGACGGCCGCGCCTTCGTCGATCGCGAAGGCGTCGGGGGTTTCGAGCGCGAGCGCCAGCGCGCCGAGATCTCGCTCGAAGCTCACGAGGCGCAGCCGGCCCGCGCCGCCGCGCGCGGCGGCGGCGCGCGCCGCGAACGCGTTCGACCCGGCGCCGAGGCCCACGTCGAAGACCACGACCTCCGCCTGCTCGCGCAGGCGCTCGGCGAGGCGCGACTGCCGGACGTAGAGCTGCTCGGCCTCGACGAGCGGGCCCACGCCCGGGTGCATGACCTCTCCCGCGTCGACGCTGCGCATGGCCAGCGCGCCGCCGCGCGTGCGCACGACCTCGTGGTTCTTCACGCTGCCGCCCCGGCGTGCTCGTGCCGATCGATGCGCGCCAGCGTCTCGCGCGCGAAGGCGGCGTAGCGGCCGGCCTCGATCGCGGCGCGCGCTTGCGCCATGAGATCCAGATAGTGGTGGAGGTTGTGGATGCTGAGCAGCCGCGGCCCCAGCGGCTCGCTGCACTTGAACAGGTGGTGGAGGTAGCCGCGGCTGAACGTCGTGCACGTCGAGCACGCACACGCGGCGTCCAGCGCGTCGTCGCGCTCGCCGTTGGCGCTGCGCGTGACGCGCACGCGGCCCGTCGAGGTGAAGGCCGTGCCCTGCCACGCGAGGTGCGTGGGCAGCACGCAGTCGAACATGTCGACGCCATACCCGATGGCCGCCAGCAGATCGGGCGGCGTGCCCACGCCCATGAGGTAGCGCGGCTGCGACGCCGGCAACAGCTCGACGGCCGTGGCCATGACGTCCTCGCGCTGCGCGCGCGTGTCGCCCACGGCCAGGCCGCCGATCGCGAAGCCGTCGAACGGGTGCGCCGTGAGGAACCCCGCGGACTGCCGCCGCAGCTCGGGGACCAGGCCGCCCTGCACGATCGCGAACAGCGCCTGGTCCGGGTTCGTGCGCGCGGCGAGGCTGCGCAGCGCCCAGCGGTGGGTGCGCTCCATCGCGGTGCGGATCGTCGCCTCGTCGGCGTTCGACGGAACGCACTCGTCGAGCACCATCATGATGTCGGACCCGATCGCCGTCTGCATCTCGATCGAGCCCTCTGGTGTGAGATCGATCAGCCGGGAGTCGACGTAGCTGCGAAAGCGCGCGCCCCGATCGTCGATGGTGCGGTCGCCGGCCAGCGAGAAGATCTGGTAGCCGCCCGAGTCGGTCAGCACGGGCCCCGGCCAGCGCATGAACCCGTGGATGCCGCCCACGCGCCGGAACACCTCGGCGCCCGGGCGCAGCATGAGGTGGTACGTGTTGGCCAGCAGGATGGGCGCGCCCATGGCCGCGAGATCGGCGGGCGTCAACCCCGTCACCGTGGCGCGCGTCCCCACCGGCATGAACGCGGGCGTCTCGACGGCGCCGCGCCGCGTGGCCAGCGTGCCCCGGCGCGCGCGCGATCCGGGATCGCGCGCTCCCGGGGCGAACGTGAAAGGCATGCGCGGCACCCTAGCAGCGCGCGCGCGCGCCGGTCCAGCCGTCGAGCACGGTTCAGATCGAGCTCCGCTCGGCGCGCTGGCGACGACGATCGGCCTCGCGAGCCTCTGGAACCGCCTCGACGTCACCACGCCGCGGGGGACCGGGGACTGGGTCGTCGAATCCGTCTGAAGCCCGGCGATCGTCTCGCGATACACTGTCGCCATGCGCGTGAGCGGCGGGTCGCTGGACCTTCCAGCGCTGCGGCGGCAGCGGACGATCGCGGCGATCGCAGGGGGCGTCTACCTGCTGTGGTGGTTCACGGTCGAGATCACCTTGCCGGGCTCGTTCAACCCGCTGCCGGGCCGGCTGCTCGTCGTCGCCGCGAGCGGCGCGCTGGTGGCGGCGAGCTTCCGCATCGCCTGGGTGCGGCGTCGCTTCTCCGCTCTGTTCACGGCCTGGGCGTGCCTGCTCGCCGCCCACTACGGCTACTTGATCGTGGGCAACCACGGCGAGTCCACCTGGTGGGTGGGCGCGTTCGTGACGGTCGCCGCGACGGGCATGTGCCTGCAGTCGCCGCGCGAGGTGCTGGCGTTCTCGCTGTTCGCGATGGCGGGCGTGCTGGGCATCGCCGCCGGCCTGGGCCAGCTCGCCCACTCGATCTACATCCCGGGCCTGGCGACGATCCTGTTGCTGGCGAACGTCACCAAGCGGAGCCAGCTCATCGCGCAGGACGCGCGGCTGCAGCTCGCGGCGATCGTCGAGTCGTCGAGCGACGCCATCATCGGCACGGATCTCGAAGGGGTCATCCGCAGCTGGAACAAGGGCGCCGAGCGGCTGTTCGGTCACGCGGCGCCCGACGTGATCGGGGGCCCGCTCTCGGTGCTGCTGCTGCCGGGGCGGCAGGCCGAGGACGCCGCGCTGTTCGCGCGCCTCCGCGCCGGCGAGCAGATCGCGCCCGTCGAGACGGCGCGCCGCCATCGAGACGGCGCCGTGCTGGACGTGTCGATCACGGTCTCGCCCATCCATGATTCGCGCGGCGGGCTCGTGGGGGCGTCGATCGCCGCGCGCGACATCTCGGACCGCAAGCGCGCCGAGGCGGAGATTCGCAGCGCGCGCGAGGCGGCCGAGGCGGCGAACCGCGAGCTCGAGGCCTTCAACTACTCGGTGGCGCACGACCTCCGGTCTCCGCTGCGCGCCGTCGACGGCTTCGCCAGCCGCCTGCTCGACGACTATGGCGGCAAGGTCGACGAGGTGGGGCAGAGCCACCTGCGCCGCGTCCGCGAGGCCGCCAAGCACATGGGGCTGCTCATCGACGGCCTGCTGGCGCTCAGCCGGCTCGGCCGCGTGGACCTGCGCGACCAGCGCGTCGATCTCAGCGAGCTCGCGCGCGCGGCGGCGCAGCGCCTCCGCGAGTCACAGCCGGAGCGCGACGTCGAGATCGTGATCCAAGCGGGACTGGCGGCGCACGGCGACCCGACGCTGCTGGGCGACGCTCTCGAGAACCTGCTCGGCAACGCCTGGAAGTTCACGCGCCACACGCGCGCCGCGCGCATCGAGGTCGGCGCCGTCCAGGAGGCGGGCCGCACGGAGTACTTCGTGCGCGACAACGGCGTCGGCTTCGACATGGCTTACGCCTCGAAGCTGTTCGGCGTGTTCCAGCGGCTGCACGCGCGGAGCGAGTTCGAGGGGACGGGCGTCGGCCTCGCGACCGTGCAACGGATCGTGCAGCGCCACGGCGGGAACATCCGCGCCGAAGGCAAGGTCGACGAGGGCGCTTGCTTCCGGTTCACGCTGGGCGATCACCCGGCGTGACGCTCAGCGTTCGCGTGGCGCATCGCACCCCGCGCGCCGCGCGGCGGTTGCCGCCGACGCGACGTCGGCCAGGATCGCGCGCGCCCGCGGCAGCAACGTCGCGCCCGCCGGCAGCAGCCGCACGCCGCGCGGGGTCCGCTCGAAGAGCCGCACGCCCAGCTCGTCCTCGAGCGAGCGGATCTGCCGGCTGAGCGGCGGCTGCGAGACGTGCAGCCGTGTCGCGGCGCGCCCCACGTTGCCCTCCTCGGCGACGGCGACGAAGTATTCGAGCTGCGCGAGGCTCACGCCCCGAGCATAACACCCGCCGCGCAGGCGCAGTCGGGCGCCGCCCGAGGAGGCCGGCAAGCGATCTGGGCTCCAGATCAGATCCAAAAGGTATTGGATCGCCGCGGCCGCGATCGCGCAGGGTGGAGCGATGTCGATCCAGCTCCTCGGCGCCGCGGACGTGACGGCGATGCGGCGCGCGGGCCGCGCCGCCGCGTCGACCTTGGCCGCCGTCGCGGCGCGTCTCGGTCCCGGCGTCTCGACGGCCGAGATCGACGCGTGGGTGCGGGAAGACACGCGCCGCCAAGGCGGGCGGCCCAGCCAGCTCGGGTACCACGGCTTCCCCGCCGCGGTGTGCACGAGCCGGAACGCCGTCGTTTGCCACGGAATCCCCAGCACCACCGAGCGCCTCGCCCCGGGCGACATCGTGAACGTCGACGTCACGACGGAGCTGGGGGGCTTTCACGGCGACACGTCCGCGACGTTCTTCGTGGGCACGCCCAGCGTCGACGCACGCCACGTGGTGGAGACCGCGCGCCGCTGCCGCGACGTCGGCATCGCGGAGGTCCGCGCGGGCGCTCGCCTGGGCGACATCGGCGCCGCCATCGAGGAGCTCGCCGCCCGGGAGGGCTGCAGCGTCGTGCGCGAGTTCGGCGGCCATGGCATCGGGCGCTCGATGCACGAGTCGCCGCACGTCGCCTACGTGGGCCCGCGCGGCTCGGGCCTGCGCCTGCGTGAGGGCATGGCCATCACGATCGAGCCGATGATCAACCTCGGCCGCCCCGACGTGCGTCAACTCGAAGACGGCTGGACGATCGTCACGGCCGACGGGTCGCTGTCCGCGCAGTTCGAGCACACGGTGCTGGTCACGCGCGAGGGGGGCGAGATCCTCACGCTGCCGCCGTGACGAGGGCCGCTACTTCACCGAGTAGCCGCGCGCGTCCAGGCAGGCGCCGAAGGCCCGCTTGAAGTCGTCCATCTCCTTCTTGTAGGCGGCCTTCTTGCGCGAGGCCTCTTGCTGCTGCTGCGCCGTCGCGTTGGCCGCAGCTTGTTGCTGGATCTGCGCGTTCTCCTCTCGCTGCCTCGTGCCGCCCCTGACCGTGCCCACCGCCGCGCCGACGGCCGCTCCCGCGAGCGGAGCGCCGAGGACCGCGCCACCCAGCGCGCCCACCGCCCCGCCCTTGACGGCGCCGCGGGTCTTCCCGCCGCTCGCCTCCGGCGCAGTCTGCGCGGCCTGGTTGGCGGCAGCCTGCTGTTCGGACGCGCTGGGTCCCTTCGGCGGTGGCTTCTTGGGATCCACGCCCGACTGCTCCTTGGCGGCGGCGTAGCATTCGCCCTCGTCCTTCTTCTGTTGCTCCGCGCTCTGCTTGTCCTTCGGGAACACGTAGACGCCGACGTCTTTCGCTGGTGACCCCGGCTCAGCCGCCGCCGGCATCGCCGGAAGCGCCACCACGAGGGCCAGCCACCTCCACATGGCTCGAGGACCGCGCCTCGCTCCCCTCTCCGTGTCGATGCTCATGATCGATCGTGGCCTCGTGATTTGACCGGCGCCACCCGGAACCGAGCGCCGCGAGCGCGTACCAACCGAGGACGGGCCCCGCGCCCGCGCCGAGGACGGGCACGGGGAAGTTGCCGAGGAACGTGACGGCGAACGCCACGCCGAGGTAGAGCCCGGCCGTGGGCGCCCGGGCGATGGGCAAAGAGACGAAGAGGGCGCCGATCGCCGCGAGCGCAGCCGCCGTCGTGAGCGCGCCGCTCGACCACGCGAGCCCGAGGATCCGCTCGACGTGATCGACCGCGGGGAGCGGATCGGGGCGCAGCCACGTCGCACCCGCGAACAGCGCCGAGGCGAGGGCGACGGGGACGGCGGCGCGGTCTTCTCGCGCGCGGGCGAGCAACAGCGACGGCGCGCGCGTACCACCTGTTTTGCGCGCTTCACCGTGACTAGGGATCGAAGAAGAGGTTGAGGGCTCGTGGAGACATTGCGGGCCGATGTCGGCATCATCGGGGGAGGGCTGGGCGCGTGCGCGGCGGCGCTGGCGGCGGCGCGCGCCGGACGGCGCGTGATTCTCACCGAAGAGACGCACTGGATCGGCGGCCAACTCACCAACCAGGCCGTGCCGCCCGACGAGCACCCCTGGATTGAGGACTTCGGCGCGACGGCCAGCTACCGCGCGCTGCGCCAGAGCATCCGCGAGTACTACCGCAGCTACCTGCCTCTCACCGATCGCGCGCGCGCGACGGCGCACCTCAACCCCGGCAACGGCTGGGTCAGCCGGCTCTGTCACGATCCGCGCGTCGCCGTCGCCGTGCTGCACCAGATGATGGCGCCCTACCAGCTGAGCGGCCGCCTACTGGTGTTGCACCCGCACCAGCCCGTCGAGGCTTGGACGCAGCACGATCGCGTGAGCGCGATCGCCGTGCGCGGCCTGCAATCGGGGCGCAAGGTCCTCATCGAGGCGCCGTACTTCATCGACGCGACGCCGTTCGGCGACCTGCTCGGGCTCGCCGGGATCGAGCACGTGCTGGGCGCCGAGTCGCGCGCCGACACGGGCGAGCCGCACGCGGCGCTGGAGGCCGATCCGCGGGACCAGCAGGCCATCACCGTGTGCTTCGCGATGGAGCACCTGCCCGGCGAGGACCACACGATCGACGAGCCCTCGCAGTACAAGCTTTGGCGCGAGGTGCGCCCGCCGGGTTGGCCGGGGCCGCTGCTCGGCTGGACGACGATGCGGCCCGAGACGCACGAGCCCTTGCGGCGGCACCTGTTCGACGCGCCCGACGACCTGCCGTGGTGGCGCTTCCGACGCATCCTCGACGCGTCGAACTTCGAGGCGGGCTTCGCGCGCAGCGACATCACCGTCGTGAACTGGCCGCAAAACGACTACTTCTTCGGCGCCGTCGTGGGCGTTCCGCCCTAAGAGCAGGCGCGCAACGTCGAGGCGGCGCGGCAGCTCAGCCTGAGCTTCTTCTACTGGCTGCAGACCGAGGCGCCGCGCCCCGACGGCGGCGTCGGCTACCCGGGCCTGCGCCTGCGCGGCGACGTCGTCGGCGGCTCGGCCGACGGACTGGCCCTCGCGCCGTACGTGCGCGAGTCGCGCCGCATCCGCGCCGAGCTCACGGTGCTCGAGCAACACATCGGCCATCCGCTGCGCAAGCACGGCGCCGAGAAGTTCCCCGATTCGGTCGGCGTCGGCTGCTACCGGATCGATCTGCACCCGCGCGTCAGCGGCGCCGGCTATCTGGACATCGGCTGCTGGCCCTTCCAGATCCCGCTGGGCGCGATGATCCCCGTGCGCGTCGAGAACGTGCTGCCGGGCGGCAAGAACCTGGGCGTCACGCACGTGACGAACGGCGCGTTCCGCCTTCACCCCGTCGAGTGGAACGTCGGCGAGGTCGCCGGTTGGCTCGCGGCGTTCTGCCTCGAGAAGCAGGTCCCGCCGCGGGCCGTGCGGAACGACGCCCGGCGGCTCGGGGAGTTCCAGTCTCTGCTGTCACGGCAAGGCGTCGAGCTCGCGTGGCCGTCGCCGTCGCCGCCCGCGCTGTGAGGGAGGAGGACGACCCATGGACCAGTCGAAGCCACTGCGCATCGCCATCTCGGGCTCGTACGGCGGCATGAACCTCGGCGACGAGGCGATCCTCGAGGGCATCCTCGGCCGCCTGCGCGCGACGCTGCCGTCGGCGGAGATCACCGTGTTCAGCCGCAACCCGGCCGACACGCTGGCGCGGCACGGCGTGCAGCGCGCGGTCCCCGTCCGCTCGCTCACGCTGCGCGAGAGCGCGCACGAGATGCGGGGCCTCGATCTCTTCATCCTGGGCGGCGGCGGCATCCTCTACGATCGCGACGCCGAGACGTACCTGCGCGAGGTGTTCATCGCGCACGAGCTCGGCATTCCCGTGATGGTCTACGCGATCAGCGCGGGGCCGCTCACGCAGGCGTCGGCGCGCGCGGCGGTGCGCGACGCGCTGAACCCCGCGGCGCTGGTCACCGTGCGCGATCGCGCCGGCCATCGCCTGCTCGAGGACGTGGGCGTCACGCGAGAGATTCACCTCACGGCGGATCCCGCGCTGCTGCTCGAGCCCGAAGAGGTGCCCGCGAGCGTGCTCGAGGCCGATGGCGTCGACTTCAGCCACCCGCTCGTGGGCCTCTCCGTCCGCGAGCCCGGACCCGCGGCGCCCGACATCGATCCCGACGAGTACTACAGGCTGCTCGCCAACGCCGCTGACTTCGTCGCCGAACGTTACGACGCCGAGGTGTTGTTCGTACCCATGGAGAAGGGCGACGTCCAGCACAGCCACGCCGTCGTCGCGCACATGCAGAACGCCGAGCGGGCCGAGATCCTGCGCCGCACCTACTCGCCGCGGCAGATCCTCGACCTCATGGGGCGGCTCGATCTCGCGATCGGCATGCGCCTGCACTTCATGATCTTCGCGGCGCTGCGCGGCACGCCGTTCGCGGCGCTGCCGTACGCGTCGAAGGTGTCGGGCCTGCTGACGGACCTCGGCATGGAGAGCCCGCCGCTGGGCAAGGTCAACGCCGGGCAGCTCATCGGGCGCGTCGACAGGTCATGGGACACGCGCGACGAGATCCGAGCCCAGATCGAAGGGCACATCGCGCCGCTCAAGCAGCGCTCTCTGCGCAACAACGAGCTGCTGCTCGAGCTCGTGGCGCGGCAGCGGGACGCCGAGGCGCAGCTGTCGTTCGTCGAGCATCACTGACGAGCGTCGTTCATCAGCCGCTCCGACGCGTCCGCGTGGCGCAGCAGGATCGTCGCGAGCTCGCGTTGGAGCGCGACCTTGGCCGTCATCCAGCGCGCGAGCGCGGCGGGATCCCGGCGCGCCGGATCATGCGGCGCCGCCGGCGCGTCGCGCATCGCGCGCATCGCCTCGGCGGCGCGATCGGCGGCGTCCGCCATCTCGCGGTACGCCCTCGCGACGCGCAGCAGGCCGTCGCGCTCTCGCTGCGCGGCCGCGTTGGCCGGCCCGACCCCCGGGGCGCTCGCGTCGACCCGACGAGCGTGAGCTTCCATGTTGTGGGCGACGTGGCGCGCGAGATCACGCCAGCGTTCGGGCACCTCGGCGTCCGCCGCGAGCTCTTCCCCGCACGTCTGATCCTCCGTCTTGGCTCGGTTCATGAGGGGCAGAACGCGCGGCGAGCGCGCGTGTGACCGTGATGCGCCGTGACGCGCGCGCCGCGGCGGTGTCGGGGCTGATTGACGCTACGACACGGGCAGGAAGGCCCAGCTGTTGCCGGCCTTGACGTCTCGCCACTCGGAGCGGCCGTGGTTGGCGTGGACGACGACGACGGCCTCGGACTGATCGACCGTGTTCGGATGGGGCTGCGGGGGCGTCTTGTTGTAGAGCGCGCGGGCGGTGACGTGCCCGAGCTCGCTCGCCGCCCGCGCGAGCTCGTCGAGAAACACGTCGAGCGCGGGGCCGCGTCGCGCTTCGGAGGCGCTGCAAGACCCGCCGAGCCCGCTGGAGCGCACGCCCGAGTGACTAGGTACTAACCATTAGGGTCATTAGAAAACCCGTATTTTTCCTAACAGCGCGTGTTCGAAGGGCCGATATCCTTCCGAGCGGGGGTCATGTCATCGAACCGGCACGGGTCGAAGGCCAGCCGTCGAGGTATTCCGTGAGGGCCGCGCGGGACGGGTTCGCGCGACGTGGCCTCGTCATGGCCGCGGTCGTGGCGACGTGGTTGACCACGGCGGCGGGCGCCGCTCACGCCAGCGTCGCGCTGGTCCAGAGCAACAGCGCCACGGGCACGACGGGCACCGTGACGGCGACCTGGGGCTCGGCCGTGACGGCGGGCCATCTGCTGGTCGCCACCGTCTCGGCCAACGGAGCGGGCGGCGGCGGCGCGCCGACGATCAGCGCGCCGGCCGGTTGGACCTCCATCGCGACCGCCGCCAACACCGGCAAGGTCACGGTCGCCATGTACTACATCCAGAACTGCGGGGCGAAGACGCTGGGATCCACCGAGGCGTTCTCGACGACGAACTCCTCGGCGACCACCGTCCGCCTCCTCGAGTTCTCGGGCGTCGTCACGTCGGGCGCGCTCGACGTCTCCGGAACGGCGACGGGCGCCGCTGCCGCGACGTCCAGCGTGTCGAGCACCGGCAGCGTGAGCACGAGCCCCGAGCTGGGCGTGGCGATCTTCGCGCACCAGATTCCTGGCGCGGCGACGACCGAGGTCACGGCCTCGTCACCCTACGCCGACCTCGGCGGCGGCAACCTGCTCGCGGGCGCGGGCTCGACCGGCGTGCACGAGGACACGATCTACAACGCGGCTGTCACGGGCGGCGCCGTCGCGACGGCGACGGTCGCGGTCTCGGCGAACACGCACAGCTGGGCCATGGCGGTGGCCACGTTCCAGCAGGCGCCCCTTTACTGGCGCGGCGGGCTCACGGGCTGCCCGAGCGGCAGCTCCTTCTCGAGCACGAGCTGCTGGTCCACCAGCAGCGGCGGCGCCAGCGCCGGCCTCGCGCCCGGAACGGCCGATCGCACGAACTTCGACGCGAACGGCACGGGCGACTGCGCGCTCGACTCGGCGACGGCCGGGTCGATCACGACGACGTCCGGATACACCGGCACGATCTCGCAGGGCGCCCAGAACGTGGCGCTGAGGAACGACATCACCATCGGAGGCGGCACCTTCCTGGGGCACGCCGGGCAGACGATCTCGACGAACCAGAGCGGCGCGTACAACGGCGGCATCGTCGTGAGCGGCGGCGCGTTCAACGGCAACGGCGCCGCCCTGGCGGTCAAAGGCCTCTACGTCTCGGGCGGGACGTTCACGGCGGGCACCGGCAACTTCAGCACGAACAACGGCGGCACCGCGATCCTGTCGGGCGGCACGTCGACGTTCGGCGCGGGGACGGTGGCGTTCGCGGGCCTCGTCACGCTGAGCGGGGGCACCGTGACGTTTGGCAGCGGCGCGCCGTCCTTCGCGGCCGGCCTCGACGTCGAGGGCGCGAACGTGACCTTCGGCGCCTCGGCGTCGACGGTGACCGTCACCGGCACGGCCACGGTCGGGTCGGGCACGGTGAGCTTCACGAACGGCGCGGCGGCGACGGACTTCTCGAACACGCTGCTCTTCACGCAGTCGGGCGGCACGATCAACGTCAACGGCGCCACCGTCGCCGTGGGCTCGACGATCACGACGGGCAGCAACGACGCGTTCGTCATGTCGGGCGGCACGTTCAACAACACGACCGCGGGCGGCGTGCTGGCCGTCGGGACCGCCGGCGGCGGCGGCGGCATCATGAACCAGAGCGGCGCGACCGCCGTCTATAGCGGCGTCGTCGGCGCCACCGAGACGTTCAACGGTCCGCTCAAGGTGAGCGGGTCGATGACGCTCGGCACGGCGACGATGGCCGGCACGGGCGTGGCCACGCGCAAGGACGTCACGATCAACGCCGGCGGCACGCTGTCACTTTCGTCGGCGGGGTTCGCCTTCAGCGGTCCCACGGCGATGACGATCGCCGGCACGCTGAACGCCGGCAGCGGGACGGTGACCTTCCCCAGCATGGCGTCGCTGACGGTGAGCGGGACCTACAACGCGCAGAGCTCGAGCCTCACGCTGGGGATCCCTGCGACGATCAGCGGCACCTTCAACGCGGGCACGTCGACGACGAAGCTGAACAACACGGTGGCGCTCTCCGGGACCTTCAACGCGCAGAGCTCGACCGCCGTCACCTTCGGCGGCGTGGTCACGATGTCGGGGACGAGCGCGTTCAACGGAAACACGGGCACGTCGACGTTCTCGGTCGCGCCGACGCTGACCGCGGGGACGTTCACGGTCGGCGACGCCGGGTCGACGGGCAGCGTGATCTTCACGCTGGGCGCGACGTTCACGAGCGGCATGACGCTGGCGTTCCCCGCGAACGGCAGCACGCTGAGCGCGCCCGGCGGTCAGACGCTGGCGCTGAACGGCACGGTGACGTCGAGCGGCGGCCGCGTGGCCACGCCGCCCAAGATCGCGCGCAGCAGCGGCGCCACCGGCATCACCGTGGCCTTCGGCGCGACGAGCGTCCTCGACGTCAACGGGCTCGAGATCGACAACTCCGTCGCCACGGGCGTGACGATCGCCGACGGGGCGACCTTCACCTCGCTGCGAAACGTGGCGTTCAAGAACAACGTCGCGGGCAGCGTCTCCACGGGCGCGACACACCTGTCGATTACCAGCTCGAACCCGTCGGGGGCGAAGGTGATCGTGGCGCCCGGGTGCTCGTTCGACGCCTCGGCTCAGTACAACGTCACGCTGAGCGGCGTGAGCGCCAGCACCGGCGTGCGCGCCATCTTCGAGTTCCAGAGCACGGCGCTGAACGGCGCGCGGGGCGGCCCCGCCTACGATCTCGACGCCGACACCACGGGGGACAACGTGGCCGACTCGACGACGGCCAACCGGTACGGCGCCGTCGTCGAGTGGGTCAAGGCGAGCCCCACGGACACGGCGGGCACGGCGGTGGGCTTCCCCACGGCGGCGTTCGACTGGAACACCTTCCAGTGGTACGGCATCTACGTCGCGTACAAGGACACGTCGGGCGCGGGCTCGCCGGACGTGCTGTGGCTGCGCAATGCGGACGGCTCGGCGGCGTACTCGTTCACGGTTCCGCAGTCGAGCGGCGATCTGGTCGCGACGCCGCTCTGGGACGCGGTGAACGAGGTCACTGCGGACCTCGACGTCAACGGCGACGGCGACAAGACGGACACGGATGTGCGCATCGTCTACCTCGCGACGTCGCTCGGCCACGTCATCAAGCTCGTCGACAACGGTTCGGGCCTCGCGCGTCCCGCGTCGGGCATGTGGGCGGCGGACTTCACGAGCACGAACGTCTCCACGATCACGTCGCCGCTCGGCAACGACGGCACGAACCTGTACTTCGGCGGCACCGACAACGGCTCGACGAAGGTGTTCGGCGTGCAGGTGGCTGGCGGCGCGAACGAAGCGACGCTCCAGCGAGAAGTGGGCTCGGTGGGTCCCGTCTCGACGTCGCCGTCGATGATGATCCCGGGCGGGACCACGTGGATGTTCCTCGGGTCGGCGGCGGTGTCGGGCCACGCGTACATCTACCGGCTCAACATGACGAGCGGCACGGTCGACGCCAGCTATGCAGGCTCGACGGCCAGCATCAACGGCGCCGTCGTGCTGGTGAACGGCCGCGCTTACGCGGTGTCCGACGGCGGAACGATCTACGCGCTCGACGCGCTCAACTTCGCTCCGGGCGGGTTCACGAACGTCACAGGATTCCCGTTCCAGACGGCCGCGGCCAAGCCCATCCAGCGCGCGCCCTGGGTCGATTCGACGGACAACGGCGCGTACTTCGGCGACGACGGCGGCAACGTCTACGCGCTGACGTCAGCCGGGACGGCACGCACCGGATATCCGCTGCCGATCTCGGGCGCGCCCAAGATCACGTCGACCCCGATCTACGTGTCGGGCTCGGGTGTGCTCGCCGTCGGCGCCAACGACGGCTACCTCTACTTCATCGATCGGGACAACGGCTCGGGGCCCACCGTGTTCAAGCGCTTCTTCGTGACGTCCTCGGGGCACGACGTGTCGAGCGTCAGCTACAACGCGAACACGCTCGTCTACATGGTCTCGTCCAGCGACGGGAAGCTGGCCTTCGTCGACGCCGCCGACGTGGCCGACCCGACGCCGGGAACGATCTGACCGGGGCCGACCTCGAAGCGCGGGCGCTTCGGCGGTAGGCTGGCAGCACGATGGATCTTCCTCCGATCACGGGCACGGCGGCGCGTATGACCGAGATCTCGCGCAGCCTGCCGCTGCGCGCGGGCGCGGACCCGGTCTCCGTGCGGGCGGCCTTCGGCGTCGCGCTGCACATGCACCAGCCCACGGTGTTGGGTGACGGCGACCCGGCGTCGGCGCCGCTGATCTCGAACCTGCAGCGCATGCTGGAACACCAGGGGGAGGGCGACAACCACAACGCGCCGGTGTTCCTGCGCTGTTACGGCCGCTCCGCCGATCTCGTGGGCGGGCTCCTCGCGCGCGGCCTGCGCCCGAAGCTGATGCTGGACTACTCGGGAAACCTGCTGTGGGGGTTGGCTCAGATGAGGCAGACCGAGACGCTGGCCGCCCTCGCGCGCACGGTCGAGCCGCCCCTCGCCCCGTCGATCGAGTGGTTGGGCACGATGTGGTCGCACGCGGTGGTCTCGTCGACGCCGGTGCCGGACCTGGCCCTGCACATGCTGGCCTGGCGCCATCATTTCGCCGCGCTGTTCGGCCTGCCGGCGCTCGAGCGCGTCCGCGGGTTCTCGGCGCCCGAGATGGACCTGCCCGTTCATCCCGACGCCTGCTTCGCCTACGTGCGCGCGCTGCGGGCCTGCGGTTACCGGTGGCTGATGGTGCAGGAGCACACCGTCGAGCGCCTCGACGGGACGCCGCTCGGCCACCCGCGCGTGCCACATCGCTTGGTCGCGCGCAGCTCCGAGGGCGAGACCGTCTCCATTTCCGTGCTCGTCAAGACTCAGGGCTCGGACACGAAGCTCGTCGGCCAGATGCAGCCCTTCGGAGAGGCTCGCGCCCTCGGCCGCCAGCCGCTCGCCGATCGCTCGGTGCCGCCGTACTCCCTGCAGATCGGCGACGGCGAGAACGGCGGCGTCATGATGAACGAGTTCCCGAGCGCGTACGAGCGCGCCTTCGAGGCGCTCGGCGCGGGCGACGTGGTGGCCATGAACGGCAGCGAGTACCTCGAGGCGATCCTGGCGACGGGCGTGAACGAAGAGGCGTTCCCGGCGGTGCAGCCTAGGTCGCAGCATCGCATCTGGGCGGAGGTCACGTCGCCGGGCCCGGGCGCCGCCGACCGCGCGATCGCCCGCCTGCGCGAGCGCGATCCTTCGTTCAAGGTCGATCGCGCGTCGTGGACCAACGATCGAAGCTGGCTCGACGGCTACGAAGACGTGATGGATCCGATCCTGGAGCTGAGCGCGCGCTTCCACGAGCGCTGGGACGGCGCGGACGCGTCGGGCGATCCCGCCTACGCGCGCTCTCTGCTCACGCTCCTCTTGTCGCAGACGAGCTGCTTTCGCTATTGGGGCCACGGCTTCTGGACGGACACCGCGCGGGAGATCTGCCGTCGCGGCATGGCCCTCGCCACGCCCAGGTGACGGGGGCCGCGGTCGTCGTCGACCTTCTTCGGCCGGGACAGGGGCGGCCGCCCCCTCGACGGGGTCGGGCCCCGACCCATGTTGATCGGAAGGAGGCGTGCATGCTGCGCGAATTTCGAGATTTCATCGGGCGGAGCAACGTCCTCGGGTTGGCGGTGGCCCTGGTGATGGGGGCCGCGTTCGGCGCGGTCGTCGCCTCGTTCACGAACGACATCCTGATGCAGCTCATCGCGGCCGCGGGCGCGAAGCCCAACTTCAACGCGCTCTCGTTCACGGTCAACGGAACGCCCATCCGGTACGGCTCGTTCCTGACGGTGGTGCTGTCGTTCGTGATCGTCGCGTTCGCGATGTTCCTCGTCGTGAAGGGGGCCAACCGCCTGCAACGAGGGGCGCAGGCCGAAAGGGAGGCCGAGCCGCCCAAGGAGAGCGAGCGCGATCTGCTCGAGCAGATCCGCGACGAGCTGCGTTCGCGCCCGCCGGCCCACGCCTGACGCGAGCCCGTCGCCTTCGAGCGCGTCCCGGCGCATCCTCGCGCGCGGCCCGCGACGGCTCGTCGCCCGGCCCGCGCCGCGTCGCCGCGCAGTCAGGGATCTCGACCCTTGCGACGGCGTCTCCGCGGATCCATCGAGGGACGCATGGCGCGCCTCCTGTCCGTGAACGTCGGTCTGCCGCGGGACATCCGCTGGAACGACCGCACCGTACGTACGGCGATCTGGAAGGATCCCGTGCCGGGCCGCTGCCGCGCCCGCAGGTTGAACCTCGACGGGGACGGGCAGGGCGACCTGGCCGGCCACGGCGGCGAGCACCGCGCCGTCTTCGTCTATCAGATCGAGTCGTATCGCTACTGGCAGGAGCAGCTCGCGCGGACGGACTTCGCGTACGGACAGTTCGGCGAGAACTTCACGATCGAAGGCTTGGCCGACGACGAGGTCTGCATCGGTGATCAGTATCGAATCGGCAGCGCGCTGTTCGAGGTCACCCAGCCTCGCGTCACTTGCTACCGCGTCGGCATCCGCATGAACGAGCCGCGGATGGCGGCGCTGCTGACGGGCAGCGGTCGGCCCGGGTTCTACCTTCGGGTCCTGGAGGAAGGCGAGGTCGGCGCCGGCGACGAGATCGCGAAGACGGGCGAGGCGAAGGAGCGCATGACGGTCGCCGAGATCAACGCGCTCCTCTATTCGCCCGCGCATCCTCGCGACCGCTTGCAACGCGCGTTGCGCATCGAGGCCTTGCCTGCGGGCTGGCGGTCGTCCTTCGAGGCGCTGCTGGCGACGGGCGCCGCGGGTGGAAACGCGGGCCTCGCGCCCGAGGCGGCGGCGCACCCCGCGGCGCCTGGATTTCGGCCGCTCGGGGTGAGCGCGATCGAAGACGAGTCGGCGGACGTCCTCTCGCTGACGCTGCAGAAAGGCGAGGGCGAGGCGCTGGCGCTGCCGCTGCCGCTGCCGGGCCAGTTCGTGGTCTTGCGCCTGGCGGCCGGCGGGCGGACGATCTTCCGCAGCTATTCGCTCTCGGGCGCCCCGTCGACGGAGCGCTACCGGATCAGCGTGAAGGTCGAGCCCCACGGCGCCGCGGGAACGCACCTGCGCGAGCACGTCCGGGTGGGCGACGCGCTCGACGTCAGCGCGCCGCGCGGCAGCTTCGTCCTGCGAGACGGCGACGGCCCCGTGGTGCTGCTCAGCGCGGGGATCGGCGCGACGCCCGTCCTCGCGATGCTGCACGCGCTCGCCTCCGCGCGCTCGACGCGGCCGGTGTTCTGGCTGCACGGCGCGCGCGATCGGCTGCACCACCCCTTCGCGGCCGAAGCGCGGCGGCTGGCTTCCTCGCTCGCGAGCTGCCGGCGCTACGTCTGTTACAGCCATCCGGGCGCGGGCGACGTCGATGGTGACGACTTCGACGCCGTCGGGCACCTCTCGCGCTCGATCTTCGAGGAGATCGGCGTCCCGCGCGACGCCGACGTCTATCTCTGCGGGCCCACGCAGTTCATGGCCGAGATGACCCAGGCCCTCGTCGCCTACGGCGTGGCGCCGGCGCGGGTGCACGTCGAGATCTTCAACGGCAGCCAGCCCATCACCCCGGGCGTCGTCAGCGCCGCGTCAGGGCCTCCACACGCGCCGAAAGACGACGCCGACACGGGCCCGCTCGTGTCGTTCGCCCGCAGCGGCGTCGCGGCGCACTGGAAGCCGTCTCGGTACCGCAACCTCCTCGAGCTGGCCGAGGCCTGCGACGTCCCGGTCCGCTGGTCGTGCCGCACGGGCGTCTGTCACACCTGCGAGAGCGGCCTGGTCTCGGGCTCGGTGGCCTACGGACCCGAGCCGCTGGATCAACCGGCCGACGGCAACGTCCTCGTGTGCTGCTCTCAGCCGCTGCGCGACGTCGTCGTCGATCTTTGATCCGTCAACGGTCGCAGCCGATTCGCTCGGTGCCGATCGCGACGTCGTCGATCCACCAGCTCGTCGGCGTCGGCACCGCTTGCCACGTCACGATGCCGAGCTCGATGACGGTGAAGTTGCGCACCTTGTCCCGAAACGGGGGCTTCGCGCCCGCGGGCTCGGAGTAAGTGAAGTGGGACGGCCAGGCGAGCTCCTGCCCGTCGAGCCACATCCTCGGCAGCGCCGCCTGCGTCGGGTCGGCGTCGTTCTTCCCGTCGAAGAACCATTCGACGCAGGTCCACTGATCGAGCACGAGCTTGGTATCGGACACCTGCACGTCCTCGGGGAACCCGGGCGGCCACGGCGGGTGGAAGATGCTCATGTAGGCCTGCGTGTAGCTCGCGACCTCGTACCAGTCGAGCTGGTTCTCGGGCGCGTCGTCCGGCTGCCCGGGGCGCGGGTAGCGCGCGTTGAAGAAGCCCGCGTGCGCGTCGGGGCGCGCCGGCGTCGTGTACATCCGCAGCCGTCCCCACATCACGGGGCCGAAGTTCGCCGGCAGCACGTACTTCAGCGTGTGCTGAGGCCCGCCCACCAGATCCTTGGCGTGCAGCGAGTAGCCGTGGCCGCCGAACGGCTTCGTGGCGTCGACGAGCAACGTTCCCGTCGACGCGGGCGTCTCGCGCCACACCGTGAACCCTTGCGGGATCTTTCCGTCTTCGAAGTCCCAGCAGAGCGGCCGGCCGTTGCATCCCGGCGTGACCCCCGCGCCTGCGCTGCCGTCGCCCGCGCCGCCGCTGCCGGTCGTGCCGCCGGTGCCGGTCGTGCCGCCGGTGCCGCTCGTGCCCGCCGCGCCGGCCTCTCCGCCGTCGGGCGAGCCAGGACCATCGGTGCTCGCGTCCCCGCTGGCCGCGGTGCCGGCGGCGCCGGCCGATGAGCCGCTCGCGTCGACTCCGCCGGCGGCGCCCGCGCTCGGGGTGCCGGCCGAGCCCGCGGCGCCGCCGCGCGGCGCTGGCTTGGTGGAACAGCCCAACACGACGGGAATCGCCGCGAGCGCGACGGATCGCAGCATCGACATCCGACTCGACACGGTGTGACCTCCTCTGGCCAAGTCACCGCCACGGTATCACAGCGCCCGCTCCCGCTTCATCTGCGACGGCGGTCGCAGGCGCGGCGATCGTCGCTGTCCGTGAGGCCCTACGCGCCGATGCCGCGCTGGGGCAGGCGGCCGAGGTTGTCGGCGACGGTTCTGCGTGAAGAAGACCATCCTTGGCGCGCTCAACCGGGGATACAAGGTGCACGTCGTGCGCGAAGGGATCGCGACCCGTCACGGCACACCGCTCGAGCAGCACATCGCGGACTACGAAGCGGCCGGCGCGGTGATGACGTCGCTGGAGAGCGCCAAGGAGCAGCTCGCGGGGCGCCGCGCGCCCTGAGGCCCACCTCGCGCCGTCGAGGCGGCCGGCGCGCTCAGCCGGCCTGCCTCACGGCGCCCAGGATGGGTTGCGGTTGTCGGCGCCGCTCGCGGCGACCACGCAAGGCGTGCTGCCCGCCTCGCGCGAGATCACGGCGATCGACCCGAGGTTCGTGCCCGGATCGACGCGCTCGTAGGCGAGGTACGTCTTCGTGCCCCAGGCGGGGCGCAGGGACATGAACGTCTCGTCGGCCGGCGTGACGCGGCGGCCGCCGCACGCCTCGGTGTTCGAGGAGAAGGGCGTCGTCCAGATCGACGAGACCGGGCCGCCCGAGAAGAAGCACCGCGCCTGGTATGCGACCTCGGTGCCGTCGGGGGAGACGGCCGGCTGCTTGATCTCCGTCGCCGTGTTCTGAACGATCATGCGCTGCTGCGAAGTACCGATCGTCGTCGCGTCGATCTCGTTGTTGCGGTCGTAGACGAGCTCCGACCCGTCGGCGCTGAACTGCGGCCACCAGAAGGCGTTGTAGTCGTCGAGCCCGGTGGCCACGAGGCGCTCGCCCCCTCCGTCGGCGCTCACGACGTAGACGGAGGCGCCGCTGTGGAACGCCACGAGCTTGCCGTCGCGCGAGAAGCTGGGCTCGTTCGCGCCCTCGCTGCGCGCCGTCAGCTTGGTGACCTTGCTCGTCGCGAGCTCGAGTACGAAGATCTGCGGCGCGCCCGCGCGATCGGAGGTGAAGGCCAGCCGCTCGCCGTCGGGCGAGAAGGCGGGCTCCTTGTCGGTGAACGCGTCGGAGAGGAGGGGCGTCACCTCCGACCCGTCGGCGCGCATCCGGTAGAGCTGCCGATGAAAGTTGGCGCGATCGGAGTCGAAGGCGATGACGCGTGTCCGGATCTCGGCGGGCAGGCTCGCGGCGCACGCCGCAGGTGGCGACGTCCCGGCCTGGCCGCCCGCTCCAGCGGCGCCGCTCGTCGTCGTGCCTGCGGCGCCAGCCGCGCCCGTCGTACCGGCCGCGCCGACGCCGGCCCCGGCCGCGCCCGTGTTCCCTCCGGTGGCCGTCCCCGTGCCGCCGGTCGGGACGGCATCCGCTGGCTCGAGGGGCGACTTTCCGCTGCAGGCCGCGAGCGCCAGCGACGACGCGAGGAGGAGCCGACGAGCTGGTGCATTCGATCGGTGCATGGCACCGATGATAGCCTCAACCGTCAACGAGTCTCTGCGGCGGTGCCGACCCATCCCCGACGCGACCTCGGGCGGCGGTGACTGTCGGAGCCCCGCCGAGTACCTCTGGAGGCTCGCCGGCAAGGCGGGAGAGGTCACGCATCCCCGGTGAGGGCGGGTCGATCTGTCGCGACCCAGTCCGGTGGCGTGGGCTGTTCACGACGTCCTCGCTGGTATTTCGACACGGCGGTGCACTAGAGGAGCGCCTGAGGAAGCTGGGCGTGGACCTTCGAGCGACCTTGATCGCCGACCTCCTGGAACTGGCGTGGGGCTCCGTCACGCGCCCGACGACGTGGGAGACTACCTTCGCAGGCTCACGGATACCGTTCGCACCGAAAAGCAGACTCGACAGGTGACGAAGATTCTGGCGTTGAGAGCCACTTCCTGAACCAGGTTCGTTCCGGGTTCTCCGACGAGTGGTGCTCTCGTCATCCGCGCCGTGCGCGCGCAGTGGCATGGCATCGTGGGGGAGACGAAGACGGGGAACGTGAGGTCGGCGCCGCTCACGGTGGAACTGGCGGAGGCCCTCCAAGACCAGCGTCGGACCTCTGGCACCGAAGCAGGCTGGGTCTTCCACAAAGCTGAGGGTGGGCTGCTCCGCCCCGGCGCGTTTCGGCCCGCGTTCAAGCGGGCTCTGAAGGCGCTGGGATCACGAAGCGGGTCACCGTCCACGGCCGCCGGCGCACGTTCGACGACCTCAGCCGCCCGGTCGCGGGAGCGATCGTCACGCGCGCCAACGCGGGGCACGCGACGGAGGAGATGACCGAGCACTACAGCCACGTCGACCGCGCGGAGAAGCTGCGCGCGGCCGACCGGGTCGTTGAGCTCTCCGGTCTCCGCCCCACGGCGCCCGCGAACGACGTCGGCGTCACCGCGCCTAACGCACCCGCACGTGGGGGATCAGGTGGGGACTCAACTCAATTGAGACCCGAGGAAGAGTTCCCGCGTCGTCTGGTTCGGCAGTGATAGCGGGGGCTTGGAGCGGGAACAGGGCGCCAGGGCGGTGGCCTGTGGTAACTTTGTGGGTACAGGAAGGTAACCGCCATGGTCAAGAGTCTGAAGCAGATCGGGAACAGCTACGGCGTCATCATCGAGAAGCCGATCCTCGAGCTTCTCAACATCACGCCCGAGACACCGCTCGAGATCTCGACCGACGGCCAGAGCCTCAACATCCGACCGCTGCACAAGCGCACGCTGTCGGAGGCTAAGGCCCACATCAGGAAGAACCTCGGGAAGGCGATGGAGAAGCTCGCGAAGTGACGGATGCCGAGCCCACCTTCACGTTCCTCTCGGTCGAGCACGTGCTCTCGCTGCACGAGGACGCCATCGACGCGTGGGGCGTGGGACGCATGGTATCCGTGACCGCGGGCTACTTGAGTCGGCGGTCGGCGCGGCCATGAACGTGGCTCTCTATGACGCCGCCGCCGACGTCTACGATGTCGCGGCGGCGTATGCGTATCACGTCGCGCAGAACCAACCCTTTCTCGATGGCAACAAGCGCGCTGGCCTCGGGGCCGCGGCCGCGTTCCTCTTCGTGAATGGTATCGACCTCGTCGATCGCGACGAGGACGGCGAGAGCGTGCTCGCGAAGGCGCTGATCGATGTCGCCGAGAAGCGGTGGTCTGAGCCGCGCCGCGCGCTCGCTCAGGTTCTGCGTCGCCTTTCAGAACAGCGATGAAACGTTCAGGCCCGTCACTGATGCCGTCGCCGGTCGACTTCAAGATCGTGCGAAATATTGCTGCGGTGCCTCTCTTGTCGATTGTGGTGTTGAGCGTCGGGGCGTGCGGATCACGCTCCCTCTTGGCGGGCAGCAAGGCCGACGCCGCGCCCTCGATCGACAGCATGCCAACCACAGGCGGCCCTGACGGGGCCATATGGGTAGGTGGCGCCGTCGATGCCGGCCCCGATTCGGGGCCAGTATTTTCGATTTCATGCAGCGACGCCGCGACGCCGCGCGTTCTGGCGACGGCGACGATCTGTACGAGGTTCACGCGTGACCCGCTGTTCGACAACATCGCCGCATCCGATTCCGCCGGCGAGGGCGTCGTGGGGGTGGCCGGCACGGGCGCCCCTGACCTCTACGTGGCGCTCCAGAACGACTTCGAGGGCAAGGTCGCGCGCTGGGACGGCTTCGGGTGGACGATGGAGAAGTTGCCGCAGGACCCGTTCTCGATCTCGACTATCGCCATCGATACGGCGGGTGAGCCGTGGGCGGTCGTCGCGCTGCGAGGCAACAGCAAGTCCGGTGTCGGCGGACCCTCGGGCTTAGTCCATCGACGGAATGGTGCCTGGATTCTCGAGCCCAACCCGTCTCCGGTGGTTCGTTCGATTTGGGGGACGACGAGCGGACTGTTCCTCATCGGCGTCGACTCGCCTACAGGTGTCGGGCGCACTTATTGGGGATGGCAGGATCCCGTGTGGCGGCCAATGCCGCTCACGCAGCCGGCGGCCAAGGGCACGTCGGGGTTCTGGGGCGCCGGTTGTGGTCAGGTTCTAGCCTTCGGGGCGGGCGGGACGGCAGACACGTCTTTCGCGGCGCTATTTCGTCCCGACATGTCGAGCTGGGCCTTAGTCTCCGCTCCGGTCCCTGGGCTGGCCGCAATCGAAGCGGTCAGCGGGACGAGCATCGACGATCTCTACGTGCTGGCGGTCAGCCGAAACGACAACGTCACCCGAAGCGTCATCCACGTGACGAACGACCTGCAGACGTGGACGCTCCTGGCGACGCCGCCGGTCGTCGACTACCAGACGATCCTCTGGTCGCCACGGCCGTCTGTCGCCGTTGCGCTCGGTTGTGAGTGGCTGGACAAGACACAAGCGCCGGCACGGGATTGCGCCCGGCTCACGACGTTCTTCGGCGACACGGTCTCGACGGCGTCCGTTCCGGGGGTGGAAGGGGCGCCGGTGGCTGTGTGGGGCGAGCCCGTCACAGGCACGCTGCACCTCTTCACGGCCGTGCCTGCGGCGAACGGAATCTTCCACGCTCAACACTACGTTGCGCCGGCCGAGTGTCCTTGACGCAGATCGCGGCGATTCTCTGCTTACGGGCGCGATCACGCGAAGAGGAAGGGACGTAGGCGTTCGCTTGCGGTCATTCGCAAATTAGGGCCAGACGGCTCTTGATGGGCGGCGGGGCAGGTGCGCGGCCAAAAACGACTCGAGCTGGCTGCGTCGCTGGCCCTCACCCTTTCCCTTCCCGACGAGGCGGGAGAGGGCGAAGTGATCTGGAGAGTGCGGTCGAAAAGACTTGAACTTTCACACCCTTGCGGGTACCAGAACCTGAATCTGGCGCGTCTACCAATTCCGCCACGACCGCGGCACGCGGGAGACTAGGAAACGCGGGGGGCCGAGTCAAGGGCGGCGAGCGCTCCTCTTCAGCGTCAATACTGGCCGGTGCTCAGGAAGTAGCCCGGCATGTACGTCGCCTCCAGGAACGAGCCGTTCCGGTACAGGAAGGCGTCCACGTCCCAGGTCGTCGCCGGCCTGAACGTGCGCGTGTCGAAGTTGACGTTCCAGTAGACGTTGCGGCCCTTGTGCGCCGAGAGCGACGTCGTGAGGAAGGCTTGCTCGAGCAGCGTGCCGTGCAGGTCGTTCTCGAGCTGGAAGTCGATCTCCATGGTCGCGCAGTCGACGTCGCTCGGGTTGCTGATGCGGTAGGCGAGCTGCTGCACGTAAGTCTGCTGCGGGTTCGACGACCTGAAGAAGATGCCCGTGTGCGACTCGCGCGAGACGTAGACGGACGCGCACCCGCTCGTGGTGAGCGCGCTCGTCGTCGCCGTGACCGGCTCGTCTGCGGACGCGCCGATGGACTCTTCCTGTCCCACCTCGAAGCCTGGCGCCTCGCCGCACCCCGCGCCTGCCAGCCATACCAGCGATACGAACGTCGTGATGGCCTTTCGGTTCATCGCATCCTCCCCAGGGCCAACACGCGGCGCTCGGTTTTGGGCAGCCTTCCTCGGAAGCTGCCCCCCAGGCGCGGCATTGTGGCTCGATCGCGCAACGGCCGATGACCGTCCGTCGAGAACCCTCGCGAACCTTCAGAGGAGACTCGACATGAAGACCTACTCGATGGCAGTTCTGGCCTTGGTTGCGATCACCGTCGTTGGCTGCGGGGAAGGAGTCGATTCGCAAGCTCAAATG
>DASZUD010000101.1:0-1685 GCA_035548155.1 Polyangia bacterium
ACACCCAGAGGAAGCGGTTGGCGAAGCCGTTCACCTGATCTCCCGCGGCGAGGCGCTCGCGAAGCTCGTCGCTCGTGACGTGACCGATGACGGAGATGTGCGCTCCCGTGGCGTGGGCCGGGGAGCTCTTCGTCAGCACGTGCAGCGAGCCGGAGTCCCACGCCTGCCGGAGCAGGGCGGAAAGCGTGTTCCCGTCGCGCGCCATCACGCGCAGCGAACGCCCGAACTCGGACTCGATCGCCATCAGGCGCTTGTCCACGACGCCGGGATCGACGACGACCTGCTCGTAGTCGACGACGCGCCCGGCCGCCTTCACCGGCTCGGCCTTCATGATCGGGTCGCGCACGGCCCAGACGAGCCCTTCGCCCGTCGCGAGCCCCGTCTGGAGGCCGGCGCTCCACGCCGGATCCACGAGCGCGAAGAGCCGCGCGACCTGGCCCCACGAGGTGCCCTTGCGCGCTTTCGAGCTGCGCCCGACGACGACGGCGAAGAGGTTGGTCCCGTGACGGTCGGCCTCGACGCTGAAGGACGGCCCGCGCCCCACCACGCTCCCGAAGGCGGCGAGCAGCTGCACGAGCAGGGCGGCGGGATCTGCCTCGCTGTGCGGTTCGATCGCTTTCACGATGTTGCCGGCGAGGCCACAGAACGCCTCCTCGCGCATCGGAGCGGGCCACGCGGCGTTACCGGCGGCGGGAGGCCGCGGCGCGCTCATGGCGGTGGTGAGCTCGGTCCCGACGAGCTCGATGCCTCCGGCGCTCTGCGTCCAGTCGGCGAGCGCCCACGACGACGCGCACGCCGAGCAGAAGAGCCGCGCGTTCTCGAAGAACACGATCGCCGACGGCTCCCGGTCAGGGTGGAACGGGCACAGGATCTCGACGCCGCGGGCGTTGCGGCGCGCCTTCGGCGTTCGCTCCAGCCGGGCGAAGAGAGTCCCGAGCCCGCCGCCGTTCGCGGCAGCAGCCCCGGCCAGGGGGCTGGCGTGATCGCCGCCTTGGTGGCCAAGCGCCTGGACCGCGGTCTGGATCTCGGCGCCCGAATGGACAGCGCCCTCGGCCGCGTCGAGGAAGTCGACCAGGCTGAGCGACGCGCCGTTCCCACCGAGCACGACCGTGCGACCTTCCGGGACGTCGGCGCCGAAGTACCGGAACCAGAGGCCGTTGCCGAAGCCCCGGCCCTCGTGGGTCTGCTTCGGGAAGACCTCCACGCCGTCGGGGAGGCCGAGGCGGCGCGTGATCCCGCGGCAGACGAACTGCACGTCGGACGCCGCAACGTCTCCGTCGCAGTACAGCATCACCCGCGTCCCCGGCGCGCGCTTCGTCCGCTCGACGAACGCACGAAGCCCGACCTCGGCGAGGGCCTCGACCGCGCGCGCGGCGAGGCCGGCGGGGTCGTCCACCTTGTTCGTCCCGTGCGCGTCGAGGTCGATCGCGCCCACGCGGGTCTTCCCGCCGTTCAGGAGGAGAGCGCCCGCGCGCACCTTCCCCGCCAGGTGGGCGACGACGCGGGCCGTGAGAGCTTGCTCGCCAGCGATCGACGGCATGGAGACGCGCCCGCCGTCCTGGAGCACCTTGTCGGTGCGCGCGCCGTACAGGGTGACGAGGCGCATCGCTTGTTGCTTGTCGCGATCCTTGTTGGCATCGTGCATGGGTCGGTCCTCCTTCGACCGGCCGCCTCGCGCTGAGCGG
>DASZUD010000102.1:0-1599 GCA_035548155.1 Polyangia bacterium
CCGGCGAGGCCCAGGGGCGCGCCATAGGGACGTGGACCGCCTGGACCGGCATCTCCTTCCTCGTCGGCCCCCTGGCGGGGGGCGCGCTCGTCGACGCCGGGGCCGCGGGGGCGTGGCGCTGGGTCTTCGCGATCAACGTGCTTCCGATCGCGGTGACCCTGGCGGTCCTCCGGCGCCTGCCGGATGATCGCGTGCGCGCGCGCCGCGCGGTCGACCTCCTCGGCGCGGCGCTGTGCGCGCTCGGCCTCGGCGGCCTGACCTTCGCGCTCATCGAGCAGCCGAGGCGGGGCTGGGGCGCGTCCGCCGTGTCGGTCCCGCTCGTCGCCGGCGCCGCGCTGTTCGCGGCCTTTCTGCTCTGGGAGCGCGCCGCGCCCGCGCCCATGCTCGACTTCGGCCTCTTCCGCCGCCGCAACTTCACCGTCGGCAACGTCGCGACGGTCGCGATCTACGCCAGCCTCGGCGCGGCGACGTTCCTGCCGACGCTGTTTCTCCAGCAGGTCGCCGGCTACAGCGCGCTCGCGGCGGGCCTGGCGCTGCTGCCGATCACCCTGATCACGTTCTTCCTCGCGCCGCGCTTCGGGCGATGGGCGGGGCGCCGTGGTCCGCGGCTCTTCCTGTCGGTCGGGCCGCTCGTCGCGGCCCTCGGGCTGTGGCTCCTCGGACGCATGAGCGCCGAGCCGCGCTACGCGCGCGACATCCTCCCGGCGCGCTCGTGTTCGGCGCCGGCCTCGCCGTGACGGTGGCGCCCCTCACGGCGGCGGTCCTGGGCGCCGTCGACCAGCGCCACGCGGGCGTGGCCTCGGCGGTGAACAACGCCGTCGCCCGCGTCGCCGGGTTGCTCGCCGTCGCGGCCGTGGGCGCACGCTCGTTTCGGCTCGCCATGTCGGCGATGGCCGCGCTGCTCTGCGCCGGCGCCATGATCTCGGCGCTCGGCATCCGGAACGGATCGCGATCGGCTCAGTGAGAGGGACGCTGGACGGCGGGGCCGTACGTCAGCGGATGGCTCGCGCACTCTTGCCGGCAGCTCGCGAGACCGCCCGAGTCTTGCAAGCAGTCGTGCTCGCACGGATTGGCCGCCTGCCGGAGACGCCCCTGGCCAGCAGAGAACAGCGCGAGAAGGCCGGCGATTGCGAGGCCCACGAGCACCGACGCGGCGAGCACGAGTTTTTTCAACGCCCCCCTTGTGCATGGGGGCGAGTCCCTCGCGCTTCCGCTCGCGGAGCATGAAGAGATAGAGGCCCTCGACCTTCTCTCGCGCCCAAGGCGTGCGCCGCAGGAACTTCAGGCTCGAGGCCACGCTGGGATCGTGCGTGAAGCAGCGAATGTTCACCTGCGCGCCCAGCTCGGGCCAACCGAAGTGGGCGACCAACTCATTCACGATCGTCGCGAGGGTCACCCCTTCGAGGGGGTTGGGCTTCCGTTCGTGCATCGGGCTGCAATTTAGCCTCGCCCGAGGTCACGCGCGCGCTGATCTCACGCCGTCCCCGCGTGCGTCGCCGCGGGGGATGTGGCAGGTACCAGGGCACATGGCCCACGCGTCGCCGTCGCTGTCCGCGCTCGACCTGGTCCCGCTCGTCGAAGGGGGGACGAGCACGGACG
>DASZUD010000103.1:0-7592 GCA_035548155.1 Polyangia bacterium
GAGCTGCGGCGCGGCGACGCCGCGGTGGCGCGCGACGTGAGGCAGCCGGCGCTGACCGACCGTGAGGTCCAGGTGCTCGGCGAGTTCGCGGACGGCCTGAGCTACGGCGAGGTCGCGGCGTCGCTGAACGTCTCCGTCAACACGGTGCGCAGCTACGTGCGTACGATCTACGAGAAGCTCTCCGTCGACTCGAAGACGTCGGCCGTGCTCGAGGCCGTGCGCCTCGGCCTCATCGCGCCGCGCCAGAATTGACCCGCGCGTCGCGGGCCTGACGCGACACGATCGTGGCGACGTCGGAAAGTTCGCGAGCGCGCAAAATGCGCGCGTGCGCTGCTGATAAGCTGACTTTCGTGCGCGTCGACCTTCGGCTGGTTCGAACCTTCGCGTCCACGATCGCTCTGGCTTCGATTTGCGCGTGCCGCGGTGGGGGCGGCGGAGTCAAAGACGCCGGGGCGGACGTTTCCTCCGACGGCTCGGACGCCGACGCCGGCTCGGACGCGCCCGACGCGAGCCCCGTCGACGACGGCGGGGACGATGCCATCGATGCGTCGATCGAGACCGCGCCTCCCGGCCCGCCGCCCGCCTTGCCGCTGATCCCGATCGGGATGGAGGCGTACCGCCGCTGGGATCGTCTCCCCGTCCTGCGCGTCGGGGCGCGCACGGTGATGCGCTCGACGTTCGATCGCTCCGGCGGCAACGAATCGGCCGACGCGAGCCACTTCCTGCGCGAGAACGCGGATGGCACGTTCGTGCCGCTCGATCTCGAGGGCCCGGGCGTGCTCGCCTTCGTGCGCACGAATCACTGGCACGGCAGCCCCTGGCACTACGTCGTCGACGGCAACGAGCACCTCGTTCGCGAGAGCACGACGGCCGATCCCGACCACCCGATGCCCGGCGCGACGTTCCTGCCCATGGACGTCTTCCCGAGGCCGCTGGCCGAGACGTGGGACACGACGCGCGGCGCGGACCTGAGCTGGGTGCCGGTGCCGTTCCAGCACGCCTTCGAGCTGCGCTACGGGCGCACGCACTACGGCACGGGCTACTACATCGTCCATCGCTTCGCCGAAGGCGCCGACCACACGGTGCCCCCGATTCGCAGCTGGGACGGCGCCACGCCGCCCGATCCGGACGTCCTCGCGCTGATCGCGCGCGCGGGACAGGACATCGCGCCCGGCGGCCTCGGCGTCGAAGGCCTCGAGGGCACGCTCGCGGCGCCCGCCGGCGCGGCGGCGCCGCTGCTGACGCTCACCGGCCCGGCCGTCGTGCGCGTGCTCGAGCTCGACGCGCCCGTCGAGGCGATCCCCGCGCTCGAGGCCGCGCGCCTGCGCATCCGGTGGGACGGCCGCGCCGAACGCTCGGTCGACGCGCCCGTGCCGCTGTTCTTCGGCGCCGGCACGCTGTTCAACCGCGACGCGAAGCCGTTCCTGGTGAAGGCGTTCCTGACGCACATCCGCTTCGACCCCGCGACGCAGACGTCGGGCGCGCGCGTGAACCTCGCGGCGTACTTCCCGATGCCGTTCTACTCGTCGGCCGAGATCGAGCTCCTCGCGGGGAGGGTCGCGCTGCCGAAGGTCAGCTGGCGCCTGCGCACCGTGCCGCTCACGGACGCGCAGGACAGCGTCGGGTACTTCCACGCGACCTACGCCGATCACGGCACGCCCACGCCGGGCCAGGATCTCGTCGTGCTGGACACCGCGAAGGCCGAGGGCTCGCCCACGTGGTGCGGCACGTTCGCGGGCATGTCGTTCACCTTCACCGACGCCGCGCGCCTCGGCACGCTCGAGGGCGATCCGCGGTTCTTCTTCGACGACAGCGCCTCGCCGCAGGCCCAGGGCACGGGCACGGAGGAGTGGGGCGGCGGCGGCGACTACTGGGGCGGGCAGACGATGTCGCTGCCCTTCGCAGGCCACCCCACGGGCGCGCCCGGCCCGAAGGAGGCCGTCTCGTCGGTCGACATGATCGAGTCCGCGTATCGGCACCTCGTGGGCGACGCGATGCCGTTCGGCCGTCGCGCGCTCATCCAGCTCGAGCACGGCGGCCTCGACGAATCGGGCGAGCACTACACGACGGTCGCGTACTGGTACGGCCACCCGGGCGCGTGCCTCGTCCTCTCGGATCAGCTGCACGTCGGCGACGCGGCTGACGAGCAGAAGCACGCCTATCGTTCGCCCGACGCGTCGCCGTCCGAGACGCTGTCGTCCCGTTACGAGCTCGGCGTGTCGGCGCCCGAGACGGGCGACACGGGCCGGCACACGACGGGCGTCAGCGAGTTCCGGCTGGCGATCGATCCGCAGAACGTGGGCGTGCTCTTGCGGCGCAAGTTCGATCAGCGCTCGCCCAACCAGCGCGCGCTGGTCGAGGTGGCCGACGACGATCCCGCCGCGCCGTTCGTGCGCGCGGGCGTGTGGTCGACGCCCGGCTCCGACATGGTCGTGTACTCGAACCCGCCCGACGAGCTCGGCGGTCCCGCGGCCTTCGTCGAGACGTCGAACCGGCGCTGGCGCGAGGACGAGTTCCTCATCGCCCGCGCGCTCACCGAGGGGCGCAAGGCGATCCGCGTTCGCGTCACCTACACGCCGCGCAACCTGCCGCTCTTGCCGGGCGACGCCGTGCTGGACCAATCGTGGAGCGAGTACCGCTACTGGGCGTATTCGTGGCGCTTTCCCCCGGTCGAGCCCCGCGACGAACCCTGAGCGCGTCGGCTCAGCGCGTGAGGTCTTCGCCCCCGGCCGCGGCCGCCGGCGCGCGGATGCCCAGCAGGGAAGCGGCCGTGCGCGCGAAGGCGGTCGCGTCGGCCGGCGCCTCGCGCACAGCGCCCGCGGTCACGCGTCCCGGCGCGCGCACGAAGAGGGGGACGGCCCGATCGTAGAGATAGGGCGAGCCGTGATTCGTCCCGAAGCCGGGCACGAGGTCCGCTTCGAAGAACGCCGTGGGCGCGAGCACGAGGTAGAGATCGCCCGGCCCGTCGGGATCGATGGCGCGGCAGACGAGGCCCTCGAGCGAGCCGCCGTCGCCGCAGCTCTCGCGGCGCGCGCGGGCGTCCTCGACGGCGCGCACGCCGAGCCGCTGCATCGCCGCCGCCGCCGCCCGCACCATGCGGCCGCGCTCGGCTCCGGCCAGCGCGCGCCCGCGCGGCGTGAGGTAGACGAGCGGCTCCGCGAAGCCGCGCACCCAAGGGCCGGGGCCCAGCTCGGCGACGATCGCGGCCTCGATCGTCGTGAGGATCGCCGTCGCGTCCAGGCGCCGCCGCGGCTCGCACGCGCGCTCCCACGGATCGGGCGGCGCGTCGCCGCCGGCGCACCGCGCGCTCGCGAGATCGAACGTCACCTCGGGCAGCGGGCCGCCGCCGTGGTCGCTCGTGAGCAGCGCCGCCCAGCCCTGCGGCCCCACGGCGCGATCGGCGGCGGCGAACAGCTCGGCGAGGCCGCGGTCGAGCTCGACGAGCTCGGCCCAGGCCTCCCACGAATCGGGGCCGAAGACGTGCTGGACGTAGTCGTTCGAGGAGAGCGAGAGGGCCAGCAGCGTGGGCGCCGCGTCCGTCCCGAGGTTCGCGATCGCGGCGCGGGCGAGCGCGAGCAGCAGCCGATCGCCGAGCGGCGTCGCGCGCAGCGCCTTCGTCGAGGGGACGGGGTGCGGGAACTGCCGGCCCAGTCCGTCGAGGTCGCCTTCGCCGTCTTGATCGTCCGTCGTGCGCGCGTGCTCGGCCACGAAGCGGCCGTCGGCGCCGCCGAGCGACCAGCCGCCTGCGCGCGCCGCCGCGACCGCCGCCGCGTCGCCCAGCGCCGTCGTCCACGCGGGCGGCGTCGGGAACAGCGTCGACGTGACGAGCTGCCCGCTGGGAACGTCGAGCCACAACGCCGCCGTGGGCCGCCGCCCCGCGCCGGGCAGCGCGCCGCGATCCTTCAGCGAGAAGCTGTAGACGCGGGCACCCGGGATCTCGTCCACCAGCACGTCGGCGAGCGTCTCGAGGCGCAGCCGCGCCAGCGAGCTGCCGGGCCGATCGATCATCGCGCCGTTCGTCGCGACGAGGCGCGTCTTCTCGTCGCGCAGGATCGACTGGGGTTTGCCGTCCCGCCCCAGCACCTCGTTCGCCGAGAGGCCGCTCGCCCGCGGCGCGCCTCCCGTGTAGAGCGCGGCGTGGCCGGCGGCCGTGTCGGTCGACGCGTGCGCGTAGCGCAGCTCCTTGACGGACAGCCCTTCGCGCCGCAGCCGCGCGAACCCGCCGCCGGCGGGCAGCAGCGGCAACCGCTCGGCCGCCTCCCACGCCGGAAATTGATCGACGACGATCGACATCACGAGCCGGGGAGGCGGCGAGGCGGAAGCCCCCGAGCGCGCCGGCGCCGCTGCGCGGCAACCGGCGAAGCACACCACGAAGGACATGAAACCGGCGGCGAGCAGCGGCCTCTTCGCTCTGGAACCCACGAGGCCGCGCATGGTACGGGTTCCGATCCCTAAGGCGAGTGACATTTCTCCCGCACGCGGGACAACTACACCGTGCTACAGTGAGCCGTTTGCTTCCATTACTGGAAAATCAGCGACTTCCGGCTCGTCTGGGTTTTTCCGCCAGCCCCCGAAAGGTAGTTTGAAATGACAGCGATTCACGGTCCCGGTCCTCGAGGTCTCTACGATCCCAGCCACGAGCATGATGCTTGCGGCGTCGGCTTCGTCGTCGACTTGAAGGGTCGCAAGTCCTCGAAGATCGTGAAGAATGCGCTGCAGATCCTGCTGAACCTCGAGCACCGCGGCGCCTGCGGCTGCGAGGTGAACACCGGCGACGGCGCCGGCATCCTGATTCAGGTTCCCCATAAGTTCCTCGCCGGTCAGTGCGACCGCCTCGGCATCGAGCTCCCGAAGCCCGGCCACTACGCCGTCGGCTCCGTTTTCCTCCCCACCGAGGCCGCGAGCCGCGCCGCCTGTGAGCGCCTCTTCGAGAAGGTCGTGCGCGACGAGGGTCAGGTGTTCCTGGGCTGGCGCGACGTCCCCACGGACAACTCGATGCTCGGTCCGACGGCCGTGAAGTCGCAGCCGGTCATCCGCCAGATCTTCATCGGCCGCGGCGCCGCGCTCGAGAGCGAGACCGACGACGCCTTCGAGCGGAAGCTCTACGTCATCCGCCGCCGCGTGCGCCACGAGATCCGCAAGAGCGACATCGCCGAGAAGGCGCACTTCTACATCCCCAGCCTCTCGTCGCGCACGCTGGTCTACAAGGGCATGCTGATGTGCGATCAGCTGCCGAAGTTCTACCTCGACCTGCAGAGCGACGAGGTCGAGTCGGCGCTTGGTTTGGTCCACTCGCGCTTCTCGACGAACACCTTCCCCAGCTGGTCGCGCGCCCATCCCTACCGGATGATCGCGCACAACGGCGAGATCAACACGCTGCGCGGCAACGTGAACTGGATGCACGCGCGCGAGAGCATGTTCCAGTCGAAGCTGTTCGGCGACGACCTCAAGAAGGTCCTGCCGGTCGTCGACACCGACGGCAGCGACTCGGGCATGTTCGACAACGTGCTCGAGCTCCTGGTCCTCGCGGGGCGGTCGCTGCCGCACGCGATGATGATGATGATCCCCGAGCCGTGGTCGAACCACGAGTCGATGTCGCAGGAGCGCAAGGACTTCTACGGCTTCCACGGCTGCCTCATGGAGCCCTGGGACGGCCCGGCGTCGGTGGCCTTCACGGACGGCACGCGCATCGGCGCGACGCTGGACCGCAACGGCCTGCGCCCCTCGCGCTACTACGTCACGAAGGACGGACTCGTCGTGATGGCGTCCGAGGTCGGCGTGCTCGACATCCCCGCGGAGAACATCCTCGAGAAGGGGCGCCTGCAGCCCGGGCGCATGTTCCTGGTCGACACCAGCCAGGGCCGCATCGTCGGCGACGAGGAGATCAAGAAGGAGATCTCGTCGGCGCACCCGTACGGCCAGTGGCTGAAAGACAACATGATCACGATGGGCGATCTGCCGAAGCCGCCCGTGGTGATCGAGCCCGACCACGAGACCGTGCGCCGCCGCCAGGAGGCTTTCGGCTACACGACGGAGGACATGAAGGTCCTCGTCGGGCCCATGGCCACCGACGGCGTCGAGGCGACGGGCTCGATGGGCACGGACACGCCGCTGGCCGTGCTCTCGAACCGGCCGCAGCTGCTGTTCAATTACTTCAAGCAGCTCTTCGCGCAGGTGACGAACCCTCCGGTCGACGCCATCCGCGAAGAGATCATCATGGCCGTCGACACGTCGATCGGCCCCGAGGGCAACCTGCTCGAGCCGACGCCCGAGTCGGCGCGCCAGATCGAGCTCGCGTCGCCCGTGCTGCGCAACGAGGAGCTGGAGAAGCTGCGCAACCTCTCCGGCAAGAACGGGTCCCACGGCTTCAAGAGCGTCACGCTGCCGATGCTCTACGACGTGAAGGCGGGCGGACGCGGCCTCGAGGCCGGCATCGCCGAGCTGCGCCGCGCGGCCAGCCAGGCCATCGCCGACGGGCACAACATCATCATCATCTCGGACCGCGGCCACGATCACGACCGCGCGCCGATCCCGTCGCTGCTGGCCGTGTCGGCCGTGCAGCACCACCTGCTCCGCGAGGGCACACGCACGCGCGTGGGCCTCGTCGTCGAGAGCGGCGAGCCGCGCGAGGTGCACCACTTCGCGCTGCTGCTGGGCTACGGCGCGAGCGCGATCAACCCGTACCTCGCCTTCGAGACGATCCACGACATGGTCCGCCAGGGGACCTTGCCCGGCGGGGACGCCGATCGGGCCGAGCAGAAGTACGTCAAGGCGGTGAACAAGGGCATCGTCAAGGTCTGCTCGAAGATGGGCATCTCGACGATCCAGAGCTACCACGGCGCTCAGGTCTTCGAGGCCGTGGGGCTGAACTCGCCGTTCGTCGACGAGTACTTCACGTGGACGGCGTCGCGCATCGGCGGCATCGGCATCGACGAGGTCGCCGAGGAGGTTCGCCGCCGGCACGAGCGGGCGTTCCCCGATCGTCCGCTGCCGTCGCCCACGCTGGATCCGGGCGGCCAGTACCAGTACCGCAAGAACGGCGAGTACCACCTCTTCAACCCCGAGAGCATCCACAAGCTGCAGTACGCCTGCCGCGAGGGGAACTACTCGGTGTTCAAGGAGTACTCGAAGCTCATCGACGACCAGTCGACGAACCTCGCGACGCTGCGTGGCCTCATGCAGCTCAAGTCGGACAGGAAGCCGGTGCCGATCGACGAGGTCGAGTCGGTCGATTCGATCGTCAAGCGCTTCAAGACGGGCGCGATGTCCTACGGCTCGATCAGCGCCGAGGCGCACGAGACGCTGGCCATCGGCATGAACCGCATCGGCGGCAAGAGCAACACGGGCGAGGGCGGCGAGGATCCGCGCCGCTTCACGCCCGACGCCAACGGCGACTCGCGCCGCAGCGCCATCAAGCAGGTGGCCTCGGGCCGCTTCGGCGTCACGAGCCACTACCTGGTCAACGCCGACGAGATCCAGATCAAGATGGCGCAGGGCGCGAAGCCCGGCGAGGGCGGCCAGCTGCCCGGGTCGAAGGTGTACCCGTGGATCGCGAAGGTGCGCTTCTCGACGCCGGGCGTGGGCCTCATCTC
>DASZUD010000104.1:0-11003 GCA_035548155.1 Polyangia bacterium
GCAGCGCCTCGTCGAGCGCGCGTCCCAGCGCGCCCACCGCCTCTTCCAGCTCGACGGCGCTGATGACCAGCGGCGGCGCGATGTAGACGAGGTTGTCGCGCTTGTGCAGGTGCAGGTGGTGCGCGCGCAGCGTCGCCGCGACCTTGGCCAGCGCGGGCGCGGGCAGCGGCTGCCGCGTTCCCGGCACGCACAGCTCGAGCGCCCACAACATGCCGAGCCCGCGCACCTCGGCGATCTGCGGCCGCGTGCGCGCGAGGTCCGCGAGGCGCGCGCCCAGCCGCTCGCCCAGCGACGCGGCGCGGTCGATCAGCCCGTCGTCGCGGTACGTCTCGATCGCGGCCACGATGGCCGCGCACACCAGCGGGTGCGCGTAGCTGGTCAGGCCGCACTGCAGGACGTGGTCGTCGAAGTGGCGCGCGATGCGCTCGCTCACGATGACGGCGCCGCCCGGCGCGTAGCCGCCCGTGATCGCCTTCGCCATCGTCATGATGTCGGGCGTGACGCCGTCGTGGTCGACGGCGAACCAGCGCCCCGTGCGCCCGAAGCCCGACAGCACCTCGTCGGCGATCAGCAGGACGCCGTGCCTGTCGCAGATCTCGCGCAGGCGCTTCCAGTAGCCGCGCGGCGGGACGAACACGCCGTTCGCGCCGACGACGCCCTCGACGATCACCGCAGCGACGGTGTCCGGGCCCTCGCTCAGCAGCGTGGCCTCGAGGTCGTCGGCGCACTCGTGCGCGCAGGTCGCCGGATCCTTGTCGAACGGGCACCGAAAACAATACGGATCGCCGAAGCGCGCGACGCCGGGCAGGCCGGGCTCGAAGAGCTCGCGGCGCGGATCACCCGAGAGCGACAGCATGGCCAGCGTCGCGCCGTGGTAGCTGCGCGTGCGCGCGACCACCTTCTTTCGCCCCGTCACCATGCGCGCCATCTTCACGGCGTTCTCGTTGGCCTCTGCGCCCGAGAGGCAGAGGAAGCTCTTCGTGAGCCCGTCGGGCGTCACCTCGGCCAGCAGCTCGCCGGCGCGCGCCTTCGCTGGGAACACCGAGGTCGGGTACGCGAGCAAGCCCTGCTGCGCGGCCGCGGCCAGCGCCTCACGCATGCGCGGGTGCCCGTGCCCGAGGCCGGCGTTCCACGTCATGCTGCCGAGATCCCACCAGCGCGCGCCGTCGGCCGTCGTGAAGCGCGCGCCCTGACCCTCGATGATCTCCAGCGGCAGCGCGGCGTTCTGCGCGCTCCACGTGTAGAAGACCCGGTCCTTCTGGCGCGCCGCCAGCGAGACGGAGTGGTCGCCTTTCCCGTCGGGCTTACTCACGCGCGGCGTCGCGGCACGCACCCGCGAAGACGTCCGCGGTGACGCGCGCCTGCTCCTCCGTGAGGATGAGGGGAGGGGACAGCCGAATGGCCTTGCGCCCGCACTCGAGGACGAGCAGGCCGCGGCGGAAGCAGAGCTGCGCGATCTCGTCGGCCAGCGCCGCGGTCTCGAACTCGACGCCGATCATGAGGCCCACGCCGCGGATGTCGGTGACCTTTTCCTCGTTCGACAGCGCCGACTTCAAGTAACCCTTGAGCGCGTCGCCCACCCGCGCCGAGTTCGCGACCAGGCCGCCCTCGAGCAGCTTGATCGTCGCCATCCCGGCCGCGATCGAGACGGGGTTGCCCGCGATCGTCGATCCGTGGCTGCCGGGCGGCCACGTCATGCGCTCGCGCGGCGCCATCATCGCGCCGAGCGGCATGCCCGAGGCGATGCCCTTCGCCAGCAGCAAGACGTCGGGCACGACGCCCGAGTGCTCGGCGGCGAACATCTTGCCCGTGCGGCCCATGCCGCTCTGCACCTCGTCGAACACCAGCATGATGCCGTGCTGGTCGGCGAGCGCGCGCAGCCGCGGCAGGAAGTCGTGCGGCGGCACGACGTAGCCGCCTTCGCCGAGGACCGGCTCGACGATGATCGCCGCGACGTCGTCGGGCGCCGTCACCGTCGAGAGCAGCTCCTCGACGCTGTCCGCGCTGCCGTACTCGGCGTGGTACACGTTCGACAGCAGCGGTCCGAAGCCCTTGCGGTACTTCGACTTGCTGGCCGTCAACGACAGCGAGCCCATCGTGCGCCCGTGGAAGCCGCCGCGGAACGCGATCAGATTCGGCCGGTGCGTGTGGTTGCGCGCCAGCTTGATGCCGGCCTCGACGGCCTCCGTGCCGGAGTTCGTGAGGAACGTCTGCCAGTGATGCCTGTTGTTGCCGATGCGTCGCGCGAGCTCGCCGAGCTTCTCGCAGATCGCGCCGTAGCCGGGGTAGTGGAAGTCGGTGCCGCAGATGTGGATCAGCACCTCGGCCTGCTCGGCGATCGCGGCGGCGACGGCCGGGTGGCAGTGGCCCGTCGAGGCCGTCGCCACGCCCGCCTCCGCGTCGAGGTACACGTTGCCGTCGACGTCCTCGACCATGCAGCCCGAGGCGCGCCGGACCATGAGGGGGTAGCAGTGAATCAGCGACGGCGACAGGTGCGGGACGGCGCGCGCGATCATCTCCTTCGCGCGCGGGCCCGGCGGCTCCGTCACGATCGTGATGGGCTGCGACGCGAGCGCCTCCCGCGCCAGCTTCGCGGCGGCCGACGAGGACGACGCATGCGGAGTCATGGGAGCACCCTGACTCGGGAAATCGGGCGTTCGCGCCTGGTTCTTGAGGCGGCGCCCGAGCGCCCCGTCGTCGGCATCTCGACCTCCCTCACTCGCACAGCGTGCGGCTCTGCTCCCGCAGGTACGTGGGCAGCGTGTACACGCCGCCGATGTTCTTGCCCGTGGACCCCGAGCCCTTCCAGCCGCCGAAGGGCTGCACGCCCGGCCAGGCGCCCGTCGTGGCGCCCGCGGCGCGGTTCACGTAGACGACGCCCGCCTCGATGCGATCGAAGAAGGCGTCGATCTCGTCCTGCTTGCGCGAGAACAGGCCGGCCGTCAGCCCGAAGCTGGTGTCGTTCGCCTGCTCGAGCGCCTCGTCCAGGCTGCCCACGGTCGTCACGGCGACGATCGGCACGAAGAGCTCCTCGCGCATGAGCTGGTGATCGCGCGGCAGCCCCGCGAGCACGGTCGGACGCACGAAATAGCCGTGGGCGAAGGCGCCGTCCTTCATCAGCTCGGCGCCCGTACGCACGACGCCGGGGCCCGCGGCGCGCGCGAGCGCCGCGAAGCGCTGGTAGTCCTCGTAGCCGCCCTTCGTCGCGACGGGGCCCGCGAACACGCCCCGCTCCAGCGGGTTCCCGATCTTCATCGCCTCGGTCATCTTGACCAGCTTCTCGGTGAACGCGTCTGCGACGGCCTTGTGCACGTAGACGCGCGAGCAGGCCGAGCACTTGTGCCCGTTCATGCCGAACGCCGAGCGGTAGACGCCCTGCACGGCCTTCTCGACGTCGGCGCTGTCCATGACGATCGCCGGGTTCTTGCCGCCCATCTCGACGATGCACGGCTTGGGGAACTTCGTGGAGAAGCGCTGGTAGAGCTGCTTGAACCCGACGTCGTAGGATCCCGTGAAGGTGAGGCCGTCCACGCCCGGGTGCATCGTGAGGCCGTCGCCCACGACGCGCCCGCTGCCGGGGACGCAGCTCACGGTGCCGCGCGGCAGCCCCGCCTCCTCGAGGATCTCGACGAACTTGAGGCCGATGAGCGGCGTGTCCGACGACGGTTTGCACACGACGGTGTTGCCCGTCACCAGCGCCGCCGCCACGGGCGCTCCCAGCAGCGCGAACGGGAAGTTCCACGGCGACACGACGGCCCACACGCCGAAGGGGCGCAGCACGCTGGTGTTGCGATCGGTCGGCACGAGCTTGCCCATCTCGCGCACATAACCGCCGTTCTCGCGCAGCTGCTGCGTGTAGTAGGTCAGCAGGTCCGCGGTCTCCTCGACCTCGCCCAGCGCCTCGACGCGGTTCTTGCCCATCTCGTGGATCATCCAGACGCTGAGCTCGTAGCGGCGGCGCCGGATGATCTCGGCGGCCCTGTCGATCAGCTGGGCGCGCTGCGTCCAGGGCACGCGGCTCCACGCCGGAAACGCGGCGCGCGCGGCGGCGACGGCGTCGTCGACGTCCTGCTTCGTTCCGCTGCCGACCCGCGCCACGACGACGCGCGTGTCGGTGGGCGAAATGCTCTCTATCGCGCCCGTGCCGCTGCGCGCTTCGCCCGCGACGCGCAAGGGGTGCGTCTTGCCGAGCTCCGCTCCGACGCGCGCGATCGCGGCGTCGAACGCGGCGTTCACCTCGGGGTCGTCAGCGCCCAGGCTGAGGTAGGTGATCTTACCGGTGGCCGTCATCGTATCTCAAGGATAGTCCAAGTTTCGCGCGGTCGCTCCCTAGGCGCTCTTCGCCCTTGACGCCGCACGACTGGAAATACTCACTGCGACATCGTGCCGAGGCGGTGCGCCCAGCGTTGACACCCCCGGGCCGAGTCTTTAACTTGGCGCCCTTGTCCACAGGGGCAAAGCGGGGGAGAAGACGGCAATGACGAAGGCGGAGCTCATCGAGCGCGTCTACGATCACAAGGAGATCCCACGGGATCTCACGAAGAAGACGGTCATGCAGATCGTGGACCTCGTCTTCACGGAGATGGGCGACTACTTCATCCGCACGAAGGTCACGCGCAAGCAGGCGGCGAAGCTGACCTACCCGGGGTTCGGGACGTTCTCGAAGCGGCGCCGCGGCGAGCGCGTCGTCAAGAACCCGAAGACGAAGGAGCCCATCACGATCCCCGCGCAGGAGACCGTGACCTTCTCGCCGGGGCAGGAGCTGCGGGCGCTGCTGAACCGCAACGGGAAAGTCAACGGCAAGTCGCACGGCAAGGCGAACGGCGCGACGTCCTAACGGCTTGATTTCCCGTCGCTGACGGCTGGTCCTCCCGCCGTCTAAAGCTTCGGCCGAATCGGGTCGACCGGATAGTGGCGGGCTGCACGCGCAGGCCGCACACTAAATCATGCTGGACCCGCGCCTGGAGCTGGCCGATCTCCACATCCACGTGGGCGCTGCCGTGGCGCCGCACATCCTCTGGTCGATCGCACATGACCAGGGCTTCAAGCTGCCGGTCCAGACGTTCTGGGAGTTCCGCGACCTCGTGACGGCGAAGCCCGACACGGTCGCGAATCTGAACGACTACCTGGCGATCCTCCACCAGTGGACCGAGAAGATTCAGAGCTCTCCGGCGGCGATCGAGCGCTCGGTCTACGAGGTCATCGGCAAGGAGTTCCGATCGAGCAACGTGTCGCTCATCGAGCTGCGCTTCAATCCGATGAAGCGCAACCTGGGCGGCGAGCGCGACCTCGACCACATCATTCACGCGGCGCTGCGCGGGATGGATCGCGCGTGCCTGGAGTACGGCGTGCGCGCCGGGCTGATCTTCTGCCTGGCGCGGGAGTTTCCGATCGAGCTGAACGAGATCATCGTGAAGAAGGCCGTGAAGTACCGGGCGCGCGGCGTCGTGGGGATCGATCTCGCGGGCCCGGAGATGCACACGCTCGAGCTGCGCGCCGAGGTGGAGGGCTACCGCGATCTCTTCGCGCGGGCGCGGGCGGCGGGCATGGGCACGACGGTGCACACGGGCGAGACGACGCACACGTCGGTGCCGGGCGTGCTGGCCGTGCTGGAGAAGCTGAAGCCCTCGCGCATCGGGCACGGCGTCGCGGCGGCGGAGAGCGACGAGGCGGTGCGCAAGCTGGCCGAGGCGGGCACGGTGCTGGAGATCTGCCCGAGCTCGAACCTGCGGACGCACGCGGTGCCGAACCTGACGGCGCTGGGGGACGCGCTGCGGAAGTTCGACGAGGGTGGCGTCCGCTTCACGATCAACACCGACGGGCCCTACCTGCTGAACACGCACCTGCGATTCGAGTACCAGATGCTGCTCGACGCGGGGATCCTCACCGACGCGCAGGTCGAGCGCGTGAACGCGATCGCGCGGGCGGCCACCTTCATCAAGTAGCCGCCCGCTCCTTGCGGTTGCGGTGCGACTAGGGGTGGGCGGTCGTGCAGTCGATCGCCGTGACGAGCGTCGGCGACGTGGCCGCGCCGCCGCGATCGACGTCGAGGCGCTGTGAGCCTGCGCCACACGTCGCGGCATCGTCGACGAGGTTCCAGCAGGGCGTGGCGCCGCCGGCGCCGGCGCAGCTCGGCAGGCGCTGCGCCACGAAGTGGCCGTTCGTGTCGACGTCACGATCGACGACGGCGCAGCCGGGGCCGCCCGGGCTCGGGGTCGGGACGCAGTGCGCGCCCATGGGCCGCGAGAAGCGCGTCGAGATCTCGTGCAGCACGGGGCCCATGGTGTCGTCGCAGATGGTCGAGAGGAGCCCGTGGCTGCCGAACGCGTTCACCGCCCCGGCGATGCGCACCGCCGGGTCCGCGTAGGTGTTGCTGTCGCTCATGCACGAGTGGCCAACGCTTGGCCACGACTCTCCGCCGGTCGCAGCGTCGTCGTAGAGCTCGACGGAGTAGGGCGTGGGCGGACCCGTGACGGCGGCGAAGAAGACGCGCGCGGGATCGCCCTTGAGGCCCTTGAGGAAGGTCACGAAGTCCGCGACGCGATCGAGCCGCCCGTCCTCGGCCGAGCGGCAACCTTGAAGCGTGCCCGTCGCTTTGTCGCGCGGCGGGTGCTGGAGCTTGCCGTCGATGAGGCACAGGTGTCCGTACTCGTTGCAGCGAAAGGACTGCAGCGGGCCCAGCGGATCCGAGAGGGTGCCCGTCGTGACGTCGAACAAGTCGCTGTCCGCCGGCGCCGAGCAGTCGTCCTCGTTGGTGACGAGCACGACGGCGAGGAAGGCGTCGCTGCGCAGGAACCCGGCGTTCTCGGGCGGAGCCAGCGCCGGATCCAGCGCGTGGCGCACCGCCGAGAGCTGCTGCTCGAAGCCGCAGCCGTCCTGGCCGACCTGAGAGATGCACCCGAACGCGTCGGCGAGAGAGCCGCCCCCGAAGTTCGTGACCCGCTGGCCCGTCGCGTCCGTGCGAACCGAGAGGTAGTGGTCCGTCAGCGTGACGCCCGCGCATGAGCTGCCCAGGGGCTCGTTGTGGAGCTTGCCGCCGTCGTTGCCGGGACCATTGCCCGCGGCGCAGTGGGCGATGCCCGGGTTCCGGCCCGCGCCCATCGACGAGGTCACGACGCCGAGGTGCAGGTCGGGCGTGCCGCCCGGCAGCGCCTCGAGCGCCGTCATGAACTGCGAGAAGCCCGTCGCGAGCTGCGCCTGAAAGGGAGCCATGGACGACGAGTCGTCGACCATGAACAGAATGTCGACCTTGGACGTCGGGCTCTGCGCGAACGCGGGCCAATCCGACGTGAGGGCGAAGGCCTCGGCCGCGGTGGCCGGGTGCGAGATCTCGACGGCGTGCTTGTCGCACGCCGCGATCGAAGCGGCGAGCGCGAGGGGGCCGACGAGCCAGAGGCGCGATCGGGTCGGGAAGGTCTTCATGGGTGCTCCTTTGGGTCGCCGTGCGAGGCGACCGTCGAGGAGGAAGTGCGGAGCGTGCACGAAAAACCGGTCATCAAATTCCTACCCACGCCGAGAGGGTCGTCAGCAGCGACGGGCCGCCGAGCGTGCCCACATAGTGATCGTTCACGAGCAGGTCGAGCTCCGGTGCCACGAGCAGCGCGGCGCACTGCAGGCTCACGCCCCAGTGGCCGGAGACGCGCCAGCTCGCGCCCGCCGCCAGCGTCACGAGAGGATTCCACAGGGATTGATTCGCGACCACGTGCAGGACGCGGTTGGCGCTCGCCAGCGCGCCAAGGCCACGCGGGTCGTAGCGCACCGTCGAGTGGTGCAGACCCACCGCGCCCGTCACGTGCGCTTCGAGGCGCGGCGCGCGCGCGTCGACGCGCAGGCCGATCGTGCCCAGCTCTTCTCGCGTGTCGGCGGTACCGTCAGGGGCCTCCGGGCGGTCGGTGAAGAAGGGGCCCGCGAAGGTCGCCGCGATCGACACGTGGGGCGCGATCGCGCCGGCCGCGGCCGCCACGGGGCCCACGCCGAGCGCCGCTCCGAACGGGCGCGCCGTCAACGCGCCGAGGCCCAGCTCGAAGCGCCACGTCGCCATCTCCGGCGTCGGCGCCGGGGCGCGCGTCGCGGTCTCCGTCGTCGTCACGGGCAGCCGGGCTTCGGTCCGCGGCCGCCGCAGCTCGAGCTGGATGCCGCGCAAGACCTCGACGGCACGCACGGCGAGCACGGCCGCGTCGTCACCGCCGGCGTCGCGCGGGACCGGGACGCGCCGGTGGATCGGCGCGCCCGCGGCCGGCGTGCCGAGGACGTCGATCGTCGCGACGCCGTCTTCACGCACGAAGGCGACGCGCGCGGCGTAGCCGTCTCCCTCGTCGATGAGCGCGCTCCGCACGCCCGTCGCTCCCAGCTCGAGCTGCGTCCGCGTCGCCGCCGCGACGAGCACCGGATCGTCGCCCGCGGGCCGCAGCACGGCGACGGCCGAAGCGCGCACGTCGTCGCTTCCTCCGGAAGACGCGCGCGCGACGCTGACCGTGCTCGATACGGCCAGCGCCACGAGAACGGCGGTGCGCAGCAGTGTCACGGTGAGCTGAGGATCGATCGGGCCTGCAAGAGATAAGCGCCGTCGGGGTAGCGTTCGAGGTAGGTGCGGGCCAGCGCGGCCGCGGCGCCGCGGCCCGAGAGGCGCTCGACGTCGAGCATCTCGCGGCCGGCCGCTTCGGCGGCGTAGGGACCGCGCGGCGCCTCGGCGGCGTAGCGGCGGTACCACTCTACGGCCGCGCGCAACGCGCCCTCGTCGTCGGCGATGCGTCCCAAGTGAAACGCCGCCGTGCCGGCCTCGACGCTGGACGGGAACCGGCGGCGCAGCTCCGCGAGCGCCCGCTTCGAGAGCGCGGCGTCGGCCGCGTAGCGGGCGGCGTCGGCCAGCGCCGCGAGGGCGGCGGCGTCGACGTCGCCGACGACCTCGTCGATGCCGCGCGCGCGCGCCTCGGCGAGGACGTCACGCGAGGCGCCGGCCACCACCTTCGAGGACCACTGGTCGGGTGCGAAGCGCGGCCCGTTCGCACGCGCGCGCGCCGCTGGGTGCGCGAGGGCGACCCGCGCGCGCGCCGGCGCCGTCAGTTCGCGCAGCGGAGGGGAAGGCGTCGCGGCCGGCGAGGGTGGTGCGGCCCGAGCGCCCTCGGTTGCGGGCTGGCCGCCGGGCAGGTCGCTCGACTCCAGCCGAAGCTCGCCCGACGACAGGCGCGCGACGAGCCGCTGCCCGGGCGCCAGCGTGACGGGCGCGGCGAGGTGCGGTCCCGCGACGCGCACCGAGCCGACGCGCAGCGCGACCACGGCCTCGTCGCCCGCCGACCAGCGCACGTCGAACACGGTGCCCGTCACCTGCACGCGGTACGGCCCCGCCTCGACGGACCAGTCGGCGCCGGCGCGGTGGATCACCTCGAAGTGCGCCTGGCCCTCCTCGACGCGCAGGCGCGCGCCGTGGGCGCTGGTCGGGCCGATCGACATCCGCGCGCCGCGCGCGAGGAGCACCCTCGTCCCGTCCGAGAAGCGCAGCTCGGTCCCTGCGGCGCTCGCGCTCGAAACGTAGCCGTTCGCCTCGACGCGTCCACCGTCGACGACGTAGGTCAACGGCCGCGCGCGCTTCGCGAGCGTCACGCCGACGACGACGGCGATCCCCGCGGCGGCCAGCGTGGGGAGCGCCCAGCGCCGGCGGCGGCTGCTGCGCTCGCGGCGTTCCCTCAAGCGGTGCCAGACCTCGGGCGCGGGACCGGCGCCCCCGTCCTCACCCGCGATGCGCCGGGCGGCCGCCGTCAGGTGCTCGAGCCGACTCGGCCTTTCGTCGCGCGCGGTCACGGCGCCTCCTTCTCGACAAAGGTCGCAAGCAGCGGGTCGCGCTCGACGATCCGCGTGACGCGCTCCGTGGCGCGCTCGATGCGGCGCTGGGCCGTCGACACCGAGATCTCGTGCGCCGCCGCGACCTCCTCGAGGGTGAGCCCCTCGATCGTCCGCGCGACGAAGATCGACCGCTCCTGCCCGGGCAGCCGATCGAGGACGCCGTAATAGCGGCGCACGGCCTCTCGCGCCTCGTCGTCGCGCGGTCCGGCGGGCCGCTCGGGCGCCTCGCCCGTCGACGTCAGGCGGAGCCAGCTGCGCCGGCGGCGGGCCGCGATCTCGCCGCGCACGACCCGCAGGCAAATGCCCACCAGGAACCCGCGCACGGCGGCCGGCTCGCGCAGTCTGGCGACGCCGCGGAAGAAGCGGATGAAGACCTCCTGGACGAGATCTTCGCGCTCGTCGTCGGGCCCGGGCCCGAGGAGACGGCGCACCGTGGCGTCCACGCGGGGGGAAAACCGGTTCCAGGCGGCAAGCTCGGCGCCCGTGTCCCCTCGCCGCACGGCCGCGACGACGGCCGCGTCGTCGGGGACGGCGGGCCCGCCCGCCAGCACGCGAAAGGATGTCAGGGGCATCTTCGCCCTCTATAGTGCAAGCCGGTGCCCCCCGGTCGGTCACAATTCGGCGTTCTGGCCCTCTGCGTGGGCGCGCTGCTGGCGCTGGCCGGTCCGGCTCGGGCGGCCGACACGTTCGCCTGGACGCCGGCGGGCGACTGGACCGTCGCGCGCGGCCGCGAGGTGGCGGAGCGGTTCGATCTCCTCCACCTCGTCGAGGTGACCGTCGCGGTGGACGACGCGTACTCGTCGGCGAACCGCGAGGCGCTCGCTGCGGCCGAGCGGCGGCTCGCGGCGGTCCCCGGCGTTCGGCGCGTCTACGGGCCGTCGCGGCTCCTCGACCTCGCGCTCGACGCCTCGGGCCGGGCGACGGCGCGCCGCGTGCTGGCGCGCGGCGCCAGCGAGAGCGACGGCGAGGAGGCGCGCCAACGCGTCGTGCGCCGCGCCGACGCCCTCGGCTGGTTCCTGTCGCCGAACGGCCGCGAGGTGAGGTTCTTCGTCGACGTCGACGACTTCGCCAGGGTGCGCGCGGGCGTCGCGCAGGCGCTCGCGTCGTCGGGGCTGGGCCTCGTGCTGCCGAGCGCGGGCGACGGCCTGCGGGCGCGCCCGCTG
>DASZUD010000105.1:0-9268 GCA_035548155.1 Polyangia bacterium
CACCGTCGAAGCCGCCCGCGCCACCGGCGCCCGTGGTCGCGCCGCTGCCGGCGGCGCCCGTGGTTCCGCCGCTGCCGCTCGCTCCCGTCGTGCCCGCAGCCGCACCGGTCCCGGCAACGCCGGTCGCGCCGGCGCCCCCCGAAGCGCCGTCGCCCGCGGCACCGGTCGTGCCGGCGGCGCCCGTGACGCGCCCGCCTCCTCCGCTACCCGAAGTGCATGCCGCCAGCGCAACGATGACGCAGAGCAAGGACAGCCGATGATGCATTGGTACGCGAAACTCTAGCGGCGCCGGCGCGCGCGCACGTGCACGCAGCGCCCGACGTTTGCACCAATTCGACCGCGCGCCTTGGCGCGGTCACACGGCCTTGGCCGACTTCACCTTCAGCGTCGGACCGGTCATGGCGAAGCCCATGACGTTCTTGTCGACGGCGCCGTCGATCTCGACCTTCGTCCCGTCCTTCGCGACCGCCGCGGGCGCGTCCTCGAGCACGTACGTCGTGCCGTCGTCACCCTCGAGCTGCCAGTGCCCGCCCTCGAGATCGCTCCTGCGGATCGTTCCCCGGTACTTGGCCATGCCCCAAGTATAAGGTCGCTTGGCGACGGCGTCGATCACGCGACGCGCGTCAGTAATCCGGCCCCTTGGGGCTGACCTTGAGGTTCAGCGCGAGCGGGATCTGATACGGCGCTGGGCCGTAGAGAAAGCGGTAGTGCGCGTACAGCGCCGTGACGCGCTTGACGTACTCGCGCGTCTGCGTGAACGCGATGAGCTCGACGAACTCGTCGGTCGGGTGCTTGGCGTGCTGCTCGCACCACTTCTGCATCGCGCGCGGGCCGGCGTTGTACGCGCCCGCCGTCAGCGGCACCTGATCGCCGAACTTCGCGAACAGCGAGCCGATGTAGATCGCGCCGAGGCGCACGTTCGTCTCCGGCTCGTAGAGCTCGTCGGGCGCGAAGGGCAGCTTCGCCGTCGCGGCGACGCGCGCGCTGGTGGGCGGGATCATCTGCAGGAGGCCGCGCGCGTCGGCGTACGAGACGTCGAGCGGGTTGAAGCCCGACTCCTTGCGCATGATCGAGTAGAGCAGCACGTCCGGGTTCCCCGCGGGGGGCCCGTACTTCTCGACGAGCTCGGCATACGCGCGCGGGTACGCCGCCTCCCAGAAGGTGCGCGCGACGCCCGTCGGAGTCGCGTTGAGCGCGCTGCCGCCGTGCGATTCGGCCAGCTGGTAGGGACGGTGAAAGTCCTCGGCGCGCTGGTAGAGACGCAGCAGCCACGGCAGCGCCTTCTCGCCGCCCGCGCGCTTGAGCACGTCGGCCTCGCCGCGCCGAAGCTCGTCGGCCGCCTCGGCGTTCATGCCGGCGTCGATGAGCTCGAGGACGCGCGCGACGATCGGATCCTTCTCGGGGTGCGCGGGCGTCACGGCGGCGATGTCGCGCGCCGGCAGCTCGATCCGCGGCGGATCGGCCGTCGCGCCCGCGGCCTTGGCGTCGGGTAGCTTGGCCTCGCGCAGGCGAGCCGCCGCGAGCAAGCCATAGAAGGACAGCGGGCGATCGCGCACGAGCGCCCGGTACCCAGCCTCGGCCTCGGCCTTGTGGCCGACCTTCTCGTGCAGGCGCGCGCGCCAGTACGCGACCTGCGTCGCGCGCTCGTCGCCCGTCATCCCCGTCGCGGGCATCTTCGCGTAGCGCGCGAGATCGGCGAACGCGGCGTCGGATTCGCCGAGGAGCAGGTGCGCGAACGCGAGGCACCAGGCGGCGTCGTCGGCGAACTTGCTCTTGCCGAAGCGATCCAGCGTCGCCTGCAGCCCCGGTAGGCTTTCGCGGAAGCGGCCGCGGTTGTAGTCGAGCCAGCCGGAGAGGAACTGGGCCTCGGCCGCCCACTTCGAGCGCGGGAAGTCCGCGATCACCTTCTTGTAGCCCGCGATCGCCTCGTCGTCGCGATCGACGCGCGACAGCGCGCGCGCGCCGTGGAACTGCGCCTCGGCGGCCTTCTCGGCCGGCAGCCGCGGCACGGCCCCGAGCAGGAGCTCGCCCGCGCGCGCGTAGTCGCGCCGCATGTGGAACTTCGTCATGCCGATCGAGAAGTCGCGCTCGGCGCCCAGCGCAGGCGGCAGGTCCTTCGGCAGCTTCGCCAGCTCGACGAGCGCCTCGTCCCAGTGGCGATCGCGCGTCAGCGTCTCGGCGCGGCGCAGGCGATCCTCCGGGGACAGCGCCTCGGCCGGCGGGCCCTGCGTCACGGTCGTGCCCTCCGCCGTACCGCTCGCGCTCTCGGCGGGGCCGCCGGGTGCACGCGTCTCCGGCGGGTACGCGCGGCGCAGCGCCTCGTCGCCGAGCGGGTGAGCGGGGAGGTCCTTCGCGAGCGCGAGGAACTGGCGCCGCCCGACGGCCGCGTCGGAGGCGAATGCGATCTCGGCGAGGCGGAACCGCGCCACGCCCAGATCGACGAACGGGCTCGCCCGCTTGGCCCCTGCCTTCACGATCGCCGCGTACGCGCGGCCAGCCTTCGCGCGATCGCCCTCCTGCCACCAGCAATCGGCGATGCGTGCCGGCGCGAGCTCGGCCGGTCGACCTTTGCCGTGCGCGAGGCGCTCGAAGTGGCCGCGCGCGGCGCGATACGCCCCCGAATAGAACTCGCTCTCGGCGAGGTAGTAGAGCGCCCAATCGTCGACGCGCAGCCCATGCCCCACGGCGGCCGAGAGCGCGTGCGTCGCAGCGGTGTAGTCGCCGGCTTGGTAGGCGCGGTAGCCGCGCCCGAGCTCGGCGACGGGACCTCGGGAGGTGGAGGCGCCCTTCCCAGTGGCCTTTGCCGACTTCGTCGCGGCCGACTTCGTCGCGGCGGGCTTCGTCGCGACGGGCTTCGCGGAGACGGGCTTCGCGGAGACGGGCTTCGCGGACGACGCGCCGAGCGACGGCGCGCCCGAGACGACAACGGACAGCGAGACCGCGAGCACGAACGCGCGCTGCACGCGTGGAGGCTAGCACTTGCCGCCCGGCGCGAGGAGAGCAACGCGCGCGGTGCGGCGCCGAAGAATCCCGGCACCGGCCTCGCTAAAGGGTGTAAAAGGAGAAAACCGTCATGGGAAGCGTCAACAAGGTCATCCTGATCGGCAATCTGGGCGCCGACCCCGAGCTGAAGTACACGCCGTCGAGCCGCGCGCTGTGCAACCTGCGCATCGCGACCACGGAGGTCTTCAAGGACAAATCGGGGCAGAAGCAAGAGAAGACGGAGTGGCATCGCGTCACCGTCTGGGGCGACCAGGCCGAGAACTGCTCGAAGTACCTCGCCAAGGGCCGCTCGGTGTACATCGAGGGCCGCCTCCAGACGCGCAGCTACGAGAAGGAAGGCCAGAAGCACTACGCGACCGACGTCGTCGCCGACCGCGTGGTCTTCCTCGGTGGCGGCGGTGGCGGTGAGGGCGGCGGTGGCGCTCGCCGCGGCGGCGGCGGTTTCGGTGGTGGTGGCGGCGGCGGCCGTCCCGCGTCGGACGCCGGCGACGACATGGACATGGGCGGCCCGCCCACCGGCGGCGACGACGACATTCCGTTTTGAGCGCTCGCTTCGCGGAAGGGGCTTCGCCCCTCCGCAAGTCCTCCGCAAGGTGAGCCGGCCCAGCGAAGCTGGGCCTCACAGTTCTTCGACCCGCTCGCTGCGTTCGCGCTGATGCCTCTACCTCAGGGCTTGGGGCACCGCGCGTTCGAGAGCGGTTGGTGCATTGACGGACGCTTCGATGGCGCGAGTCGCGCCTGGTTTGGCCTTGCTCGCCGCCTATGCTTACGGTCCAATGGCTCCCTCGGAGGCCGCATGAATCGGACGTCCCCTCGTCTCGCTTTTTCTCTGCTCGGCTCGTTTTTGACGGTCGGTTCACTCGTCGGTGGTTGCGGCGGTGACGGCGGCGGCAAGATGTACCCCGAGGCGAGCGTCGACTTCGACGCGCACAACGACGCGGTCTCCGACGGCGGCGCCGATGCGACGAAGCCCGACACGGGCCCGGCCGCGCCGACGGTGAACCCGGACAGCAAGCTCATCCTGAGCGGCAACATCGGCCTCGTCGGCAGCGGGGCCGACACGTGCACGAACCAGCTGCCACCCACGGGCGATCGCTGGTGCGCGTTCTCGCACGTTTCGACGGACCTCTTCCACAACGAGCTCTGGGTCGTGAACGTGTCCAAGGTCGCGGCCGGCGGCGCCGTTCAGTGCGTCGCGTCCGCCGCCGATCCGAACTGCATCCGCCTGTCGACCGCCCTCTACTCCGATCAACAGATTGGGTTCCGCGTCCACGGATTCGACGGCGACACGCTGACGTTCCTCGAGGACGAGGCCGCGAACGGCGGCGGAAGCAGCTACATCGGCCACATCAAGGCCTGGCGGCCGGGCTGGAAGGCGCCCCATTCGCTGACCGGCAGCGAGGGGCTGTTCTGCAACGGCCACGCGCTGACGAACACGGCCGTCTGCCTCGAGAACCCCGTGCCGGACAGCACGAACAAGTACAACCACACGATCGAGCTGCACGCGGGGCGCCTCGAAGACACGGACGCGCCGCTGCCCCTGGTCGGCACGATCATCCTGCAGGCGCCGAACGACCCGGCCTTCAGCGACGGCACGCCCGTTCGCAAGTGGGGCGTGCGCCTTTCGCCCGACGGCAACTCGATCGGCTGGTCGACCCGCGCGACTGACACGGGGACTGAGGACCTGCACTGGCAGCTGCTCGACGACGACTCGACGCGCACGACGGTCGTGACGGACGTCGACCAGTGGACGATCTCCCCCGACTCGCAGAAGTGGTACTGGCTGAAGTCGTTCAACTACGACGTGAACGGCGCCCCCTCCGGCGCGCTGCAGAGCGCGACCTACCCGGGCGGCGACACCGTGAAGCCGATCGCGGCGAACGTGGGCGACTACCTCCCGGCGGCCAACAGCGTCTACTTCCGCAGCAAGGTCATGAACGACGTCGGCGCGCTGCAGCTGGTGGTGGATCGTGAGGCTCCCCAGACGGTGACGATGGTCGACGATGGCGTCGCGCTCGTCTTCGGCGCCTCGAAGGACGCGAAGAACGCCATCTACGCGAAGAACGCGCAGGTCATCACCGACACGAGCTTCTTCGTCTTCGACGCCTTCGTGGCGGGCGCAGCGAACACGATGCCATGCAACTTCGCGAAGACCAGCGCGCCCGGCATCTCGTTCATTCAGCCGACCTTCCTCGCGAATGGCTCCCTGATCTCGTGGGCGCGGCTCAGCGCCACGCAAGAGATCGAGGGCGTCTCGACGAGCGTTCCCGGCTGCGCGACGCGCAAGTTCGCGAGCGATCTGTTCGACTCGACGCCCATCGGTGACGAGGGGCTCGTCTACGTCGATTCGTTTTCGGACACCTCGGTGTCGGAAGCGACGCTGCGGTTCGGCGTCGTCGACAAGAACGGCCAATTGCCCGCGCCGGGCGTGGTGGTGCAGGCGCGCTCCGGCCTCGAGTACGCGCCGCTCGCGCCTGCCTTGGACGCCGTGCTCTACACGATCACCAGCAACACCTCGGTGGACGGCCTGTACCTGAACACCAAGCTGCAGTTCACGACGGTCCCCACGGTCGACGCCGGGACAGGCACCGATGCCACGACGACGACCGACGCCGGGAGCGACGCGGCCGCCTCCGACGCAGGCGCGACCGAAGGTGGCGCCTCGGACGCCGTCCCCTCGGACGCGGGCTCGGCCGACACGGGCTCGGCCGACGGCGGCACGACCGATGCGTCGTCCGGCGGTTGATTCTCCGCACGGTCGCTTACGTTTTTGAAATCGCGCCAATAAAGCGCCCTGATATCGCTGGGTTGCCTGGCCTCTGTATCGGGGCCAGGAACCCTCCGATATCATCGGACGCTGGTGTCTCGCCGATCGCTCGCCCCCCTCGGGGGTCTGTTGGTTCTGCTCCTCCCGACGCTTGGCGGCGGGGGCGAGATCGGTGCATCCCAGTGGCGCCGGTATTTGGCCCAGGAGCCGCTCTCGGACGAGCTCCTCGCCCAGGCCGAGCCACGGCCCGAGCCGGCCCCCCGCGTCTCGCTGTGGTCGCCGGGCCATGGGCCGCACACGAAGTTCGACGGCGCCTCGGCGCCGCGGGAGCTGCTGCTCTCGTTCGACGACGGCCCCGATCTGAAGGGCACGCCGCTCATCCTCGAGGAGCTGGACCGCCGCGGCCTCAAGGCGATCTTCTTCGTGACGGGCTGGCGCTTCGCGGGCCATCGCCCCGAGGACTTGGCGCGGCGAGATCTCGTGCGCAAGATCGCCGCTCACGGGCACCTCGTGGCGAACCACACCTTCACGCACCACAACCTCTGCCAGAAGCCGACCGAGCGCGACGCGGAGATCGACAACAACTCGGCGCTCATCGAGGCGACGACGGGGATAAGGCCCCTGCTCTTCCGCGCGCCCTATGGCGGCTACTGCCCGGGGCTCGACGCCGCGCTCACGGCGCGCGAGCTGCCCGACGTGGGCTGGAACCTGGACCCACAAGACTGGAAGAACCGCCGCGAGGACGACGTCTACAATTACCTCGTGCGCAAGGTCACCGGCATGCGCGGCCGCGGCATCCTCTTGCTTCATGACACGCACCTCGCCTCCGTGCAGGCGCTGCCGCGCTTCCTCGACTGGCTGGCGCGCGAGAACGTCCGCGCCGTCGACGCGGGCAAGCCGCCCGTCACGATCATCGACTATCGCTTCCTCGTCCCGCGGCGCCCCATGGCCGCGAGCGGCGTCGAGCGCGTCGTGAGCGACCTCGTCGCCGACGTCGGCGCTCCGCTGGCGCGGCTGTGGCCCTGAGCGAATCCCCACGGTTGGGTTTCATCCTGCGCGACGTCGCGCCGGACGATCTCGCCGATCTGCAGGAGACGGCCGTGCACCTCGACACCGTCAACCTGCCGAACGACCGACAAGCGCTCGAGCGCATCATCGACGTGTCGGTGAAGTCCTTCTCCGGGCAGCTGCCCAAGGCCGACCGCTGCTTCGTGTTCGTCGTGCGCGACGAAGCCCGCGGCGCGATCGTGGGCACCTCGATGATCTTCGCGCAGCACGGGTCGCGGCGCGCGCCGCACGTCTACTTCGACGTCATCGAGGAGGAACGTTACAGCGAGACGCTGGACCGTCACTTCTCTCACCGCCTGCTGCGCATCGGCTACAACTACAAGGGCCTCACGGAGATCGGCGGCCTGGTCGTGCGGCCCGAATATCGCGGGCACGCGCAGCAGCTGGGCCGCCTGCTCTCGTTCGTGCGCTTCCTCTACATGGGGCTTCACCGCGAGCTCTTCTGCGACGAGGTCGTGTCGGAGCTGATGCCGCCGCTCGAGCCCGACGGCACGAGCCTGCTGTGGGAGGCGCTCGGCCGCCGCTTCACGGGCCTCACGTATCAGGAGGCCGACGCGCTGTCGCGGCAGAACAAGGAGTTCATCCGCGCGCTGTTCCCGCAGGATCCGCTGTATGCGACGCTGCTGCCCGCCAACGTGCAGGCGCTGATCGGCGAGGTCGGCCCCGAGACGAAGGGCGTCGAGCGCATGCTGCGCGCGATCGGCTTCGAGTACGCCCACCGCATCGATCCCTTCGACGGCGGCCCCCACTTCCACGCGCGCACGGACTCGATCAGCCTCGTACGCGCCGCGCAGCGCGTGCGCGTCGTGATCGCGGACACAGTCGCGGGCGCCGGCGCGCAGCCCATGCTGGTCGCGCGCGAGGGCACCTCCGCTCCCTTCCTTCGCGCGGCGCGCGTCGAGGCGCCGCCGCTTGCCCCCTCGGGGCCGAGCGGTGCTACCCTGTCGCTCGACGCCGGGGCGGCGTCGGCGCTCGGGCTCGGGCCGGGTGACGAGGCGTCGGTGCTTTTGCTGCCCGCCTCACACCCTTTACGAGCCTGACCTGCGATGCCATCCACGATCCTCGTCGTCGACGACGAAAAGAACATCCGCCGCACCGTGCGCATGGTGCTCGAAGGCGAAGGCTTCACCGTCGAGGAAGCCTCGAGCGGCGAAGAGGCGCTGGCGCGACTGCCCGACGTGGGCGCCGACGTCGTGCTGCTCGACGTTCAGCTCCCCGGCATCTCGGGGCTGGACACCATCGAGCGCATCGCGAAGCTCAAGACCAGCGACCCGTTGCCCACGGTGATCATGATCTCTGGGCACGCGACGCTCGCGGACGCCGTGCGCGCCGTCAAGGCTGGCGCGTACGATCTGATCGAGAAGCCGCTCGATCGCGAGCGCCTCATGGTGGCGCTGCGCAACGCGCTCGAGCGCCGCATCCTCACGCGCGAGGTGGCGGCGCAGCGTGCCCTCAGCGACGAGCGCTCCGAGATGGTGGGCCGCAGCGCGCCCATGGCGGCGCTGCACGCGCAGATCGCCAAGGTGGCGCCCACGCGCTCGCGCGTCCTCATCACGGGCGAGTCGGGCACCGGCAAGGAGCTGATCGCGCGCGCGATTCACCGGGCGAGCGCGCTGCGCGACAAGCCGTTCGTGAAGGTGAACTGCGCGGCGATCCCGCCCGAGCTCATCGAGTCGGAGCTCTTCGGCCACGAGCGCGGCGCGTTCACGGGCGCCGTCGCGCGCAAGCGCGGGCTCTTCGAGCAAGCCGACGGCGGCACGATTTTCCTCGACGAGATCGGCGACATGATCGCCTCGGCGCAGGCCAAGGTGCTGCGCGTGCTGCAGTCGGGCGAGTTCACGCGCGTGGGCGGTGAGCAGACGCTGAAGGTGGACGTGCGCGTCGTCGCGGCGACGAACCGCGACCTGCAGGCAGCCGTCGCGTCCGGCGGGTTCCGCGAGGATCTGTACTTCCGCCTGGCCGTCGTGCCGCTGCGCGCGCCGCCGCTGCGTGATCGATCCGACGACGTACCCCTGCTGTGCGCGGCGTTCATCGAGCAGGCCTGCCGCGAGAACGGCATCAAGCCCAAGGCGATCTCCGGCGAGGCGGTCGCCGTGCTGGCGGCGTACCCGTGGCCCGGCAACGTGCGCGAGCTGCGCAACGTCATCGAGCGGCTCGTGATTCTCTCGGACGAGAGCATCGGCATGGGCGACCTGCCCGAGGAGATCGTCGACGAGGCGGCGCGGGCGCAGCGCGCCGCCGACGCGGCGAAGCCCTCGCCGCTTCCCCGGCTCGAGCTGCCGCCCGAGGCGCGCGCGCTGCCGCTGCGCGAGTTCCGCGATCACATGGAGCGCGAGTACATCCGCCTCAAGCTGGACGAGAACGGATGGAACATCTCGCGCACGGCGCAGCTGCTGGGCATCGAGCGCACGAACCTGCACAAGAAGATGC
>DASZUD010000106.1:0-24872 GCA_035548155.1 Polyangia bacterium
CCTCGTCGACGACGGCGCGCACGACCTCGGCAGGGTCCGCGCGATCGCCCGGCGCCGGCTGGGCGCCCGCGCGCGCGAACTCGAGCAGCGCGTCCGCGATCGTGCGCGCCCGCCGCAGGCCCGACTGGCCCGAGCCCACGAGCCGCGCCGTGCGGCTGCCCACCGGGGCGTCGCGCGCCGCCGCGTCCAGCGCGAGGCCGGCGGCGCCCAGCGGCCCGAGCACGTCGTGCGCGACGCGGCCCGCGAAGAGCTCGAGCTCTTCGGCGCGCCGCTCGGTCAGCTCGGAGTTGCGGCGCACGACGCGCACGACCATGACGGCCGTCGTGATCGCCAGCAGCACGCTGGCGACGTCCAGCGCCACGGCGAGGCCGATGGACTGCCGACCGAGCCGCTCGATGCGCGCCGCCAAGACCGCGCCGCGCTCGGCGTGGCGCTCGACCAGGCGCATGAGCAGCTCGTCGAGCCGCTCGACCGCGGGGCGCAGCTGCTTCGACAGCACCTCGAACGCCGCGGGCAGGTCACGGCGCGCCACGAGGCCGTCGAACCGCTCGACGTCGCCCTCGATCTCGGCCATCAGGCCGGTCGCTTCACTGCCGAGGGAGCGTTCTTCGTGAACGCGCGTGAGCCGCAGGTAGTCCCCCCAGGCGCGCTCGATCGCGGCGCGCGCGTGCCCCAGCTCGGCGGCGGACGCCGCGCTCTGGCCGTCCGGCGCCCGATCGACGGCGTCGCCGGCCAGCAGGACGTACCAGCGAAGCTCGCTGCGCAGGGTGGCCAGGCTGGCCACGGCCGGCGCCGTGCCCTGAGTGATCTGGCCGGCGGCGCGCTGGATGCGGACGTCGGCGTACTCCGAGATCGCGGTCGACAGGACGAAGGCCACGGACACCCCCGCGAAGGCCGCGTAGACGGCCCCTGCGGACCGCGGCGCCTTGCCCTGGCTTGCCCTCATTCGAGACATCTAGCAGGCCCATCGGGGCTGGGCAGGACTTTTCGGCCATCGAGGGGGTCGACGCGGCGGTTGACAGGCCCGCGGGGCCGGAATATAAACCCCCGCTTTCAGGCGCTTTTCGCGCATAGGTCTCAAAAGGAGCCGTTTCCTCATGTCTCTCAAGATGGGCCTCATCGGCCGCAAGATCGGAATGACCCAGGTTTTCCACGATGACGGAACCGCCTTGGGCGTCACCGCGGTCTCGGTCGGCCCCTGCGTGGTCGTCGGCAAGCGCACCCCGGACAAGCACGGCTACGCGGCCGTCCAGCTCGGCTTCGAGGAGCTGCCCGTTCGCCTCGCGACGCGCCCCGAGACCGGCTACTTCAAGAAGGCCGGCGTCGAGAAGCCGCTGCGTCACCTGCGCGAGGTGCGCCTCGACCCGAAGGAGCTCGACAAGTACGAGGTCGGCAAGGTGCTGAAGGCCGACGAGGTCTTCAAGGCCGGCGACGTCATCGACGTCGTGGGCACGACCAAGGGCAAGGGCTACCAGGGCGTCATGAAGCGTCACCGCATGGCCGGCGACACGCAGACGCACGGTACGCACGAGTTCTTCCGTCACGGCGGCTCGATCGGTTGCCGCCTCACGCCGGGCCGCGTCCACAAGGGCAAGCGCATGTCGGGCCTCATGGGCAACGTCAAGTGCACGGCCGCTGACCTGGTCGTCGTCAAGGTGCTCGCCGACAAGGACCTCGTCCTCATCAAGGGCGCCGTCCCCGGGCCGGCCAACGGCCTGGTCGTCGTCAAGGGCAGCATGAAGGACGTGAAGAAGTACATCGTCCCGCGCCAGGTCAAGGAGATCGAGTCGAAGAACCCGATGAAGGCTTCGAAGAAGGGCGCGCCCCAGGGCGGCAGCAAGAAGTAAGTCCTCGGGCGGCTCCGCCCGAGCGCCGGCTCTACGAACGGCTGAAGGCCCCGCGGCCTTCGGCCGTTTCTTTTTTCAGAGAGGTCTCCCCTGTCCAAGCTCGGCAACCGTCGCGATCGCCACGACACCTTCTTCAAGAAGGCGCGCGAGGCCGGGTTCGCGGCGCGGTCGGTCTTCAAGCTGGAGGAGATCGACAAGAAGCTGCGGCTGCTGCGACCGGGCTACCGCGTGCTCGACCTCGGCTGCCGGCCCGGCTCGTGGATGCAGTACGCGCTCGGCGTCGTGGGACCGCACGGCGCGGTCGTCGGCATCGACCGCGATCCCCTGCCCCAGCCCATCCCGGGCGCGCGCTTCCTGCGCGGCGACATCTACGCCACGACCGACGCCGAGCTTCTCGGGGAACTCAAGGCGTTCGACGTTGTCCTATCGGACATGGCGCCTGACACGACCGGGGTGCGCGCGACCGACCAGGCCCGCTCGGCCGCGTTGTTCGAGGAGGCGCTCGGACGCGCCGAGCGGCTGCTCGCCCCCACGGGCTCGTTCGTGGGCAAGATCTTCCAGGGGCCCGACCTCGAGAAGATCAGGAAGCGCATGGCCGAGCGGTTCTCCGAGGTGAAGCTGGTCAAGCCCGACAGCTCGCGCGCGCAGAGCATCGAGATCTTCCTCGCGGGCAAGGGGTTCCAGTGAGGCGCGCGGCGGGGCTGCTGGCCGCGCCGCTTTGCATCTGCCTCCGGGCGTCCGTCGCGGGCGCCGCTCCCCCCTCGCCGCACGAGATCGCGGTGCAGCTCCACGGCCCGGTGGCGCTGGTCGAGGTCACGCGCGAGCTGCCGGCGGACACGGATCGCCCTGCGACGTCCGGGCGGCCCGCCGAGCGCGTGCTCGACGTCGCGCTGCCGGAAGGGGCGGCGCTGGTCGACGTCGCCGTCTCCGAGCGCGGCCGGTGGCGCGCCACGACGACGGAGCCGCTCGAACGCGCCACGCGCGACTACGTCGATCGCCTCGAGCGCCGGAGCCTCGCCCCCGGGCGCGAGCCCTTCGACGAGTCGACGTCCGTGCGCATCCGCGTCACGGCCGACGCGGGCGTCGCCCCCCGGCTCCGTTACCGGTTCGCGCTCCTGCCCGAGACGTCGGGCGGCCGGCGGCGCATTCGGTTCCCGCCGTCGCCCGAGCGCCTGCCGGTGCCGGCGGACGTCGCGCTCACGGGCGCGGGCACGAAGGACGTGGACGTCGCCGGGACGCACGCGGCGCGCGCGCACGTGTCGACGCGCGGGTCGTGGGAGCTGTCGTGGGCACCGCCGCCGGCGGAGGGCGGAGCACGCGTCGCGGCCAGCGTCGCCGTCGCGAGGACGTCGCGCACGGAGACGCTCGCGGCGGTGTCCGTCGAGGCGCGCGCCGCGAAGCCCGTCGAGGCGCCCGGCAACGTCCTCTTCGTGATCGATCGGTCGCGCAGCGTGGGGCTGCCGGGCCTGGCGGCGGAGCGCGACCTCGCGGGCCGGCTGCTCGAGGCGCTGCCGCCGTCGACGCGCTTCGAGGCGCTGTTCTTCGACCGTCAGGTGGGGCGCCTCTTCCGCGCGCCGCGGCCCGCGACGCGCGAGGCGCTCTCGGCGCTGGAGGCGGAGATGGTGCCGGATCGGCTGCAGAACGGCACCGACGTTGCGGGCGCGCTGCGCGAGGCGGGCGCGCTCTTGCGGCGCGAGGCCGTGGGCTTCCGCCCCCGCGCGCTGCTGGTCCTCGTCACCGACGGCGCGCTGCCCGACGGTCGCGACGGAGAGGCGCTCGTGCGCGCGCTCGGCGACACGCCCGGAGTCGAGCTCGCGATCGCGGCGTTCGTCGTCCGCCCGGGCGGAGACGATCCGGCGGCCCCCGAGGCCGTCCGGGCCCTGCGGCACCTCGCGGCCGCGCGCGGCGGGCTGCTGCGCGAGCTGACGGCGAACGAGCTCGGCGACGCCATCCCCGCCGCCCTCGACGCGCTCGCGCGCGGCGGAGACGTCGCCGAGCTTCGGCTGGCGGGCGCCGGCGACCGCGCGCTCGCGACGCACCTTCCCCCCGGCGAGGGCCACGCGGCGCTGCTGCGGCTCCCGGACGACGCACGCGCCACGGAGCTGGTCGGCACCGCCGGGGGCGCGCGCGTGCACCTCTCCGTGCGCGCCCGACGGATCGACGCGGCGTGGCTCCGCGCGCTCGCGGCGCCGCCTTCCCCGTCCGACGCGCGCCTCTTCGCCTCGGACGCCGTGGTCGCGCTCGTCGAGCAACCGGCGCGCGCGGCGCCGCCCGCGAGCGACGTCGTGCGCGGCTCGCTCGATCGCACGGTGGTCCGCAACACGCTGTCGCTCGCCTACATGCCGCGCGCGCGCGCCTGCTACCTGAACCGCACGGCCAAGACGAAGGCCGAGCGCGATCTGGCCGGCCGCGTGCGCCTCGCGATCGACTTCACGCGCGGCGAGGTGGGCGGCGCCGTCATCCAGTCATCGACGTTGAACCACCCGGGCGTCGAGGCGTGCCTGCGCGAAGGCGCTTTCGCGATCGACGTGCCGCGCACGCTGCGCAGCGACTCGCCCTCGACGGCGGTGCTGAACCTGGTGTTCCGCCCCCGCACGCCCGAGCGCCCCGAGACGCCCGAGGAGGCGGCGCTGGGCGCGCAGATAGATCTCGTCATCGAAGAAGCATCGGGCGCAGCGTCGGGCGAAGCATCGGGCGCAGCGTCGGGCGGTGGCGATCCGGCCGATCGAGACGAGCCTCCCGCGCCGGACCGATCCATGATACCCACGCGCTGAAGGACGACATGGAAGAGAGCACGCAAGAGAGCCCCAGCTTCGACCCGACCCGCAAACTGTGCCCCGACGGCTCCTGCGTCGGCGTCATCGACGCGAACGGCGTCTGCAGCGAATGCGGGCGCACCGAGGCCCAGGCCGAAGCCGGCGCCGAGGCCCCGAGCGTCTTCGGCGCGACGCCCGAAGGCGCGCCCTCGGGCGAAGGCGGCTTCGACGCGAACCGGCGGCTCTGCGACGACGGCGCGTGCGTGGGCGTCGTCGGCGACGACGGCACGTGCCGCGTCTGCGGCCGCCGCGCCGAGTAGGCACATGGCCAGCAAGACCGTCGCGATCATCGGCGCCTCGAACGCGCGCGACAAGTACGGCAACAAGGCCGTGCGCGCCTACCTGCGCCAGGGCTGGACGGTCTACCCGGTCAACCCGAACGAGCGCGAGGTCGAGGGACTGAAGACCTACGCGTCGATCACCGACATCCCCGGCCCCGTCGAGCGCGCGTCGCTCTACCTTCCGCCGCACGTCGGCATCGGCGTGCTCGAGGGCATCAAGCAGAAGGGCGTCCGGGAGCTGTACGTGAACCCCGGCGCCGAGAGCGACGAGCTCATGGCGAAGGCGGAGGCCCTGGGCCTCGACGCCATCTGGGCCTGCTCGATCGTCGAGATCGGCGAGCGCCCGTAAGGCCGCCGCGGCGCGGCGCCGGCGATTCCGCGACGCGATGACAGCGACGGGACGATCGGTTACGGTGGGCGCGTGATGGAGGCTGCCCAGGTCGATCGCTCGCGACGCCGGGGCACGACGCGGCCATGACGATCGACGCCCCCGAAGCCGGCGCGCCACCCGTCACGCCCGCGACGCCGGCGACACCGGAGCGCGCGCTGGTCGCCGGTCTCCCCCCGCACCTCAGGGCGCTGCGCCGCCTGGGCACCGGCGGCTTCGGCGCCGTCTACGTCGCCTTCGACCAGACGCGCGGCGCCGAGGTCGCGCTCAAGAAGCTCGAGCGCGTGAACCCGTCGTCGCTCTACCGCTTCAAGCAGGAGTTCCGAGCCATGGCGGATCTCCGCCACGGAAACCTCGTGCAGCTGCACGAGCTCTTCTCCGTCGAGGACACGTGGTGCTTCACGATGGAGCTCGTGCCCGGCATGAGCTTCGATCGCTACGTCCGCGGCGGCGACGAGCCACGCCGCGAGGCGGCCTTCGTGTCGACGCTGTCGGGGGACGTCACCGACGACCTGCACGAGCCGGCGCCGCTGGCGCCCACGACGATCCAGTTCGGCGTCCCCGCCGAGCGCTTCTTCGTCGAGGAGCGGCTGCGCTCCGCCCTCGGAGGCCTCGTCTCGGGCGTGCTGGCGCTGCACGCCGCGGGCGTGCTCCACCGCGATCTCAAGCCGTCGAACGTCCTCGTGTGCCCCGACGGGCGCGTCGTCATCCTCGACTTCGGCCTGGTCGCGACGGGCGTCGTCCACGTTCACCAGAGCTACGACGGGCCCGCGGGCACGCCCGGCTACATGTCGCCCGAGCAAGCCTCGGGCTCGCCGCTCACGACCGCGAGCGACTTCTACGCGCTGGGCGTCATGCTCTACGAGGCGCTCGCGGGGCAGCCGCCGTTCTCGGGCTCGGTGGGCGAGATGCTCCGCGCGCGCGCCAAGGGCCCGCCGCGCGATCCGCGCGACCTCGTGCGCGGCCTGCCCGACGATCTCGCCGACCTGTGCATGGCGCTGCTGGCGCCGCGGCCCGAGGATCGGCCGTCGGGCGACGCCGTCGCCCAGCGGCTCGGCGTGCGTCGCGAGGGCGCGAGCGAGGCGCCCGCGCGCCCCTCGACGTTCATCGGCCGCAGGCGCGAGCTCGAGGCGCTGCGCACCGCCGCGCGCGACGCCCGCACGCAGCCCGTGTTCGTCCACGTGCACGGGCCGCCCGGCATCGGTAAGACGGCGCTCGTTCGCCAATTTCTGGCCGACGCCGCCGGCGCGCCCGACACCGTCGTGCTGGACGGGCGCTGCTACCAGCGCGAGTCGGTGCCGTACAAGGCGCTCGACCCCGTGGTCGACGCGCTGGGGCGCTATCTCAAGCGGCTCCCGCACCTCGAAGCGGCAGGTTTCCTGCCGCGCGACACGCGCGCGCTGCTGCGCCTGTTCCCGACGCTGGGCCAGCTCGAGCTCCTCACCCAGCTTCCGGGCCGCGACGCCGCGCCCGATCCGCACGAGCTGCGGCGGCGCGCGTTCGGCGCGCTGCGGGAGCTGCTGGCGCGCATCAGCGACGTCAAGCGCATCGTCATCGCGATCGACGACGCGCAATGGGGCGACACCGACAGCGCGGCGCTGCTGGGCGATCTGTTCGCGCCGCCCGATCCGCCCCCCGTGCTGCTGGTGCTGACGTACCGCTCGTCGGCGGCCGGCGAGATCCCCGCGGCGCTGCGCCGCTCGTCGCCCGCGACGCTGTCGTCGCGCGCCGACGTCGACCTCCCGCTCGGGCCGCTGCCGGCCGAAGACGCCGACGAGCTCGCGCGCGCGCTGCTGGGCCCCGAAGCCGCCGCGAGCGCGGCGGCGGTCGTCCGCGAGTCCGCAGGCAGCCCGCTCTTCATCGGCCAGCTCGCGCGTGAGCTGCAGGCGGGGCGTCGCTCGGGCAACCTGTCGCTGCAGGGCATGCTCGCCAACCGGGTCGCCGCCGTGAGCGCCGACGCGCGCGTCGTGCTCGAGGTCCTCGCGTGCGCCGCCAGCCCGCAGGACGAGGAGGTGCTCGCGGCCGCGAGCGGCGTCGGCGGGCCGCGCACGCGCGAGGCGATCGAGCAGCTTCGACGCGAGCACCTGGTCGGCGTCACCGGGATCGTCGGGCGGCGCGTCGCCGAGATCCTGCACGAGGAGCTGCGCGCCGCGGCCCACGCGTCGCTGCCCGCCGAGGCGGCGCGTGCCTATCATGTCGCGATCGCCGAGCACCACGAGCGCACGGGGACGGGCGACCCCGAGGCGATCGCCGAGCACTTCCGCGCGGCCGGCGTCGCGGCGCGCGCCGCTGATCACGCCGAACGCGCAGGCGATCGCGCCAACGAGGCCCTCGCCTTCGGGCACGCCGCGCGACACTTCGGCCTGGCCCTCGAGGCCGCGGCCCCGGCCGATCGCGACCGCGTCGAGCACAAGCTGGCCGACGCCCTCGCCGCCGCGGGCCGCGCGCCCGAGGCGGCGCAGCACTACCTCGCCTGCGCCGACCGCCGCGGCGGGCGCGAGGGGCTCGACCTCCGCCGCCAGGCCGCCTACCAGCTCCTGCGCGCCGGGCGCCTCGCCGAGGGCCTCGACACCGTGCGGCCCGTGCTGGAGGACACGGGCATCGCCATGCCGCGCACGCCATTCCGCGCGCTGCTCTCGGTGCTGGGCCGTCGCCGCCTCCTCAAAATGCGCGGCCTCGCCTTCACGGAGAGGCGCGCCGCCGACGTGCCCGAAGGCCACCTGCGACGCATCGATCTCTGCTGGTCGCTGGCCCACGGCCTGTCGGGCGTCGATCTCGTCCGCAGCGCCGACTTCCAGGTCCGAAACCTCGCGTTCGCGCTCGACGCCGGCGAGCCCGTGCGCATCGCGGCGGCGCTCGCTCTGCAGGGGATCCTCTCGGCGCTCGAGAACCAGGAGGGCGTCGCGCGCGCCTCCGCGCTGGCCGCGAGCGCGACGGAGCTCGCGCAGCGCCTCCAGGAACCCTCGGCGCAGGCGTGGTCCGAGGCGGTCGCGGGCGTCATCGCGTGGTCGGAGTCGCGCTTCGCCGACACCGTGCAGGTCCTCGAGCGCTCGACGACGATGTTCCGCGAGCGCTGCCGCGACGCCGTCCGCGAGATCGGGTCGCTCGAGACGTGGTTCATCCTGCACGCCTACTTCCTCATGGGCCACCTCGACACGGTGTCGGCGCGCGCGGCCGCGTCCGTGGCCGAGGCGCGCGCGCGCGGCGACCGCTACACGGAGAGCACGGCGCGCGCGTACATCATGCCGCTCGTCTGGCTGGCGATCGATCGCCCCACCGAGGCGCGCGAGGAGGCGCGCGGCGCGATCGCGCTGTGGGGCCACGACGGCAAGACCGGCTGGCACCATCAGCACTGGGCCGAGCTGCGCGCGCAGTGCTGCGTCGACCTGTACGAGGGCACGGCCGCGCAGGCCGTGCAGCGCCTCGACGAGACGCGGCGGCGCATGAAGGAGTCGCTGGTGCTGCGCCTGCGCACGCCGCGGCTCGAGCACCGCTACCTCGACGCCCGCGCCCTGCTGGACGTGGCCTGGGACACGAAGAACGCGCGCGGCCTCCTCAAGCGCGTGGCGGCCCTCGCGGCCGATCTCGAGGCCGAGAACAACCGCTTCGCGGCGACCTACGCCGCGGGCCTGCGCGCGGGCATCGCGGCGCGCGCGGCGGGCGGCGCGGCGGCTCGGGAGGCCTTCGCGAGGGCCGAGCGCGCCTTCGAAGCCCTCAGCATGCCCATGCACGCCGTGGCCGCCCGCCGCCGCCAGGGCGAGCTCGCGGGCGACTCGGCGCTCGTCACCGCCTCCGACGCCGCGCTGGCGGCCTTCGGCGTCAGCTCGCCCGAGCGATTCGCGCGCTTCCTCGTGCCGCGCGCCGTGAAATAGCCGCCGAAAAGTTGCAGGCGGCCCCTCGGGCGCCCCGGTCGTTTCTGGTAAGCTGCGCGGCCTCATGCCGGCCATCGCCGTCACCAGCATGCTCGAGCTCGTCGGGGGCACGCCGCTCGTGCGCCTGCGGCACCTCGTCGACGAGAGGTCCGCCGACATCTTCTGCAAGTGCGAGCAGTTCAACCCGGGCGGCTCGCTCAAGGACCGCATCGCGCTGTCCATGATCGAGGCGGCCGAGCGCGAGGGCCGCATCAAGCCCGGCAAGTCGGTCATCGTCGAGCCGACGTCGGGCAACACGGGCGTGGGGCTGGCCGTCGTGTGCGCCGCCAAGGGCTACAAGCTCATCCTCACGATGCCCGACAACATGTCGCTCGAGCGGCGCGCGCTGCTCAAGGCCTACGGCGCCGAGCTGCACCTCACGCCTGCGGCCGACGTCATGCGCGGGGCCGTCGAGCGCGCGCAGGCCATCGTGCGCGAGAACCCCCACGCGTTCATGCCGCAGCAGTTCAACAACCCGGCCAACCCCGAGGCGCACCGGCGCACGACGGCGCCCGAGATCCTGGCGCAGCTCGGCACGCGCGCGCCCGACGCCTTCGTGCACGGCGTCGGCACGGGTGGCACGATCACGGGCGTGGGGCAGGTCCTGCGCGCCAAGCACCCGAACGTGCGCATCGTCGCCGTCGAGCCGGAGAAGTCGGCCGTGCTCTCGGGCGGCAAGCCCGGCGAGCACCGCATCGACGGCATCGGCGCGGGCTTCGTGCCGCAGATCCTCGATCGCTCGGTCATCACCGACGTCCGCACGATCTCCGAGGCCGACGCGCAGCGCACGAAGCTCGAGCTCGCGCGGCGCGAGGGGCTGCTGGTCGGCATCTCGGCGGGCGCTTCGGTGAAGATCGCGCTCGACCTCGCGCGCGAGCTCGGCCCCGGCAAGACGGTCGTCACGATCCTGTGCGACACGGGCGAGCGCTACTTCTCGTCGGACGCCTATTTTGAGTGAGTCCGTCCTCATAATCGGCGCGGGCGGCCTCGGCTGCCCGGCCGCGTTCGCGCTCGCCGCCGCCGGCGTGCGCGACCTCGGCGTCGTGGACGACGACGTCGTCGACGAGACGAACCTGCACCGGCAGATCCTGCACGGCGAGCCGGACGTCGGCATCCTGAAGGTCGAATCGCTCGCCCACGCGCTCGAGCTGCGGTTCCCGCGCGTGCGCGTCGAGCCGCACGCCGCGCGCTTCGACGCCGACACGGCCGTCTCGCTCGTGAGCCGCTACGACGTCGTCGTCGACGGCTCGGACAACTTCGCGACGAAGTTCATCGCCAACGACGCCTGCGTGCTGGCGCGCCGGCCGCTCGTGCACGGCGCCGCCGTCGGTCTCGGCGGGCAGCTGCTGACCGTGCCCGCGGGAGGCAAGCCCTGCTACCGCTGCCTCTTCGAAGAGGAGCCGACGCCGGGAGTGGGCCCTTCGTGCGCCGAGGCGGGCGTGCTCGGCCCCGTGCCGGGCGTCATCGGCGCGCTGCAAGGGGCCGAGGCCGCGCGGATCCTGCGCGGGCAGAACCCGGCTCTTGCAGGCCGGCTCGTCCAGTATGATTCCTTCGGCATGACGGTCCGGGCCGTCCGCTTCAACCCCAACCCCACCTGCGCCGTGTGCGGCGCGGCGCCGCGCATCCGCACGCTGGACGCCGCCCTCTACGGCGCGATCGGCTGCACGAACCTTTAGGCACCCACACTCAAGGAGAACAACGTCCATGGCCACCATCCGCATCCCCACTCCCCTCCGCAAGCTGACCCAGGGCAGGGAGGAGATCACCGCGTCCGGTGCGACGATCGGCGCGCTCATCGCGAGCCTCGAGACGCAGTACCCCGGCCTCAAGGAGCGCATCTGCGACGACAGCGGCCAGGTGCGGAAGTTCGTGAACATCTTCCAGAACGACGAGGACATCCGCTTCCTCAAGGGCCTCGACACGCCCGTGAAGGACTCGGACGAGATCTCGATCGTTCCGGCCATCGCCGGCGGTCGCTAGCCGCACGACGGGAATTCGCCTCCACGTTCCCGATGAACGCCGCCAGCGTCACGCGCTTCGCGCGCCAGCTCGCGCTGCCCGAGGTCGGCTCCGCCGGCCAAGAGCGGCTGTGCGCTTCGCGCGCGGTCGTCGTGGGCGAGGGTCTAGCGGCCGAGACGGCGGCCCGCTACCTCGCCGCCGCGGGCGTCGGTGCGTTGCGGCTCCTCGGGCGCGAGGCGGTGACGTCCCATTGGGACGCGCCGTTGCGCGGCTCGAACCCCGACGTCGCGATCGAGCACGCGCCGTTGCCCGACGACGGCGCCGCCTGGCTCGGGGCGCTGGACGGCGCGGCGATCGTCGTGCGCGCCGACTTCGGCGACGATGCGCTGCTCCCCGCGGCGATCCGGCGCAGCGTGCCGCTGATCGTCGTGCGCGGCGGCGAGACGATCGCTGACGTCGTGTCCTTTCGCAAGCACGGGCCTTGCCCTCACGCGCCGCTGGACGTGCCGTTCGTGGCCGCCGTGCCCGCCCCCGAGGGCGCCGCCAGCGTCGTCGCGGGCACGCTGGCCGCGAGCGAAGCGCTGCAGGTGCTGCTGGCGAACGACGTCCCCGCGCGGTCCGCCCGCGCGCGCCACCTCCGCGTGCCGCTGGACGGCGGCGACGCCACCGCACAAGACCTCCCCTGGACGCCCGAGTGCTTCGCCTGCGGCGGCACCGGCAATGAAATGAGCTTCTCGTGAGCAACGCCGCCGAAGTCCTCCGCTCCGCCGCCGAGCAGATCGCCCACATGGAGACCATCCGCCGCGCGCGGCTGCGCGTCGCCGAGCGCATCACCGACCTCATCGGCGACACGCCCATCGTCCGCTTGCGCGCGTTCGATCGCGAGACGCCGGGCGTGGAGCTGTGGGCCAAGTGCGAGTTCATGAACCCGGGCGGCTCCGTGAAGGACCGCGCGGGCTACCAGATGATCAAGGACGCGATCCGCACGGGCGCGCTCAAGCCCGGCCAGGAGATCATCGACTCGACCAGCGGCAACACGGGCGTCGCGTATTCGCTCGTCGGCGGCGCGCTCGGCTACCCGGTGACGCTGGTCATGCCGGGCAACGTGTCGTGGGCGCGCCAGAAGATCACGCAGGCGTTCGGCACGAAGCTGGTCTTCTCGGACCCGATGGAGGGCTCCGACGGCGCCATCGTGCTGTGCCGCAAGATCGTCGCCGAGAACCCGGGCCGCTACTTCTACCCCGATCAGTACTCGAACCTCTCGAACCCGTTGGCGCACTACCTCGGCACGGGGCGCGAGATCTGGGAGCAGACCGACGGCCGCGTCACCCACTTCGTGACGGGCATCGGCACGACGGGCACGATCATGGGCACGAGCCGCCGCCTCAAGGAGTACCGCAAGGACATCGAGGCGTGGGCCGTCGAGCCCGACGACGCGCTCCACGGGCTCGAGGGTCTCAAGCACATGGAGAGCTCGATCATCCCGCCCATCTGGCACCCCGAGGAGCTGAACGGCGTCATCCCGATGCCGACCGACGAGGCCTGGGACGTTTCCGATCGTCTGGCCAAAGAAGAAGGCATCCTCGTGGGCCACTCGTCGGGCGCCTCGCTCGCGGGCGGCCTGCGCATCGCGCGCAAGCTGTCGAAGGAAGGCAAGACGGGCGTCGTCGTCACGCTGTTCCCCGACCGCGCCGAACGCTACTTCGAGGCGCCCATCGCGCCGAAGCCGGCGAAACCCTGAACGCAAACCGCAAATCGGTAGAGCAAACATGTCGGACACGACCGTCACCGCGCCCCACCCCATCGTCACCAAGGAAGCGCTCGCCGAGATGTACGCGCACGCGCGACGCGAGTACCCGAACGAGTGCTGCGGCTTCGTCTACGGCGCGAAGGAAGCGCCCACGGCCAGCCGCGCCGTGGCCTGCGTCAACATCCAGAACGAGCTGCACGCCATGGATCCGAAGACGCACGAGCGCGACGCGACGATCGCGTACAACCTGGGCGCCGCGGACCTCTTCAAGCTCTCGAAGAGCCTGCGCACGGCCGAGCCCGTGAAGGTCATCTACCACTCGCACATCGACGTGGGCGCCTACTTCTCGCCGACGGATCAGGCGGCCGCGCAGATGGACGGCGAGCCCTCCTACCCCGTCGAGTACGTCGTCATCGACGTGCAGAAGGACGGCGCCAAGGGCGCGGCCCAGTTCTGCTGGAGCGACGCCGAGAAGAAGTACGTCGAAGTCGGGCGTTACCCGGGCCTGTAACGCGCAGTCGCGCGCGCACGTTATCGGGTAGAGTGCCGCCGATGACTCCCCTGTTCCTCCGCGCGTGCCGCGGCGAGGTCACCGAGCGTGCGCCCATCTGGGTGATGCGGCAAGCTGGGCGCTATCTGCCCGAGTACCGCGCCGTGCGCGAGAAGGTCAGCTTCCTCGAGCTCTGCAAGAACCCGAAGCTGGCCGCCGAGGTGACGCTGCAGCCGATCCGCCGCTACGGCTTCGACGCCGCGATCCTCTTCTCCGACCTCTTGGTGCCCCTCGAGGCGATGGGGCTCGAGGTGCAGTTCACGGAGAAGGGGCCGGGCCTGCCTGCGCCGGTGCGCACGCCGGCGGACCTGGCGCGCGTCTCGACGTTCGATCCCGAGGCGAAGACCGGGTACGTCACGGAGACGATCCGCATCCTTCGCAAGGAGCTGCCGGACAGCGCGCCCCTCATCGGCTTCGCGGGCGCGCCGTTCACCGTGGCGACGTACGCCATCGAGGGCAAGACGGGCAAGACGTTCGGTGAGACGAAGAAGTTCTTCTACCAGCACCCCGCCGAGGCGCGGCGCCTGCTGGCGCTCATCGGCGAGGCGACGCGCGACTACCTGCTCGCGCAGGTGAAGGCGGGCGCGCAGGCCATCCAGATCTTCGACTCGTGGGTGGGCGTCGTTTCGCCCGACGACTGGGCCGACTTCGTGCTCGAGCCCACGCGCGCGCTCGTCGCGGCGGTTCGCGCCTCCGGCGTGCCGGTGATCTACTTCCCGAACGGCGCGACGACGATCCTGGATCGCATTGCCGCCGTGGGCGCCGACGTGTACGGCATCGACTGGCGCCTCCCCATCGACGAAGCGCGCGCGCGGCTCGGCGGCTCGGCGTCGGTGCAGGGCAACCTCGATCCGTCGCTGCTGCTCGGGCCCACGAGCGTGCTCGAGAAGCGCGCGGTCGACGTCGTGCGCCGCGGCGGCAAGCGCGGCCACGTGTTCAACCTGGGCCACGGGATCACGCCCGACGTGCCCGTCGAGAACGTGGCGGCGCTCGTGGCCGCCGTGCGAGGCGCATGATGTCGGCGGCCACGCCCGCCGTCCCCGGCGCCGCCGTGCGCGAGCCGCTCGGCGTCGTGCTCCTCAACCTGGGCGGGCCCGACTCGCTCGACGCCGTCGAGCCCTTCCTGCGCAACCTCTTCGCCGACCCGGACGTCATTCAATTCCCGTTGCTCCTGCGCTGGGTCCAGCCGCTGTTCGCGCGCATGGTCTCGAGGTCGCGCGCGCCGCTGGCGCGTGCCGCGTATGAGCAAATCGGCGGGCGCTCCCCCATCGCCGAGGAGTCGCGCGCCCAGGCCGATGCCGTCGCCATCGAGCTCGGGCGCCGTGGCCTTCGCGTGCACGGCGCCGTCGCCATGGGATGCTGGCACCCCTTCCCCGACGAGGCGTTGGCCGAGCTCACGCGGGTCGGGGTCCGCCGCGCCGTCGTCGTGCCGCTGTTTCCGCAATACTCGCGCACGACGACGGGCTCGCTGAACACCGCGCTCGATCGCGCCAACGAGCTCGCGAAGGCGCCGCTCGAGCTCGCGCGCGTCGACCGCTACCCGGCCGCGCCCGGCTACATCGACGCCGTCGCCGAACGCGTGCGCGCGGCGGCCGCCACCGTGCCCCTCGAGGACCGAGCGACCGTGCCTGTCCTCTTCTCGGCGCACGGGCTGCCCGAGGTCTACATCAAGCGCGGCGATCCCTACCTCGACGAGATCCGCACGACGGTGGCGGCCGTCGCGGCGCGCCTCGGGCTGGGTCAGCGCGCGCGCCTCTGCTTCCAGAGCAAGGTGGGCCGCAAGCGCTGGCTCGAGCCCTCGACCGAGACGGCGCTCGACGCCATCGCCAAGGAGGGCCACCGCGCGGTGGTCGTCGTGCCCATCGCCTTCACGGGAGAGCACATCGAGACGCTGCAAGAGATCGACATCGTGTACAAGGAGCACGCCGAGCGCGCGGGCATCACCTGCTTCGCGCGCGCACGCACCGTGGGCACGCACCCGGCGTTCGTGACGGCGCTGGCCGATCTCGTCGAGGCCGCCGCGCGCGAGCGGGGCTGGATCTAGGGGCCATGCCCGTCGCGCGCGTCGTCGTCTTGGGAGGCGGCATCGCGGGCCTCACGGCCGCGGAGCGCCTCGTCGCCGCGGGCCGCGACGTCGTCGTCATCGACGCCGGGCAGCGCGCGGGCGGCCTCATGCGCAGCGAACGCCGCGAGGGATTTCTGTGCGAGACGGGCCCGCAGGCCATCCTCTCGGGCCGCCCCGACACGAAGGCGCTCCTCGCGGCCGCCGGCCTAGAGGACCGGGTCATCTGGTCTTCCGAGAAGACGCGGCGGCGGTTCATCTACCTGCGCGGTGGACTGCGCGTGCTGCCGTCGAGCCCGCCGACGCTCCTCAAGACGGATCTGCTCGGCGCCATGGCCAAGCTGCGCCTCGCGCGTGAGCCCTTCATCGCGAAGGGCGATCCCGAGCGAGAGGAGTCCGTCCTCGCGTTCCTCGAGCGGCGCTTCGGCGCCGAGGCGGCGCGCGCGCTCGGGGCCCCGGCCGTCATCGGCATCTACGCGGGCGACGCGGCCGAGCTGTCGGTGAAGACCGCCCTTCCGCGCCTGTGGGAGCTCGAGCAGAAGCACGGCTCGGTGCTCCGCGGCGCCATGAACGAGCGCGGACAGTCGGCAGGTCAGGGCAAAGAAGGCCCCACGCGCTCGTTCTCCTTCCCCGAAGGCCTCGAGGAGCTGCCGCGAGCGCTGGCCGAGAAGCTGGGCGCGCGGCGGCAAGTCGGCGTCGCCACCGCGCTGGAGCCTGCAGGGGCCGGGTGGCGCGTCCAGCTCGAGGCCGGGGCGCCCGTCGAGGCCGACCACGTCGTGCTGGCGACGCCGGCGCGCGTGACCGCGAAGCTGCTCGAGCCGCACGCGCCCGGCGCATCCCTCGCGCTCGCGTCGGTGCCGCACGCGCCGATCGCCGTGGCCGCCCTCGGCTTCCGGGCGCCCGCCGGCGGCGTCGTGGATCTGGGCATGGATCTCGAGGCGTACGGCTTCATCGCGGCGCGCGGCGAAGGCGTGAAGACGCTGGGCTGCCAGTACGAGTCGTCGATCTTCGAGCACCGCGCGCCGCCCGGCGGCGCCCTGCTGCGCACGCTCCACGGCGGAACGTTCGAGCCCGGCATCGTCGACGCGCCCGACGACGCGATCGTCGCCGAGGCCGTCGGCGACCTGCGGCGCGTCGCCGGCCTGCGTGTCGAGCCCGACTTCGCGGCCGTGTGGCGCCACCCGGCCGGCATCCCGCAGTACGACCTCGCGCACTCGGCGCGCCTGCGCGCGATCGAGGACGCGTTGCGCGCGAGGCCGGGCCTGCACGTCGTCGGTCAGGCCACGAGCGGCGTCGGCGTCAACGACGGCATCGCCGCCGCGGCGGCGTTCGCGCGCGGCCTCGCCTGACGGCAGACAAAACCGGATTCCATTCGAGAATCCTGGGTTGATTCTTGACCCTGCCAGTTGGATCCTCCGGCTTGGCCATCCAGGAGGTCGCAGATGCGTTACGGTCGGTTCTTCGTCATCCTCGTCCTCTTCCTCGCCGCGCTGGGCGGAGGCGCCGCGCTGGGCCTGCGCGGGGGCCGAAACAAGGTCGGGACGCCCGCCACGCTGAAGCCTGGCTTCATGCTGGTGACCAACGCCATGAACATCGGCGTGTTCGCCGCTCGCGTCGCGCCGGGCCCCCACGTGATCTTCTTCGATGCCGGCCTCGATCCGGGCGGCAAGCCCATCGACGCGCTGCTGTCCAGCCTGGGCGCGAGCCGCGACGACGTCACCGACGTGTTCGTCACTCACGGCCACTTCGATCACGTCGCGGGGCTGCCGGTGCTCTCGAAGGCGAAGGTGCACCTCGGCGCCGCCGACGTGCCGCTCGCCGAACAGAAGATCCAGCCCGACGGCCTCCTGGCGATGACGTTCGGAAAAATCGTCGCGAACCCGCCCGTGGCCGCCAATGCGCCCCTCACCGGTCCCGCCGCCTTCCCCGTGGGCTCGAGCGATCCGGCGAAGCTCGTGAAGGCGTTCCCCGTGCCGGGGCACACGCCGGGCTCGTACGCGTTCCTCTACGACGGCGTGCTGCTCGTGGGCGACATCATGGTGCTGAGCCAGGGCCGCCTCGAGCCGACGCCCCGCGTGTTCAACCCGCACCCCGACGAGAACAAGAAGTCGATCATTTCTCTGAAGTCGCAGCTCGCGAACGAAAACGTCGACGTCGTCTGCACGTCGCACGGAGGCTGCACGCCCAAGGGCCTCGGCAAGAACCTGCTCGACGAGCTCGTGTCGCGACTGGGCGGATAGCCGAAAACGCGCGCGACGCGTCGATCTGCGTTTTCCGTCTCGGGCCCACCCACGTGTGTATCCGTGTGGGCGCGGGTGCACCAACGCCTAGCTATTTGTCGTTGTCGTACTCAGAGTGTGGTTGATAATCGGCTCTCACCCCACGCGGAGGTCCCTATGTGGCTGAGGACGACGCTCGCAGGTGTCTCGTTGTTGTTGATCGCGTCAGGGGCGGGTTGGGCGGCTGGCAAGAACCGAAGCTCGGCGAGCTCGGGCGGTAGCACCGCCGAGGCGAGCAAGGACAAGGAGCCCGCTTCGTTCAACAAGACCTTCCAGTGGGAAGAGAAGGTCGTGGGGCCGAAGGACAAGCGCATCGACCACGACAAGATCGCAGCGATGCAGGAGCAGGGTCGCCGCGAGGACGCCGCGAAGCGGCGCGAAGGTCCGAAGAAGGAGAGGCGCCCCGCGGGCGTGAACGGCCCGGCCGCTTCCGTGATCCCCACGCAGGACATCGAGAAGCCCCTGCCCGCCTCCAGCGTGAGGTCGGCGCCCGTGCGCAAGGCGTCCTACTCGCCGCCCAAGCAACCCGACGCCATCGACGACGTCCTCGCCGAGAACGGCGTGGGCTCGGGTGACGCGGGAAACGGCGGGCTCGGCAGCATCATCGGCCCCGCCAAGCACAAGCCGGCTGGCAAGCACGCCGGCAAGCACGCGCGCCACCGCCGCTAGGCGCGATCAGCCGTGAGCGGCGCGCGGCGAGGCCGCCGCTCACGCGGCAGGCAGCGCGCGGATCCTACGGGCTCCCGAGGATCCAGATCGCGATGTTCATGTAGATCATGATTCCCAGCACGTCGACGAGGGACGCGATGAACGGCCCCGAGGAGACGGCCGGGTCGAGGCCGAGCCGCTTCATGAGCAGCGGCAGGCCCGAGCCGACGACGGACCCGAAGGTCACGCACGCGACCAGCGACAGCCCCACGGCGCCCGCCATGCCGCCGTGACCGCTGTGGCCCACGAACAGCGCGCGCAGCAGGCCTATGCTGCCCAGGATCCCGCCGAGCACGAGGCCCATGCGCAGCTCGCGCCACAGGATCTTGAGCGCGTCGCCCGGGCTGAACTCTTCCAGTGCGAGCCCGCGGATGACCAGCGACGAGGCCTGGCTGCCCGTGTTCCCGCCCGACGAAATGATCAGGGGCACGAAGACCTCGATCGCCGCGAAGGCGCGCCGCGCCGCCTCGTAGTGCTCGAGCACGCTGGCCGTGAGGATCTCACCCATGAAGATCGCGACCAGCCACCCGGCGCGCTTCTTCACGAGCGTCCAGAACTCCGTCTTGAAGTAGGCGTCCTCCGTCGGGGCGACGGCGCCGAGCTTCTGGATGTCCTCGGCCTGCTCTTCTTTGAGGACCGTGACGACGTCGTCGACGGTGACGATGCCCAGCATCTTGCGCGCGGCGTCCACCACGGGCAGCGCGAGCATGTCGTAGTGCTCGAACAGGTGCGCGACGTCCTCCTGGTCCATCTCGGGCGGCACCGAGATGACGTCGGGGTTCATGATCGCCGAGATGGGCTGCCCCGCGCGCGCGAGCACGAGATCGCGCAGCGAGACGACGCCGAGCAGCGTCCCGTTCGGATCGACGGCGTACGCCTCGTAGATCGTCTCCATCTTCGCAGCCGTCGCGCGCACCTGCTCGATGGCGCGTTCGACCGTGAGCGAGGTGTCGATGGCGACGTAGTCCGTCGTCATGAGGCCGCCGGCCGAGTTCTCCGGGTAGCGGATGAGCTCGCGGACGTCGCCGGCGGCGTCCTTCGGCATGCGCGCCAGCAGGTCGGCGCGCACGTCGTCGGGCAAGGATTGGAAGAGGTCGGCGCGCTCGTCGGCCGACATCGCGTCGGCGATGCGCGCGGCGAACGAGCGCTCCACCTTCTCGAAAAGCTGGACGCGACGCTCGTGGTCCATCGCGTCGAACGCGGCGGCGGCCTGCGGCACGGGCAGCGCCGCGACCAGCAGCACGGCCTGCTCGTCCGACAAGCCGAAGATCAGCTCGGCCAGGTCGACGGCGTGCAGCTCTTCCGCGAGCGCGACGGCGTGCTCGGGGCTCGTCTTCAGCGTCTCCGCGAGATCCGGAGCGAGCAGCGTCGACAAGCGCATCGTGGGCATGGGCGACCTATGGCGTCCGCGGATCGGCGGAAGTGGCAGGAAGCTTGAAGTAAGTGAAGACGTGCGTGTTCGAGCCCACGAGCAGCAGCGGCAACGACGGCGCGGCGCCGCACCCGGTCGCCTTGTCGCCGCAGGTGAACGGCAGCACGCCGAGGTTGACGCCGAACACGTCGGTCGCCGCGGCGTCGTGCCGCCGCAGCGGCGCGAGCTCCGTGCCGAGGGTGGCTCCGGTCACGATGCGAACCTCGCCCGCGAGCTCGTCGTCGCCCACCGTCGCGTCCGGGTCGCCCACGAGCGCCTCGTCGCCAGGCGTGCCGTCGACGTCGAGCGCCGTGACGCTGACGCCCAGCTCACCGGTGCCCGCCGCCAGCGTGACGGGCAGGAGGGCCGAGCCGGCGGCGAGCGGCCCCTTGATCCAGAAGGCGTGATGCGGCGGCGAGCCGACGAGCAGATCCAGCTGCCCGTCCGCGTCGAAGTCGCCCACGGCCAGCGCCTGCCCGAAGCGCGGATCGGCGTTGCGGTAGGAGAACGCGCACGTCGCCACGCCGGTCGCCGCGTCGACGGTGAACACGTTGACGGCGCCCTCCCCGCTCGCCGCGGGCGTGCCGACGACGATCTGCGCCGTCGCGGGCGTGCCCATCAGCGGCGCCACCAGCAGCGCGCGCCGGATCTGGTCGCGCAGCGCGAGGCCGGGGGCAGAGCCGATCGTCATCGGGCACGTGCCCGGATCGGCCAGCACGGGCTTGCTCGCGTCGCCGTCGAGGAACACCGTCAGGTCGCTCGCCGAAGCGACGACGAAGTCGGACGCGTCACCACCCGCGAGCTTCGCGGCGGCCACGCCCAGTCCGAACCGCTCGCCCGTCGTGATCGCCTCGAACGGCGTGACCTCGTTCGTCTCCCCCATCGTGAGCACGGACACCGAGCCGACGTCGCCCGGCGCCCCCGGCGCGCCGAGGAGCACCTGGTTCGCGCCCGGCACCTCGGCGAGCGCCGTGATGGGCTGGATCGTGTCGAGCACGGGCGACGTCACGACCTCGGACGCCGCGCCGCCAGCCGCGTCGATGTCGACGATCGCCAGCGCCGGGCTCCCCTGCCCCGACACGACGTAGCGCGCGCCCGAAGCGCCCGCGGGCAGCTCCGAGATCGGCAGCACGGTGCGGCCGAAGTCGTCGGCGGGGAACGCCTTCGGCGCCGCGACGGCCAGCACGGGCGTGCGGTCCTGGATCTGATCGAAGTCGCGCCAATCGCAGGCGCCGGCGCCCAGCGCGGGCAGGGCCAGCAGCGCGAACCGGGCGAGCCGAGGTTGGCGGGCGCGCATCAAAATCTCCCGAAGGCGGCCACGCCGCCGCCATCCGTGCCGACCGTCGGCGCGAAGCCCAGCGACTTGTGATCGACCACGCCCGTGCTGTCGGGCCCGTGAGAGAACAGCGAGCCGATCGCCGACAGCGCCACGAGCGCGCCGATGCCGTACAGCACGTCGGCGCCGATGGCCTCGAGCTTGCCGTGCAGGAAGCGCGGATCGGTGTTGTCGATGGGCAGGCCCGCCTTGATGTCGGCGTCGAGGTGGTCGCGGTTCTCCTGCGCCAGGTGGCCCACGTAGAAGCCCGCGCCCAGGATGACGGCCGCCGTGACGGCCGACGAGATCGCGCGCGTCTTGGGCGGCCGCGGCGAGAACTGGATGTCCAGCGTCGTCTCGGTGGTGCGCGCGACGTCGAGCTCGGCCGCGTAGTCCTCCATGCCGTCCTTCTCGACGACGACCTTGCGCTTGCCGGGCTGAACCTCCGTGCGGCACGGCGCCGTACACGCGAGCTTGCCGTCGACGAAGACCTTGGCGCCCGGCGCCTCGCGGCCCGCGACGTTGATCCAGCCGCTGTTGCTCGTCTCGAGCCGCCAGTCGTACTGCGTGGCCGTGCCGGGCTTGACGTCGATCGTCTTCTCCAGCGCGACGAAGCCCTGCTTCTCGACGTAGATCGTGTGCTTGCCCGGCTTGAGGTGGCCCGTGAAGGGCGTGCGGCCGACGGCGCCGATGTCCTTGCGATCGATGTACACCTGGGCGCCCACGGCGTTCGAGGTCACCTCGATCCAGCCGAGGTAGTGCTCTTCGGACAGCGCGATGTAGACGTCGATCAGCTTGTCGGGCTGCGGCGTGACCGACCGCTCCTCGGGCTTGAAGCCCTTCGACTCGAGGATGAGGCGCACGGGCTTCGGATCCAGCGACCCGTGCCACGGCGTCTTCCCGAAGGGGCCGCCCTTCTTGTCGTTGAGGTAGATCGTCGCGCCCTGCGGCTTCGAGTCGATGACGACGAGGCCCTTCGTGACGAGCGACGGCAGCGCGGGGGCTTCGGCGGGCGCGGGAGCGGCGGGAGCCGCGGGCGCCGGGGCTTGAGCGGGCGCTGACGGCGTCCCGGACGGGGCCGTCTCGGGCGGCGCGGGCGCGGGCGGCGGTGGCGGTGGCGGTGGCGACAGCACCTTCGCGAGCGCGTCGATGCGTGCCCTGACTTGCGCCGCGTCGCTCGCGCCCTGATCCGCGGCGAGGTAACGCTCGAAGTACTCCTTGGCCTGGTCGAGGCGCTTGGCCTTCTCGAACGCGACGGCGGCGTTGAACAAGAACGCGGGGTACGGCTTGTGCTCGAAGGCCTTCAGGAACTGATCGGCGGCCTTCTCGTACTCCTCGCGCACGAACGCCGTCTGCGCAGCCTCGAAGGACTCCTTCGCCAGCCCGAGCTCCTTGTCGGGCGCCGCCTCCTCGGCGTGGGCGACGCGCGCCGCGCCGGCGAGCGTCACGAGGGCCGCGAGGGCGAGCCCAAAGCGACGAAGCCGTGTCCAGGCACGAAGCGGGGGCCGAGGGCGAAGGCGAGACGAGGCGACCGACATGGAGCCGCCCCAGAATGCAGAATCCATCTCATTGGATCAACAGGCGATCAGCGCCGACGCGAGGCTGTCACGCGAAGGCCGCAGGTCACGCCGCGCGTCGGCGGGTTCGGGCGCGGGATGGCAGACCGTCGTTCTCAAACGCCCCGATCGACTGCCCGGGTGACCCACGAGAAGAGGAGCGACGGATTGCCGCATCGATGGGCGCTCGGGCTCGTGCTCGTCGCGACGGCCTGCGGGTCGCGGGCGCTGGCGCCGAATGACGCCGAAGGCGGCCAGCCCGGCGCCGGAGGGAGCGCGGCGGGATCCGCCCCGGATGGATTCGCGGGCGCGTTCGGTGGCGGCGGGACGACGGGCGCGGCGGGCGCCGTCGGTACGGCCGGCACAGGTGGCACGGCCGGATGGCCCGCGCCGTCGCGACTTCAGATCTCCGTGCGCGAGGCGCTGGGCCGCGCCGCGGCCGTCCTTTGGAACCAGGCGCCGGATGCGGAGCTCGTGCAGCGGGCGATCGACGGCCACGTCACGACGACGCGCGAGCTCCGGCCCTTCGTCCGCGAGATCCTGAACGATCGGCGCGCGACGCTCGGGGTCGGCGCGTTCTATCGCTGGTGGCTCGATCTCGACGCGATCGCGAAGCTGACCAAAGACGGCGCGCTGTTTCCCGCCTACACGCCGGAGCTGCAGGCCGACATGGTGTCCGAGACGGAGACCTTCGGCGTCGAGGTCACGCTGACGCGAAACGGGACGTTCCAGACGCTCATGACGGCCCCGTTCAGCTATCTGAACGAGCGCCTCGCGGCGCTCTACGGCGTCGCGGCCGTCGCGGGCGAGGATCTCCGCTTCGTGACGCTGCCCTCCGCCGAGCGCGCGGGCCTGCTCACGCAGCCCTCGCTTCAGGCGCTGGGCGCGTTCGCACACCGCAACAGCCCGTCGCACCGGGGCAGCAACGTGCTGCGGACGTTCTTCTGCCTGGCCGTTCCCAGCGCGCCGGCCAACGTCGCGGGCCTCGATCCGATCCCTCCCGCCACGACGGTGCGGCAAGCCTCGCGCGCGACACCGCCGATCCGACGTCGTGCCGGCCGTGCCATGCGGCCATCGATCCGGCAGGGCTCGCTTTCGCGGGATTCGACGCGATCGGCCGCGTGCGCACGACGGACAACGGATTGCCCGTCGACACGAGCGACCTCGACGTGGTCACGACCTTCGGCCCGCTCGGCCCGTCCGTCGTCGTCAACGGCGCCGTCGAGCTCGCGAACATCGTCGCCGTCGCGCCCGCTGCCGAGGCGTGCTTCGCCCGAAAGTGGCTCTCCTTCGCGCTCGGCCGCGACGTCGGCGATTCGGACGCGGCCGTGCTGGACCAACTGGGAAGGCAGTTCACCGATGCGGGCTTCGACATCAAGGAGCTCATCGTCGACACGCTCACGAGCGATTCGTTCCTCGGGGTGCCAGTGCCTCCCTGAGGCCTGCGCGGGGCGGCGCGCCGAACGCGGATTGCCTCCACGCCGTGGGTGGGCGATGGTCGATGCCTCGTCGCCCCCATGATCGGCCTCAATGCCCTGATCTCCGCCGCGCACGGCCTCTGGCTTGGCGCGAGCCCGATCGTCGCGATCTCGAGCGAGGCGACGTGCCCGACCGCCGAGGACGTCGCCGCCCGCGTGAGCGCGCTCTTGGCGGCGCGCGACTCGAATGAGCCGCCGGACCTCGCGCGCGTCGTCGAGCGCGACGGATCGCTGGTCGTGACGCTGGCTCGAACCGATGGGACGGTCATCGGCGAGCGCGCGCTGGACCGCGGCTACCCGTGCGCGGATCTCGCGGCGGCGGCGGCCGTGATCGTCGTGACCTGGGAGAGCGACGTGCACCCCGAGTTTCGCCTCGCGCCCGGCGCGCCCGGCGCCGGCCCCGCAGCGATCGCCGCGCCGCCGCCTCCTCCACCAGCGACGCCGCCTCCCCCACGGGCGCCGCCGCCTCCTCCACGGGCGCCGGCACCTCGCGCCTCCGCGCCCGTCGCCGTGTCCCGGCCTGCGCCTGCGCCCCCGCGCTCGACGTTCGACGTCGGGGCC
>DASZUD010000107.1:0-5831 GCA_035548155.1 Polyangia bacterium
TCCGACCGAGCGGCGAGCGGTTGCTCGGCGAAGCGGCGTTGACGTAGCACCGCGACGCCGAAGACGCCGCTCTGCCTCGGCTCTTCCGGCTTTCGTGGCCGGGGCATCAAGGGCGCCGTTGACGAAGCCCGGACGGCCGGCCGGCTCGGAGTTCCGATAACAGGGACTGTTTACACGGGAACGCCGGGAGCCTGCTCTCCCTCGACGAGCGCCGCGCAGAGCTACAGCTTTTTCACGATCGGGGCCGCGATTGATCTCGCCACTTTCGCTGAAGTGAGCGCCGCGCACGACTGAGCGGGCCGCTCGAGCCTGAGCAGGGCTCCGCCCATTGAGCGCCGGTGCCCTGGTGAAGTTGAGTCACACCGAACGAAGGCCGAGCCGCGCGTAGCTCTCGTCGCGATCGCGGCGGAGGTCGCGCAGCACGGCGTCCAGCGCCTGGGCGCCGCGGGCCTGCACGGTCTCGAAGTTGCGGCGCGTGACGTCGTCCGAGACGCGCGAGCCCTCGCCCGTCGCGCGGCGGAGCACGGACGTGCGCACGAACTGCAGCGTCGGGTCGGGGGTGCGGCGCACGAACGAGACGAGCTGCGGCGGCGTCGCGAACGACTCGGCGGCGTCGGGATGAAACGCCGCGATCAGGAACTCGGGCGCGGGCGGCGACAGCGCCGCGTCGGGGCGGCGCGCGTGGTCGGCGCGGCGCACGCGCTCGGCGAACGCGTCGAACTGCGCGGGCCGCGTCACGAGGCGCGGGAAGATGTAGAGGCCGATCGCAATCTCGGACGCGGCGACGAGCTCATCGAGAAACGGCAGGACATTCTCCGGCGCGGCCGCCTCGGCCAGCGACACCTCCTGCCGGACCTGCCCCGACGTGAACGCCTTCTCAGCCCACGGGCACAGATCCCACGCGAGCACGACCTCGTTCACGTAGCGCGTGTTGAGGCGCAGCGCCTCGGAGACGAGCGCGCGCTCCAGGGTCAACCGATCACTCGCCGCCCGCGGGCGCCGCGTCCTTCTCGCCCGACTCGACGAACGCGCCCATGTGCCGGAACTTCCGGTAGCGATCCGCCCGCAGCGCGTCCGGCGACATCACCAAAAGCTCCGCCAGGTGCTTGCGGAGCACGTCGCCCAGATTTCGCGCCGTGACGTCGTGGTCGCGGTGCGCGCCGCCCACGGCCTCGGGCACGATCTCGTCGGCGATGCCCAGCCGCTCGAGATCCGTGGCCGTCATCTTCATGGCCGCCGCGGCGTCGGGCTTCTTGGCGTCGTCGCGCCACAGGATCGACGCGCAGCCCTCGGGCGAGATGACCGAGTAGCCCGCGTACTCGAGCATGAGGATGCGGTTCGCGACGCCGAGCGCGAGCGCGCCGCCCGAGCCGCCCTCGCCGATGACCGCGCACACGATGGGCACGGGCAGCCCGGCCATGATCTCGAGGTTCTTGGCGATGGCCTCGGCCTGGCCGCGCTCTTCCGCGTCGATGCCCGGGTAGGCGCCCTGCGTGTCGATGAGGCAGATGATCGGACGGCCCGTGCGGCCCGCCAGCTCCATGAGCCGCAGCGCCTTGCGGTAGCCCTCGGGCTTCGGCTGGCCGAAGTTGCGGAGCTGCTTCTCCTTCGTCGTGCGCCCCTTCTGGTGGCCCACCACCAAGACGGGCGTCCCTTCGAACGTCCCGAAGCCCGCGATGATCGCCGGATCGTCGGCGAAGCGGCGGTCGCCGTGCAGCTCGATGAACCCGGGGAACAGGCGATCGATGTAGTCCTGCGTGTACGGGCGCGCGGGGTGGCGCGAGAGCTGGACCTTCTGCCACGGCGTCAGGTCGGCGAAGATCTCCTGCTGCAGCTCGCGCGCCCGCTCTTCGAGCAGCGCGATCTGCGGCCGCAGCTCGGGGGCACCGCCGCTCGCGCGGGCGAGCTCCTCGATCTTGCGTTCGAGCTCGACGACGGGGCGCTCGAAATCCAGAGCGGGCACTTCGGGGGCGGCTGCGCGGGCGGTGTTCTGGGCCATGTCGAAGGGGCGCTATCTTAGTACAGCCCGAATGCGGGCGGCGAACTCCTCGCGTTCGCCGTCGCTGGCGTAGGGTTCGCGCGGCCAGAAGAAGCCGCGCAGGCCGTCCTTGCGGCGGCGCGGCACGACGTGCGCGTGCAGGTGCGGCACGCTCTGCGAGACCTTGTTGTTGATGGCGACGAACGACCCGTGCGCGCCCAGCCCCTCTTCGACGGCGCGGCAGACGCGCTGCACGGCCGAGAAGAACGGCGCCAGCAATTCGGGCGGCATGTCGGGCAGCGTCTCGACGTGCGTCGCCGGCACGACCAACACGTGGCCCTTGAAGAGCGGCTTGACGTCCAGGAAGGCGGCCGCCGCGGGCTCGCGGAGCACGAAGTCGGCGCCGCGGGTGCCCGCGAGGATCGCGCAGAAGACGCAGCCCGCGCGCGGATCGTGGACTGGGCGATCGGGGCGCTCGTCCAGATGGTCGTGGCCGTCGTGCTCGCTCACGACGCCGCCCTCTCCCCTTCTGCCATCGCCGCGAGCAGCTCGGCGGCCGACGGCGGCGCGAGGTACCGCGTGGCGGCCGGCTCCTTGCGGAACCACGTCCTTTGGCGGCGCGCATACTCGGACGTCGCCGCCGACGTCGCCGCGATCGCCTCGGGCAGCGTCGTCGCGCCGTCGAGGTGCGCGTTCACCTGCTGGTAGCCGAGCGCCTGCAGCGGGCGCAGCTCGGGCCCGTAGCCCGCCGCGCGCAGCGCGCGCACCTCGTCGACGAAGCCGGCCTCGAACATCCGATGCGCGCGCCGCTCGATGAGCGGGCGCAGCTCGGGCAGTGGCGGATCCAGCACGACCACGTGCGGGGCGAGGAGATCGGCGGGCGGCGCGGCCTGCTTGCGCAGCACCGTGATGGGCACGCCCGTCTGCTCGTACACCTCGAGCGCGCGGCTGATGCGCACGAGATCGCGCGGGCCGATCGCCGCGGCGGCCTCGGCGTCGACGGTGGCGAGACGGGCGTGCATCGCCTCGATGCCCACGGTGGCCGCCTCCTCGCGGTGGCGCGCGCGGATCGCGGCGTCGGGCGGCGGCGCCTCGAACATGCCGGCCGTGAGCGCGCGGAAGTAGAGGCCCGTGCCGCCGACGACGATGGGGAAGCGCCCGCGCCCCGCGACGTCTCGCAGCGCCGCGCGCGCCAGCTTGGCCCAGCGGGCCGCGTGGAACGGCTCGTCGGGGCGCACGAGATCGAGCAAGTGGTGCGGGATCTCGCGGCGCTCTTCGGCCGTCGCCTTCGCCGTGCCCACGTCCATGCCCGCGTAGACCTGCTGCGAGTCGCAGCACAGGATCTCCGCATCGCCGAGCCGGCGCGCCACCTCCAGCGCGAGCGCGCTCTTGCCCGAGGCGGTGGGGCCCAGGATCGCGAGGAAGCGCAGCGGCGCCGTCACCTCACGTCCTCCCGAAGCGGCGCTCGATCTCGCTCATCGGCAGCCGCAGCATGACGGGGCGCCCGTGCGGGCAATGCGAGCGCAGGTCGACGCCGTCGAGCTGCGACAGCAGCCCCACGGCCTCGCTGCGGCCGAGGACGTCGCCCGCGCGCACGACGCTGTGGCGGGCCATCGTCGCCAAGGCGTGCTCGACGCCTTCCAGGGTCTCGGCGGCCGGCGCGCCGTCGGCCAGGCCCGCCAGCAGCTCGCGCAAGAGCGGCTTCGGATCGGCGTCCTTCAGCATCTCGGGCACGGCGCGCACGCGCACGACGCGCGCGCCCGCGCGCTCGACCTCGAAGCCCAAACCGCTCAGCAAGGTCGCCTTCGCGGCCCCGTCGACCACCGCCGCCGAGGCTTCGTCGTCCACCTCGATCGGCAGCGGGAACAGCAGCCGCTGGCGCCGCACCTCGCGCCGGCCGTGCGCCGCGACCAGGCGGGCGTACGCGACGCGCTCGTGCGCCGCGTGCTGGTCGATCAGGATGAGCTCGGGAGAAGACCCCGGGCTCTCGCACACGAGGTACGTGCGGTGGAGCTGACCGATGTACGAGAGCCCCGCGAAGAACGGCACGGCGCCCTCGAACGGCAAGGCCCCCACCACGTCGGCGGCGCGCGCCGGCTCGGGCGCCGAAGGCTCGAAGGAGAGCGGCCCAGGCGCGGGCGCCTCATCCCCGCCGTCGCGCGCGCGCAGCGGCAGCGCAGCCTGCGAGGTACGCGTCCACGAGCCTCCCCCGCCCGCGGGCGCCGAGGCGCTCCCGTGAACCGGCGGCAGCGTGAACGTCCGCACCGGCTGCGCGCGCCCCGCCGACGCGCCGCCGCTCGGGAGCCACGGCGCGCGCCCGATCGCCGCCGAGACGACGTGGCGAACGGCCGCGTACACCTCCTGCGGCCGCGCGAAGCGCACCTCGAGCTTCTGCGGGTGAACGTTGACGTCGAGGTCGCCGCCCGGCACCTCGAGGAACAGCGCCGCCAGCGGGTAGCGCCCCTTCTCGATGAGCGGCCCGTACCCCTGCGCGAGCGCGTGCAGCAGCGAACGATCGCGGACGGCCCGGCCCGCCGAACGGCCGCGCTCCGCGCGACCTTGAACGAAGAGATACGTGCTGCGCGCCGTGGTGGTCGCCGCGTCGGGCTCCGCGAGGAAGGCGCGCACGCGATGCCCGCCCTCCTCGCCCACCGCCTCGTGCAGCGCCCCCGCCCCGCGCCGCGCCAACGCCGCGCGCACGCGCTCGGCGAGATCGCGGTGCGGCGGCAGATCCAGCCGCAGCGCGCCCTTCACCCGCAGCCGCAGGTGGACCTCGGGGTGCGCGAGGCCGAGGCGCAGCACCGCCTCGTAGACGTTCGCCTCCTCGGTGCTCTCCGACTTCAGGAACTTCGCGCGCGCCGGCGTGTTGAAGAAGAGGCCGCGCACCTCGACCTGCGTGCCCTCGGGCACGCCGGCCTCACGCGCGTCCGTCTCGACGCCGGCCTCGACGGTGAGCCGGTAGCCGGTCTCGTCGCCGCGCGGCCGCGACAGCAGCGTCAGCCGCGACACGGCCGCGATCGAGGGCAGCGCCTCGCCGCGGAACCCGAACGTCGCGAGGCCCCACAGATCGTCCGCCGCCGCGAGCTTCGACGTGGCGTGCCGCTTCAGCGCGAGGCGCGCGTCGTCGGGCGGCATGCCCCAGCCGTCGTCGACGACGCGCATGAGCCGCCGCCCGCCCCCCTCGACCTCGATGTCGATGCGGCGCGCGCCCGCGTCGAGCGCGTTCTCGACCAGCTCCTTCACGACCGAAGCGGGCCGCTCGACGACCTCGCCCGCCGCGATCTGGTCGGCCAGCTCGGGCGGCAGCACGCGAATCGGCCGCCGCGTGGGCCCGTCCGCCTCGGCCTCGGCCGTCATCGACGCGTCACCATCGCGCGCAGGTTATGAACCTTGGGCGGGCCGATCAACGCTTTCCGCCGGCTCCGCCGATTGCCCGGGGCGGTCGCCATTGGCGCGCTCGTCAGGCACGCGGACGTCCATGACCCCCGAGACCGGCGGCGCCAGCGGCAGCTCGACGCGAAAGCGCGTGCCTTGGCCGGGCGCCGTGCGCACCTCGATGCGGCCGCCGTGGGCCTCGGTGATCTTCTTCACCGTCGCGAGGCCGAGGCCGATGCCCGGCTTGCCCGTGCTGGCCCCGCGCACGTAGGGCTGAAAGACGTTGTCGCCCAGCGCGGCGGGCAGCCCGGGCCCGTCGTCTTCCACCTCGAGCCGCAGCAGCGTCACGGTCTCCTTCGCGCGCACGACGACGCGCTTGCCGGCGCCGTCGCCCACGTACTTGACTGCGTTGCGCACCAGATTGGCGACGATCGACGTCAGCATCCCTGCGCCGCAGGCGACCGAGACGCCCGGCGCG
>DASZUD010000108.1:0-2199 GCA_035548155.1 Polyangia bacterium
GCCGCCGCCTGGCTACGCCGCGCCCCCGCCTGGCTACGCGGCGCCCCCGCCGGGATACGGCCCGCCGCCCGGCTATCCGTATCCGCCGCCCGGGTACGGCTACGGCTACCCGTATGGCGTCCCCATGGCCAGAGTCGCGCCCCCTCCACCGCCGGGCTACCACACGCATGACGGCTTCTACCTGCGCCTGCACCTGGGCTTCGGTTACACGTCGATGTGGACGAACAGCGCGGGGACGAGCTTCAAGATCTCGGGCGACAGCGCCGCGATCGGCCTCACCCTCGGCGGCGCGATCACCGAGAACCTGATCATCTACGGCGCGCTGAGCGGGACGACGATCTCCAGTCCCGACTTCAAGCGCGGGAACGTGACCAGCACGAGGACCGGAGACGCGGACAGCTTCGGCTTCGGCGGCGGCGTGGCCTACTACGTCCAGCCGATGAACGTCTACGTCGCGGGCACGCTGCTCGCGAACAAGCTGGAGCTCAGCGACAGCGGCGGCACCGTGACCAACGAAACCGACTTCGGGCTCGGCGTCGAGGCGCTCGTCGGCAAGGAGTGGTGGGTGTCCGACAACTGGGGCATCGGCGCCGCGGCGCGCGCCCACTTCGCGTCGATGAAGGACAGCAGCATCGACATGAAGAGCCTGACGGGCGCGAACGACACCTGGAAGACGGCAGCGTTCTCGTTGCTGTTCAGCGCGACCTACAACTGACGCGCGCGACGCCGCCGGCGGCCGAGCGCGATCACGGCGAGCGCAACGAGCGCGAGCGGCGCGGCGCCACCCTCGCGCGCGGCGATCGAGCAGCCGCCCGAGCTGGACTGCGGCGGGTTCGCGCCGCCCGTCCCCGCGGCGCCGGAGCTGCCGCCCGCGCCCGCGCCGGATCCGGCGCTGCCCGAGGTGCCCGCGGCGCCGGTGGTCCCCGCACCACCGGTCGTGCCCGCGGCGCCCGCCGCCTCACTCACATCGGGCGCGCCCGCGTCGCTTGGCGCCGTCACGTCAGCGGCCGCGTCAGTCGGCGGCGCGGCGTCAGCGCCCGCTGCGTCGGTCCCGCCGTCAGCGCCGGCCGTGAGCGCCGCGTACACGGTGTCGGCGATCACCTGCGCGCCCTTCGCGTTCGGGTGCACGAGATCACCCGCGCTCCCGTACAGCGACGGATCGAGGGTGTGCCCGCCGAACGCCGCGAACACGTCGATCGTGGGCAGGCCCTTCGCCGCGGCGATCTGCGCGATGTCCGGGATCACCTCGTTCTCGATGACCACCCCGTCGATCTGGTAGCCGTTCGTGCCCGCAGGCGGGCACAGGTTCAGATAGATCTTCGGGTGGCTCGGCAGCGCGGCGTACGAATCGATCAGGGCCTCGTAGTCGCCGACGAACTCGCCCTTGTGCGCGTTCCAGTTGAACGGCTTGCTGTCGTTCGTGCCCAGCATGATGACGACGATGTCCGGGTTCGCGCTGTGGCTCTGCGTGAACTGCGGCGTGCTCCAGTACGGGTGGTCGCCCTTCTTGAGCAGCGTCGTGCCCGAGACGCCGTAGTTCGTGGACTTGTAGCCGGCGCCCAGCTTTGCGCCCAGCTTGTCCGACCAACCGGAGTTCTGCGTGATGCTGTCCCCGACGCAGGCCACCTTGATGGGCGCGGCGGACGCGCGCGCAAGAAAGAGGACCGTCGACAAGACCAAGGCGGCGGACGAGGTGGTGATGCGCATGATGCCCCGAAGACGTTGCAGGCCCCCAGCATCAGGCAGCGACGGCGCCGCGGGACGTGCACCGCGGCCCGCGCCGATGCACGGGCGTCACGGTTCAGCGACGAGGCTCCTTCACGCCCTGGCACGTCAGGTGGAAGCCGGTGAGCCCCGCCGTGGGCAGCGGGCCGCAGAAAGATCGACACGGCGTGTTCGCGGGAAAGCAGTCGCACGTGGGCGGCGCGCCTCCGTCTGCCGGCGGCCGGCAACCCGCGGGCAGCGGCCTGCACGTGTACGTCGTGGGGATCTCGAACACGTCGCTGAGATAGATCTCGCAGTAGCTCGTGCGCACGTCGCAGAAGCGTGGGCCGCACGGCGCCCAGTCGGCCTGTGTCGCCTTGCAGCCGCCCATGACGGCGAGATCGACGCCGGCCACCTGCGCGGCGCACTCGTTCTCGTAGACGACGCCGTCGCAGCCACAGACGAGCGCGCGCTCCGGGCCGCACGCCGGCGGCC
>DASZUD010000109.1:0-7975 GCA_035548155.1 Polyangia bacterium
GGTGGGCCTCAGTCTCGACAGCCAGTCGTCGCGCTTTCGCACGCCGGCGTGCGCGACGCCGCCCAGCCACTCGTGCCCGCTGGACACGTACTACTTCGGCCTCTCGTACACGCAGATCCTCTCGCCGGTGATGCTCGCGCAGGTCGAGGCCGAGACGGAGGACCTGCACGGCTTCCAGGGCAACCTCTACCGTTCGGTGCCCAACTTCGGGTACGAGCGCGTGCCCGATCGGCGCCTCCGCAGCGCCCTCGCGGCGCGCATCGCCTACTACGTCCCCGAGGCCCAGCTCGCGCTGCGCCTGCACTACCGTTACTACTTCGACGTGTTCCCCGGCACCGTCCCCGACGGCGGTCCGGATCCGTGGCGCATCCACTCGCAGATGCTCGAGGCGCGCGTCTACCGTCCCGTGACGCGCGATCTCACGGTGCGGCTGCTCTTCCGCCAGTACTGGCAGCTGCCCGCCAACTTCTGGTGCGACGCGCTGGCCATGCCCGCCTGCTACCCGCCGGGCACCGTCTATTACACGACCGACCCGAAGCTCGGCCCCGTGCACACGTCGTATCCCGAGCTCGAGCTCGTGTGGCAGGCCGAGGCGCTGCGGCCCGTCCCCGTGCTCGGATGGCTGGCGGCGGGGACGTTCACGATCTCCTACGGGCGCTACTTCCAGGACACGAGCTTCGGGAACGCGCACGTGCTTCAGAGCGGCTACACGCTGCCATACTGAGCTCGTGACGAACGGCGCCGACGGATCCCCGCGTGCCCTGCGCGTCGTGCGCGCCGCCCAGCTGCGCGCCCGCGCGACGCGCCAGGCCTTGGGGCAAATTGCGCTCGGGTCGGTGTTCCTCGTGGGCGCGCTGGCCTTCGCCCGCGCCCCCGACAGGACGGCGCGCGGCAGCGTCCTGTGGATGACGATGCTGCTCGTGCTCTCGATGCTGGACGTGGGCCTCGGCCTGCGCACTCTCGCGCGCCTGCGGCGCCGAGCCGCCCGCCTGTGGATCGCGGCGACGGCGGCGTGGGGCCTCCTGTCCACGCTGGTCGTCGGCTTCCTGTTGCGAGGCTGACCATTGACCGCGCGCCCGCCCGGGCGATGATCCGCTCGACCATGGCCGGACAGACGACGAACCCTGACCCCCGCTCGATTCTCATCACGGGCTGCTCGTCGGGCATCGGCCACGCGCTGGCGCGACGGTTTGCCGAGCGCGGGTGGCGCGTGTTCGCGACGATGCGCGCGCCGGACGGGGAGGGCGGCCGCGCGCTTCGCGAGGAGGCGGCGGCGCGCGGGTGGCGGCTCTCCACACCGGCCCTCGACGTCACGCGCGACGATTCCGTGACGGCGGCCGTCGCCGCGGCGCTCGCCGAGACGGGCGGTCGCCTCGACGTGCTCGTCAACAACGCCGGCTATTACGCGCTGGGCGCGCTCGAGGAGACCACGCCCGACGAGCTGCGCGCGCAACTCGAGACCAACGTCATCGGCGTGCACCGCGTGACGCGCGCCGTCCTGCCGTCGATGCGCGCGCGCCGCGCGGGCACCGTCGTCACGCTCGGCTCCGTCTCGGGGCTCGTCGCCGTGCCCATGACGGGCGCGTACAACGCGTCGAAGTGGGCGCTCGAGGGGATGCTCGAGGCGTGGCGCCTCGAGCTCATCCCGTTCGGAGTGCGCGTCGTGCTGTTCGAGCCCGGCCCCTACGTCAGCGAGCTGCACGCGAAGGAGCAGGCGGCCGCGGCCTCGCGGCGGGCCGACAGCCCGTACGCCAAGATCCTGGCGGCCTACCAGCGCCAGTCGGCGGCCATGAAGCGAGCGCCGCTCGCCGGCCTCGTCGACGCCATCGTGCGGGCGGCGACGGCGCGGAACCCGCGCCTGCGCTGGCCGATGGGGCCCACCTCCTTCAGCGCGGGGCGCCTGCGCAAGCTCTGCCCGGACTTCCTCTACGAGTGGGTCATGCGCCTCGGGTTCCCGCTGCGCCGGTCGATGGCCATGCCGCCGCCGGACCCTACGGTCGGCCCGCGCTGAAGAGCGCACCGGGCGGCGCGGCATCCGAAATTTGTCGCGCTATACTGGTGGGGTCGTGCCGTCGGACAAGCTCACGCGTCAGCAGGTGGACTTCGTCCTGCGGCGCGCCGCCGAGATCGACACGCGTGAAGCGCCCGACAGCGACCAAGGCGGTCACGGCGACGCGAACGACGGGCTCTCGGTGGGCGAGGTGATGCGCCTCGGGGAAGAGGCCGGGCTTCACGGCGACTCCGTCTCGCGCGCGCTCACGGAGATGCGTCGCGGCGTCTCGATCGAGCCCGAGGAGCACGGCGTGGTCGCCCACACGCTGGGCGCGAGCCGCATCGTCGTGAGCCGGGTCGTGCCCGGGCCTGTCGAGAGCGTGCGGCGCGCCGTCGACCGGTTTCTGCGCGAGCAACTGATGACGATCCGGCGGCACCACGGCGCGCGCGTCGAGTGGGAGCGGGCGCAGGGCATCTGGCCCGGCCTCGTGCGCTCGCTCGACTTCTCGAAGCGCTACGCCTTCAGCCTCGTCTCGCGCGTCGAGACCGTCGTCACCGAGGAGATCAGCGGCGCGGACGGCGGCCCCGACACTTCGGTGACGTTCAACATCGACCTCGCCGAGATGCGCCGCGAGCGGTTCACGCAGATGGGCCTGCGCTCCGCGATGGCCTTCGCGCTCGTGGGGCTGGGCGGCGCGGCGATGTTCCCCGGCTTCGGCGTGCCCGACCTCGTGGCGCTCGCCAGCGGTGGCGTCGCCGCGGGCGGCATCTTCGCCCTCGATCGCAAGCGCTACCTCGAGAGCCGCAGCCGCGTCGCCCTCGCGCCCGAGCGCTTCCTCGATCTCCTCACGCAGCGCCACGCCCGCCGCGCCCTCAAGCCCTCCGACGACGGCGACATCTAGCAGGTAGCCCAGCGAGGGCCGTACGTCGCGTGGCACAGTCGCCGCGCCGCTCGGAAAAGCGCGAGCGCAGCGTGGCTTCGGCGCGGAGCGACGGAGACCGGCGAGGCCGAGCGAAGCGAGCGGGGCAGAGGGAGGGCGCGCACGGGTCGAAGGTGCATGCGGCGGCGAGCCACGCCCCCGTCAGATCATCAAAACGACGGTGTCGCGAGGCCGTCTTCGTCCGGGATGCCGGCGGACTTCTTCTTGCCGCCGCCGCTCTTGTGGCTGGACGCCTTTTTCCGCTCCGGCTCGGGCTTCGGGGCCACGGGGGCCTCGACCTTCTCCAGAGCGACGTGAACTGTGTTGTCCTCGGACAGATCGGCCGTGATGGCGTAGTCCTTGTACCCGTCTTTGCGGAGCACGTACTCGGTGGCCGGCCCGTTGTGCGGCAGCGTCAGCTCGAGCGGCGCCGCGCCCAGGTCCTTTCCGTCGCCCTTGCGGAAGACGTGCGACCCCGCCGGATTGGCCTCGAAGCGCACCGTGACCGAGGTTTTCGTGGGCGGCGCCGGGGGAGGGGGGGCCGCGACAGCCGGCGCCGGGGCCGCTGCGACGGGCGGCGTCCGCGCGCCCCCCGACTTGCCGCCGCCCATCGCGAACACGGCGACGGCGGCCGCGGCGGCCACGCCGAGCCCGACGCCCACGATCATCCCGGTCTTCTTCTTGGGTGGCGCAAAGCCGTCCGCCGAGTCGTCGATCTCGGAGCTCGCCGAAGACAGCGTCGTCGACTGCGCCTGCGGCGACATCGTCGTCGCGACGTTCGGGCGCGCGCCCGGAACCGGGCGCTTCGCGACGGGCGTGCGCCCGTGCGACGGCGCAACCGCCACCTCGCCGAGGATCGCCTTGCGGAACTCCTCCATGCTGGGGAAGCGGTCGTCGAGCTCCTTGTTGAGCGACTTCATGATCGCCGCGGCCATGGCCGGCGGCGTCTGCGGCGCGAACTCCAGCAGCTCCGGCGCCTCCTCGAGCATGTGCTTCGCGAAGAGCTCGCCGATGCCCTCCGCCATGAAGGGTGGCCGGCCGGCCAGCATCTCGTAGATCATGACGCCCAGCGAGTAGATGTCGGTGCGGTGGTCGAGCAGCCCCGCGCCCTTGCACTGCTCGGGCGACATGTAGAGCGGCGTGCCCATCAGCGAGCCGGTGCGCGTCTTCACAGACTGCGAGCCGTCGGGCGCCGCGAGGATCTTCGCGACGCCGAAGTCGAGGATCTTCACGAACGGCGCGCCGTCCTTCTCGATGAGCTGCACGTTGTGCGGCTTGAGATCGCGGTGGACGATGCCCTTGGCGTGCGCAGCGGCGAGCGCGCGGCACATCTGATCTGCGATCACCGCGACCTCGGCCGCCGGGATCGGGCCGCGCGCGACGATCTCGCTCAGCGCCTCGCCCGCGAGGAACTCCATGATGAAGTAGGGCTGGCCGTCGGGCGTCTGGCCGAAGTCGAGGATCTCGACGATGTTCGGGTGCCCGATGAGGTGGATGGCGCGCGCCTCGGTGAAGAAGCGCGCGACGATGTCCTGATCGCGCGCGAGCGCGTTGTGCAGCACCTTGATGGCCACCTTGCGCCCGATGACCGGGTGCTCCCCCAGATACACCGCGCCCATGCCCCCCTCGCCGAGGAGCTTGGTGACGCGATAGTTACCGACCGTCGTGTTGATGAGGCTCAAGGCGTCAGGCCTTTCATTTTAGCGAATAAGTTGGTCAGAAATCGAATTCAGTGACGATCCCTCCCGCGGACGCAGACGCGGTGGGAAATATTCTGAGCCCTCGCGAGGCCGAGTGTGAGCCCGACTCGCTGCCCGAGTCGAGGTACCCCTTGTAGAGGAAGTATCCGCTGGCGATGGCCAGCGGTACGGCCGTGATGAGGAGCACCTCCTCGAGGAGCTGGTCACGGTGGCCCTCGTCCTTCTTCGAGGAGATGAGGCCGCTGTCCTTGGCATCCGGCGGGGGAGCCAGCTTGCCCGTGATCCCGCAGAAACCCGTGGGCGAGGACGGGCACCCTGGGCTCCCGGAAGGAATCCGGCGATACGGATCGAGGTCCGAGTTGATCTGCGCGACCTGCTTGGCGAAGTACAGCCCGCCCGCCGTGACGATCGCCGTGCCGGCCACGGCGACCCAGAAGGCGGAGCGCGCCATCGACGAGCCGCTGGACGGCGCTTCTTCCGGAGCCTCGTGGGGCCGCCGGACGATGACCGGCTCGCCCTGGGCGTCCTCCGGAGCCGGAGCTCCCACGTCCACCGACACGGAGCTCAGCGAGAGGCTGAGCGGCAGGCTCTGGCCCGCGGCGAGCGTGAACTCTTGCTTCGCGGTCGTGAAGCCGCCTTTCTCGACGACCACCTCGTGGCGTCCGGGGGCGACGTCCGGCACGCCCACGGGCTGAGGGCCCGTGACACCGACGCGCGTCCCGTCGAGCGACACCGTGGCGCCGGAGACATTGGCGCGGATCTGCAGCGTCCCGACGGCGCCCTTGCCCGTGAGCTTCGACATCCAGAGCGGCGCGAGCGCGCGGAACGCCGAAGAATCGGCCTTGCGGCGCGGGATGGACTCCGTCACCCACGACTCGACCGTGGCGCGGTTCGCGTCCAGCAGCTTGAGCGTCATCTGGTAGTCGACGCCCGTGCGCTTGACGTTTCCGTAGATGAGCTTCGTCGCCCCCATGCTCTTGGCCGCCTGCGCCATGCAGGCCACGCCCTCATCTGGACACGAGAAGACCAGCTTCACCTCAACCAAATCTTTGCCCTGAACGAGCTCGAACCCGTGCGACGAGGCGACGCGCTGGCGAAGGGCGTCCGTGATCTCCGAGGCGACATTGTCCGGAGCGCCGTCGAGGGCCTCGAGCCCGAGGACCGCGGTGGGGGCGTCTTGCTCGGCGGCGGCGCGCCCGCCGACCATGAGCGACACCAAAATCAACAAGGCACGAGCTCCCCGGACCGAACGGCGAAGCGAAGCGAACGCTTTCATATTACGGGACCGCATTGTTTCCGCAGACTTCCGCCCTGTCAATCGCCGAGGCAGCCGGCGCCGAGGGCCGGCCGGGCCCGGGGTTTCACGAGCCTTTTCGTGGCGATGGGGCGTGCATGCTAGCGTAAGCGCGCATGCGCCTCGGAGTCTCGGGGAAAGTTCTGCTCGCCTTCACGGTGCTGCTGCTGGCGTTCGCCGGTGACGCGACGTTCACCGTCCTCACGATGCACCGCGCGCGGCAGGGCGTCCTGGCGAACGAGGCCTACCTCGACCTCCAGGGCTCCGTCGACGCGGCCTGGAAGTCGCTGAATGACTTCGCGCCGTCCCTGGGCCGCAGCATGCGCCTCGACCCGAACCTGGCGCTGGCTTTCAAGAGCGCGCGGAAGCACCTGGACGACGCCGTGGCGGCCATCGACCGCTTCCTCGAGAAGGAGCCGGCTTCGACGCGGCGCCCCGACTTCGAGGCGACGCGCAAGCAGATCGTGCTGCTGCGCCAGCAGGTCGACACCATCGCGTCCGAGGCCGGCGCCGCCGAGGGCAGCGCCGATCCCAAGGCGCGGACGGACTTCGAGAGCCACTTCGCGACGCTGACCCACAGCCTCAACCGCCTGCGGCGCCCGCTGCGCGGCGAGAGCGGCCAGATCGCGCAGCGGCTCACGGACGACGAAGAGACTGCGCTGCAGATGGCGCTGGGGCTGGGCATCGCGGGCCTCGCCATCGCGGCGGCGGCGTTCCTGTTCACGCTGCGCACGCTGCGGCCGCTCGGCGTGCTGCGCGAGCGCGCGCGCGAGGTCGCAGGCGGCGACTACGCGCGCCGGACGGGCGTGACGTCGCACGACGAGATCGGCGATCTCGCGCGCGAGTTCGACGCCATGGCGGGCGCGATCGAGGAGCGCGAGCAGCGGCTCATCCGCTCGGAGCGGCTGGCGACCGTGGGACGCATGGCCGCGCAGATCACGCACGAGGTGCGCAACCCGCTGTCGTCGATCGGCCTTTACGCCGAGCTGCTGGGCGACGAGATCGCCGACCGCGGCCAAGGGAAGGAAGAGGCGAAGCGCCTCGTCTCGTCGATCATCAGCGAGGTCGACCGCCTCACGGAGATCACCGAGACGTATCTGCGCTTCGCGCGCCTGCCGCGTCCGAAGCTCGAGCGCGAGGATCTCGGCGCGATCGTCACCGGCGTGCTCGAGTTCTCGCGCGCCGAGCTGGCGCAGGCGGGCATCGCGCTCGAGCTCGACGTCGCGCCGGCGCTGCCCGACGTCGCGGCCGACGAGGCCCAGCTGCGGCAGGCGCTGCTCAACCTCGTGAGGAACGCGCGCGAGGCCATGTCGAACCGACCGGGCGGGCGCTTGCGCGTGGTCGTCGCCTGCGTCGAGGGGGCGTCCAGCGAGGTCCGCGTCACCGTGGAAGACTCGGGGAGCGGCATCCCGCCGGAACACCTCGGCCAGATCTTCGACCCGTTCTTCTCGACGAAGGAGCGCGGCACGGGGCTCGGCCTCGCGCTCGTGCAGCAGATCGTCGTCGAGCACGGCGGGCGGATCGACGTCGCGAGCGGCCCCGAGGCGGGGACCACCTTCACGCTGGTGTTCCCCGTGTTGGGTGCGACGCCGAAGAGCGAGCGCGCCGGCGCGCGCCCCATGCCCGCTCAGGGCGCCGAAGGTGTTCCTGCGACGGGCGTCCCCGCGGCGCGGTGAAGCGCGGCGCGCTTCGAGTCGCCGAGGCGTGTGTAGACCTCGGCCAGAGCCCGGTGAATGCCGGCGGGGTCGGATGGGTGGAAGAGCAGGGCGAGCTCGAAGGCGCGCGCGGCCGGCGCGGCCTGTCCCGTCGCGGCCAACGCCCGCCCGAGCGCGGCGTGGACGTCCGGGTCGGCCGGATCGATGAAGATCGCGATGGGCGCCGCGGCCAACACGCGCGCGCTGCGGCCCGCGCGGGCGCTCGCCAGCACGAGCTCCTTCGCGCGGCGCGCGTTCTGCGGCTCGAGCGCCAGCGCGGCCTCGAGCTCCTTCGCGCGATCAGCCTCGCGCCCGTGCTGCGCGTAAAGCTCGGCGAGCAGGGCGTGCGGCTCGACGCGCGACTCGTCGAAGGCG
>DASZUD010000110.1:0-17672 GCA_035548155.1 Polyangia bacterium
GCGCGCGCGGCGCCGCGCGCCGGCAGCGGCTCCGTTCTCAGCCTAAAGGAACACTGTTCCGGGGATTGTTACGCCTCTCCTCATGAAAGGAGATCGCGAACATGAACCGGATCAAGACCCTGTCCCTCTCCCTGGTGCTGCTGTCGGGCACGGCGCGCGCCGCCGCGAAGGAGGCCCCGCTTCCGAAGCCCATCAAGGACATGCAGTGCCTCGTGGGGAGGTGGGCCGCCACGGGAACGATGAAGATGGGCGCCGCTTCCGCGAACGTGAAGCTGACGTGGGATTGCCGCCGCTCGTCGGGTGACTTCGGCGTCGGATGCAAGGGGCAGATCACCGGCATCCCGGGGATGGCCGTGTATCACGAGGCGGATTTGTTCGGGTACGACGCAGGCGGAAACAAGTACCACTGGTTCTCCGTCACGAACGGCGGCGAAACGCACGACCACGTGGGCGCGCCTCCCGACGGGAACAAGCTCCAGTTCGTCTACAACGGCGTGCAGGACGGCAAGCCCTTCAAGGAGGTCATCGACATGACCTTCGCCGACGACTCGAAGGCCTTCGACCTCACCTCGGAGACCTTCGTCGACGGCAAGTCGGCGTCCGTCCTCAAGAGCAGGGCCGTCAAGAAGTAGAGGGCCTTTACAGGTCGCCGCCCCCCGGACGATAACCGGGAGCGGGTGCCAGTCGCGGGATCGCTCGTGGGGCGTGGGCGCGAGCTCGAGGTGATGACCGCCGAGCTCGACGCGGTGGCCCGCGGTCGCGGCGGCCTGACCCTCATCGTGGGCGAGGCGGGCATCGGCAAGACCCGCCTGCTCGAGGAGGGCGTGCGCGAAGCCGAACGCCGCGGCTTCGCCTGGGCGTGGGGCCGCGGGTGGGAGATGGGCGGCGCGCCGCCGTTCTGGACGTGGATCGAAGCGCTGCGCGGCCTCGCTCGCGGGGCCGGGGCGCCCGCTGCGCCGAAGCTCGAGCGGGCAGGCGAGACGGAGCGGTTTCTGCTCTTCGACGACGTCGCGACCTATTTGCGACGTGCGTCCAACGTCCGCCCCGTGCTGCTCGTCCTGGACGATCTCCACGCCTGCGACGGGTCCTCCCTGCAGCTGACCGAGTTCGTGGCCCGCCAGCTGGCCGCGATGCCCGTGGCCCTGTTCGCGAGCCATCGAGACCTCGACGCGCGACGCACCCGAGAGGTCTGGTCGTCCCTCATGCGCCTCGGGCGGGTGGGCCACGTGCTGCGGCCCCCGAGGCTCGAGAAGAGCGACGTCGGCGCGCTGATCCGCGAGGTGTTGGGGGACGACGCAGGAGTCACCGAGATGGTGCATGACGCAAGCGGTGGCAATCCTCTGTTCGTGCGCGAGCTCGTGCAGCTCGTGGCGGCGCGGTCGCGGCAGCTCGGCGGGGCTGACGTGCCCGATGGCGTCCGCGCCGTCATTCGCCAGCGCCTCGCGTTGCTGTCGCCGGCGACGGTCGCGCTGCTGTCGGCCGCGGCGATCGTGGGGCGCGAGTTTTCGGTGCCTGTCTTGTCGGAGGTCGCGGGCGTGACGCCGTCGCGAATCGCCGAGGCGCTGGACGAAGCGTGCAGCGCCGACATCCTCGAGCCGGCGGCGCCGGGCCGCCATCGGTTCTCGCACGTGCTGGTCGCCGAATCGCTGGTGCAGGACACGCCGCCCGAGAGCCGCATGCGCCGCTGTCGCGCGACCGCCGAGGTCCTCGAGCGCCTCCACGCCGAGGACCCCGAAGCGCCGTGGGGCGACATCGCCGAGCACTACCACCGGGCCGGGCCGGAGGCCTCGCAGCACGCGTCCCGGACCGCGGTGCGCGCGGCCGAACAGGCGATGCAGAGGCTCGCCTTCGAAGACGGCGCGGCGTGGTTCGGCCGTGCGCTCGGCTTCCTGGACGTCGCCGCCCCGGGCGACGCGCGCGGCCGCGGTGAGCTGCTCCTGCGCCTGGCGGAGGCGCAATTGCACGCGGGCGCCCGGGACGCGGCGCTCTCGGCGTGCACGAAGGCGGCCGACCTCGCCCGGCACCTGGGACTGGGCGAGCTCCTCGCGAGGGCCGCGCTGACTCTCGGCGGCGAGGCACGCACGGGGGTCAGCGACTCGGCGCTCGTCGCGATGCTGGACGAGGCGCGCGCGGCGCTGCCACAGGCGGACACGCCGCTGCGAGCTCGCGTGCTCGCGCGCCTCGCTGGCGCGCTGCAACCGGCGCTGGATCCGGCTCCCCCCATGGCGCTGGCGCGTGAGGCGATCGCGATGGCGAGGCGGCTCGACGATCGATCCACGCTTCTCGACGTGCTCCACGCGGCGAACGCGGCCTTGATCGACTACGCGCCTGTCGAAGAGCAGATCGCGCTGAACGAAGAGGTCGCCGCGCTGGCGACGGCGCGCGCGGCGAGGCCTCAAGCGCTGCGCGCCCAGCTGCGCCTCGCGTTCGCTCACCTCGGCGGCGCGGACGTCGACGGCTTCGCGCGGAGCGTGCAGCGCTACGACCAGCTCGCGCAGGATTTCCGGCACCCCCGCTATCAGTGGCAGAGCGTGCTCTTGCGCTCGATGCGGCCATTGTGGCGTGGCGCGTTCGAAGACGCGGCGACGATGGAAGAGGAGGCGCGCGCGCTCGTCGAGAAGGCCAACGACGAGAACGGCGTGCGCGCGCTCTTGATGCGCACGGCCGTGTCTCTCGCGAATCGTACGACCGAGGCCGGCCTGGTCGAGGCCTTCCGAGACGTCGCAGCGTTCGCGTCAGACGCCGACCTGCGCGCCACCTTCGAGGTGTGGGCACGCGCGCGTCTCGGGGATGGCGCCGCCGCCGAGGCGGCTTGTCGCGGCATCACGGACCGGCACCTCACGGCGATCCTCGCCGATCCGAACTTCGCCGCCGCGTTCGTGGACGTCGTCGCGCTCGCGCGTGACCGGCGCCTCGCCGCGGTGTTCTACCGGCACTTCGCGCCCGCGGCGGGGCGTCTCGTCGTCGCCTCGGGCCTTGGCTTCTGTGTTCAGGAGCTCGTCGACCGGCTGCTCTTCGCGCTGGCGGACGTGCTCGAGCGGCCCGGGGACGCCGACCGCCACGCCTCCGAGGCGCTCGCCTGCGCCGCGGCGCTGGGGGCGGTCCCTTTCGAGGCGCGCCTGAAAGGAGAGTGGGCCGCGGCGCTCGTGCGGCGGGGCGAGGCGTCCCGCGCGCACGCCCTGGCCGCCGAGGCGCGGGTCGTGGCGACCGACTTGGGGATGCCCGGGCTGCTGCGTCAGTTGGCGGCGCTCGGGGGAAGCGAGGTGTCCGCGCGTCCACTCGCGCCGCCCCCGCGCTCCATCGAGATGCGAAAGGAGGGCGAGCTCTGGGCGCTCAGCGGTTGCGGCGAGCTCTGCCGCCTCAAGGACAGCCGAGGGCTGCAGATTCTCGCGCAGCTCGTGGCCGCGCCCGGGCGCGAGGTGCACGTCATGGATCTGGTCGGTGCGACACGAGTCGACGCGGGGGACGCGGGCGAGGTCCTCGACTCACGGGCCCGCGATGCGTACGCCTCGCGCCTGGAAGAGCTCCGCGAAGAGATCGCCGAAGCGAGCTCGTGGAACGACGTCGCGCGACGGGCGCGCCTGGCCGAGGAGGCGGACGCGATCACGCAGCAGCTGAACGCCGCAGTGGGTCTCGGCGGACGGAGCCGCCGGGCCGGCAGCGCCGTCGAACGCGCTCGCGTCAACGTTCAGCGCCGCGTCGCCGATGCGCTCAAGCGAATCGCGGAGGCGGCTCCGACGCTGGGCCGCACGCTCGCGGCCACCGTGCGGACAGGGGTGTTCTGCTCGTACCGGCCGTTGGTTTGATCAGCGGTCGACGGGGCCGCCGGCGGGGGAGCCCCACCAGCCCGAGCTCGGGAAGCACCCCGGGTCCGACGGCCTGCGCCCGATCTCGTTCGGCCCTCGAGCCAACTCGACCCCATCGCCCACCTCGACGTCTCCCGCCCGCGCCCTCGCGCTCTGCGAGACCTCGATGCCGCCGAGTAGGAGGTCCGTCCGCGACGTATTGACGAAAGTGGTCCTGTATCATTTCGACCATGGAGATGAACCAGGTCCGCTACTTCCTCGCTGTATGCGAGACGCGGAACTTCACTCGCGCAGCGAAGCGCTGCCACGTGTCACAGCCGGCGCTCACCACGTCGATCAAAAAGCTCGAGGATGAGATGGGCGCGGAGCTGTTTCACCGCGACCGGGGCGCGGTGTCGCTCACCGCGCTCGGCCAGCAGCTCTTTCCAAGGTTCCAGCGGCTTTCGCAGGAGAGCGCGTCGATCGGCGTCGTGGCCGAGAACCACCGCCGCCTGAAGCAGGTCCCGCTGCGCGTCGGCGCGCTGTCCACGGTCGCGCCGGCGCGCGTGGCCCGCTACCTGGCCCGGTTTCGCGGGCGGGCTCCTGGCGTCGAGCTGGAGCTGCACGTGGGGCGCCACGACGAGCTGCTCGCCCGGTTGGAGGAGTTCGAATTGGACCAGGTGATCACGAACATGGGCAGCGTATCGCCCGATTGGTCGGTCGCCGGCGAGCTGTACGAAGAGAGCTATGTGGTGTTGCTGCCGCCGCAGCATCCGTTGGCGGAACGGCCGGTCGTGCGCCTCGCGGATCTCGCGGGTCAGCCCTACGTCGATCGCCTGGCCTGCGAGATGCGCGAGCAGGTCACTGCCGCCTGCGCCGCCCGCCGTCTCGAGCTGTACGCCACTCATCGCACCGAGCGCGAAGAGTGGGTCCAGGCGCTGGTGCAGGCGGGGATGGGGTTCGCGTTCATGCCTGAGTTCAGCGTGGTGCCGGGCGAGACAATCGCCCGCCCGCTCGTCGAGCCGCGCGTGACGCGCACCATCTCATTGGTACGTAACGCCGATCGGCCGGCCGTACCGGCAGCGAAGCTCTTCTGGAGGGAGGTGGTCGGGTAGCTCTTGCAGGTCACGATCTCGGCATCGTGGGAACGCTCGCCGCCCGTGCAGCGCCGTCAGGTCGGGACCGCCGAGGCGGCCGGCTGCGGCAGCTCGACGGTGAAGGTCGTTCCTTCGCCCGGCTTGCTCTCGGCTTGGACCTTGCCGCCGTGGGCCTCGACGATGACGCGCACGAGGTAGAGCCCCAGGCCCAGGCCGCCGAAGTGCCGCGCCGGGACGGCTCGTTGGTAGCGCTGAAACAGATCCCCGAGCTGGTCGGCCGGGATGCCGATCCCGTGGTCCTTCACGGCGAGGCAGGCGACGTCGTCGTGGCTCGAGATGGTCACCTCGATGGGGCGCCCCTCGCCGAACTTGATGGCGTTCCCCAGGAGATTCGAAACGACCTGCCCGAGGCGGCGGCGATCCCATCGTCCCACCGCGGGAGCCTCGGCGCGCACGATCACGGGGCTGCCGGCGCGCGCCGCGAGGCCGTCGAAGCCATGCGCGACCTGCCGGACCAGCTCGGCGAGATCGAAGGCCTCCGGGGCGAGGGTGGGGCGTTCGACGAGCTGCGAGGCGGCCAGGATTCGTTCGGTGAGGCGACCGAACTGCTCGACCTGCCGCGCGACGATTTCCCCCAGGCGCCGAATGGCTCCGCCCGGCGGCTCGCTCTTCTGGATGAGCCGGACGATCCCCTCGGCCGACGCGAGGAGCCCGGCCAGCGGCGTGCGCAGCTCGTGCGACGCGAGCGCCACGAACTCGTCGCGCACGCGGATTGCGTCCTGCGCTTGCTGATACAGCCGCGCGTTCTCGAGGATCCCTCCGATCTGACGGGCATAGGTCTCGGCGAAGCGGAGATCGTCCTGCGTGTAGCTCCGACTGGCGTTGAAGAACGAGAGGCCACCCGTGAGCCGTCCCCGAATCTGGAGGGGCACGGCCATGGCGCTGCGAATGCCGAACGTCGTCAGCATCTCGGTGACGCCCGGCAGATCGAACGTCGCCAGCGCCTCCGGGGCGATCGTGGGAAGGATCACCGATTGCTTCTCGCGGATGACCCGCTCGATGAGCGCCTGGCGGTCCATCGTCCGCGGGTGCCGTCGCTTCCACTCCTCGCCCAGGCGTTGACGCTCCGGGGTGGAGTGCGCGGTCGCGCGAAAGCGACGGATGCCGGCTTCGTAGAGGTCCAGAGTCGCGACGTCCCCCAGGATGGGCAGCGCGCGCCGCGCCGCCATCTCGCCGATCCGCTCGAGGTCCAACGGCTCGGCCAGGTCGCGCGCGATGGAGGACAGAAACGTCGCCTGCCGCTCCGCCTCCTCGGACAGCAGCCGCGCGCGCGACTCGAGGCTGGCCGCGACGGCCTGGCTCACCGCGAGCGCGAACGCCTGATCGTCCTCGTTCCACCGGCGGGTCGCTCCGACTTGCTCGTGACAGAGGACGCCCACGGGGCGCCCCTTCCGGCACACGGGCGCGTCGAGCATGGCGCCGATGTTCAGCGCCTCGAGATAGGTGCCCAGATCGCGGGTGCGCGGGTCGTTGCGAGCGTCGTCGGCTGCGACGAGCTGCAGCTTGCGGATGTGGTCGAAGTAGCTCGGGCTGGCGCTCTCGGAGAGGATGGCGCCCCGCTCGAAGAGCCCTGCGGGGGCCACGAAGCCGAGCTCGCAGAACAGCCCGGGTGGGTCGTCGAGGAAGGACCAGTAGCCGACCCGCTGGGTTTCGAGGATCTCGCTGTCGATCCGCAAGATCTCCTCCAACCAGGCGCCGTTCTCGTTCGCGCCTGCCGCGCTCAGGCGCAGGAGTGCCGCCACCGTCAATCGCTGCATCGCGCTCCCTCGAGGAGCTTCGCCACCGAGAAGCGTGGGGCCCGGGCCGCGCGCGCGTCAGTCGGGCCGCCTGGTAGATGACGGCCCGGACCGGCGCCGACGAAGCGTCCAGCCAGGCCCTGCCCGCGCCTTCACGAGGGTGGTTCGAGGTCGGCCGCTCAGCGTTGGTTGCGCGGACCACGCGTGGCGACGGCGATCTCTTCGAGGGGAATCTTGGGCGTGCGATCCGCGTAGAGGAGGCCGTTCGTCTCCTGATACGTGTCGGCGAACTGCGTGTAGCAGAACCCCGCCAGCATGTCGCGTGAGCGCACGACGTCGAGGAGCTGGCGGTAGAGCCGCGAGAGCTCGTCGGCGTCGGCGCAGCGCCGATAGCCCCAGGTGCGCTCGGGGTCCGCCGACAGCGAGATGCCGCCGAACTCGGACAGCACGACGGGATGCTCGAGCCCGGCCGCGCCGTCCAGCGCCAGCGCGCGGCCGCCCGGACGGGCGTGGCGGAACAGCTTCGGGCGGTGCTCGTGCGACGCGTACCGCGCGGCGAGGTCTTCGGGGACGTCGTCGTAGTCATGGATGCCGACGACGTCGGTCGCCACGCTCTCCCAGCCGTCGTTTCCGATCACCGGACGCGTGGGGTCCAGGGTCTTCGTGAGGTGATAGAGCGCCCGCACCCAATCGCGCTCGGGCGGACGATCCGGCAGATTCGGCACGCCCCAGGACTCGTTGAACGGCACCCACGCCATGACGCACGGGTGGCTGTAGTCGCGGGCGATCACGTCCATCCACTCGCGCGTGACGCGCTCGACGGTGCGACCCGTGAAGCGATAGGCGCTGGGCATCTCTTCCCACACGAGCAGACCCAGGCGATCGGCCCAGTAGAGGTAGCGCGCGTCTTCGATCTTCTGGTGCTTGCGCACGCCGTTGAAGCCCATCGCCTTGGCCAGCTCGACGTCGCGCCGGAGGGCGGCGTCGTCCGGCGGGGTGAGCCCGGAATCGGGCCAGTAGCCCTGGTCCAGCACCATCCGCAGCGGGTAGGGGCGGCCGTTCAGCAGGATCCGCTCGCCTTCGACGCCGATCGATCGCAGCGCCGTGTACGTCGACACGCGATCGAGCAGCCGGCCTGCGCCGTCGGCGAGCTCGATGGTCGCGTCGAACAGCGTGGGGGAGTGCGGGCTCCAGAGCAGCTCGTTGCGGGCGTCGTCCACGCCCGGGTCGTCGAGGCAGATGCGCCGGCTCACCTCGTGGGAGAGGGCCTCGTAGCGATCGGTGGCCAGCGGCCGCCGGCCGCACCCGAGGCGCAGCCTCACCTCGGCGCCCGCCGGGAGCGGACCTTCGAGCGCGAGCTCGAGCGCGAGCTCCCAGCGCTCGAGGCTGGGCGTCCATCGCACGCGGCCGATCGACGCCGCCGGCACGACCTCCCACCAGACGGTCTGCCAGATGCCGCTCGTGCGCGGGTACCAGATCGAGTGCGGCTCGAGCTGCCAGTCCTGCTTGCCGCGCGACTTCGTCAGGTCGAAGGGATCGTCGCCGGCTCGGACGACGATCTCGACGTGGGAGGCGTCGCGCGCCGGAGTGACGTCGAAGGCGAACGGCGTGTAGCCTCCTTCGTGAGACCCGCACCACCGGCCGTCTGCCCACACGTCAGCGCGGTGGTCGACGGCGCCGAAGCGGAGGACGAGGCGGTCGCCCCGCGCCAGCTCGGCGTCCGTGACGAGCACGGGCGCGCGCAACCGGTACCAGCACGCATTGAAGAAGCCGCGCACGGAGACGCCACTGCGCGGCGTCTCCGGAGAGTAGGGCACCCTGATGCGCCGATCCCAGCGGACTTCTTCTGGCGCGTGCCAGGCGGCGTCGGGATCGACCGCGAACTCCCATTCGCCATCGAGCGGCGCCCACCGCTCGCGGACGAGCTGCGGCCGGGGGTGCGGCCGACGGTGCCCTACGTCGGAGTCGAAGCCCATCTGCCGAACATGCGTGCGCCGCCGCGGCCCAACAACGCCTTCGCCGGGGCTCTGCGCAGATCGACCATCAGGTGTTCCGCCAAGTGCCTGGTGTCGAGCGCGGGCGCAGGTTGAGTACCGATGAGGCACGACGCCGTGGGCGAAGCGCGGGGAACCAGACAGCCGCCGCCGCCGGACATCGTGTGCCTGTCGCACCTGCGCTGGGACTTCGTCTTCCAGCGCCCCCAGCACTTGATGACCCGGCTCGGGGCCGATCACCGGATCTTCTTCGTCGAGGAGCCGCGGTTCGAGGACGGCCCCGAGCACCTCGAGGTACGGCAGGTCGAGGCAGGCGTCCGCGTCGCGGTGCCGGTCGTGGCGTCGTGGCGACGCCAGGACTCGAGCCAGCTCGTCCCCGTGCAGCGGGCGCTGCTCGATCGGCTGTTTCACGGCGAGCGCATTCGGGACTACGTCCTCTGGTTCTACACGCCAATGGCGCTGCCGCTTTGCCGAAGGCTGGCGCCGCTGGCCGTCGTCTACGACTGCATGGACGAGCTCAGCGGGTTCGCGGGCGCGCCCGCCGCGCTGGGCGCGCTCGAGGCCGAGCTCTTGGAGCGCGCCGACGTCGTGATGACGGGCGGCCGCAGCCTCTACGAGGCCAAGCGCACGCGCCACGCGAACGTGCACGCCTTCCCCAGCAGCGTCGACGTCGCACACTTCGTGAAGGCGCGCTCGCGCCAGGCCGATCCGCCGGACCAGGCCTCGATCCCGACGCCGCGGCTCGGCTTCGCAGGGGTGATCGACGAGCGCATGGACCTCGCGCTCGTCGAGGACGTCGCGCGCCGCCGCCCTGACTGGCACCTCGTCATGCTGGGGCCCGTCGCGAAGATCGATCCGGCTTCGTTGCCGCGGTCACCCAACATCCACTGGCTCGGGATGAAGGCGTACGCCGATCTGCCCCGCTACTTCGCCGGCTGGCAGGTCGGCCTCTTGCCCTTCGCGCGCAACGCGGCGACCCGGTACATCAGCCCGACGAAGACGCCCGAGTACCTGGCGGCTGGGCTCGCGGTCGTCTCGACGTCGATCCGTGACGTGGTCACGCCCTACGGGGATCGGGGCCTCGCGCACATCGCCGACGACGCGGCCGGCTTCGTCGCGGCCGTCGAAGCGGCGCTGCGAGAGGACGCCGCGATGAGGCAGCCCGCCGCCGACGCGTTCCTCGGCCAGGGCTCTTGGGACCAGACCACGCGCCGCATGCGCGCGCTGATGCTCGAGGCGGCTCGGCATCGCGCCTTCGTCGGTCTGGGGGCCGCGGCCGGAGGCGACCCGTGACGGCGCAGGCGGGCGCTCGAAGACGATTCGACTTCCTGATCGTCGGCGCGGGCTTCGCGGGCAGCGTCCTGGCCGAGCGCCTCGCGACGTACCTCGACGCCACCGTGTTGCTGGTCGACCGGCGCAACCACGTCGGCGGCAACGCGTACGATCACTACGACCAGGCCGGCATCCTCGTGCACAAGTACGGGCCGCACATCTTCCACACGTCGTCGCCGGACGTGTTCCAGTACCTGTCCAAGTTCACCGAGTGGCGGAGCTACCAGCACCGGGTGGTGGCCTCGGTCGACGGGCAGCTCGTCCCGATCCCGATCAACCTCGACACGATCAACCAGCTCACGAACGGGCGCTTCACGGGCGCCGAGCTCGAGGAGTACTTCCGGTCCGTGGCCGAGCCGGTCAAGGACGTCAAGACGTCCGAGGACGTCATCGTCAGCAAGGTGGGCCGCGAGCTCTACGAGAAGTTCTTTCGCAACTACACCCGCAAGCAGTGGGGCGTGGATCCTTCTCAGCTCGACGCGTCCGTGACGGCGCGCATCCCCGTGCGCACGAACCGCGACGCGCGGTACTTCACCGACCCGTACCAGGCGATGCCGCTCCACGGCTACACGCAGCTGTTTCTGCGCATGCTCGACCACCCGAACATCAGCGTGTTGCTGAACACCGACTATCGGGACGTGCAGGAGATCATCCCGCACGAGAACCTGATCTACACGGGGCCCGTCGACGAGTTCTTCGGTCACCGCTTCGGGGCGCTGCCGTATCGCTCGCTCGAGTTCAAGTTCGAGACGCTGAACGTGCCCATGTGCCAGCCCGTCGCGGTGGTGAACCATCCGAACGAGTACGAGTACACGCGCGTGACCGAGTTCAAGCACCTCACGGGGCAAGAACACCCGAAGACGACGCTCGTCTACGAGTTCCCGAAGGACGTGGGCGATCCGTACTATCCGGTGCCGCGCGCCGAGAACGCCGCGCTCTACCGGAAGTACGAGCGGCTCGCGCAGGCGAACGGCAGGGTCCACTTCGTCGGGCGGCTCGCGACCTACCGCTACTACAACATGGACCAGGTCGTCGCGCAGGCGCTCACGCTGTGCGCGAAGATCGCGGGCGTCCGTCGCGCCGAGTTGCTGGCCAAGGGCGCGTGAGGCGGAATGGGCATCGTCACGCCCGATCGGCAGCTCGAGCTGTGGGCCGGGGTGGAGTGCACCGTGAACCGCGTCGGCGACACGTTCATCGACCAGATCGCGGCGAGCGGTCACGCCGTGCGCGACGAGGACGTCGAGCTGCTCGCGTGGCTGCGGGTCCAGGCGGCGCGCTACCCCGTGCTGTGGGAGCGAATCGCTCCTGACGGGCTGGCGACGGCGCGCTGGGACTGGGCGCGGCGTCGGCTCGGGCGGCTGCGCGAGCTCGGCGTGCGTCCCATCGTCGGCTTGGTGCATCACGGCAGCGGCCCGCGCGAGACGAGCCTGCTCGATCCGGCGTTCCCCGAGAAGCTCGCCGCGTACGCGCGCGCCGTCGCCGAGCGCTTCCCGTGGGTGCGCGACTGGACGCCCGTCAACGAGCCGCTCACGACCGCGCGCTTCAGCGCGCTCTACGGGCTCTGGTACCCGCACCGGCGCTCGCTGCGCGATTGCCTCCACGCCACGGTCAACCAGTGCCGCGGCATCGCCCTCGCCATGGCCGCGATCCGAGGCGTCATTCAGGGCGCGCGGCTGATTCAGACCGAGGACTTCGGGCGCGTCACGGGCACGGCGGCGCTCGGCGCTCGCGTCCAGCAGGACGGGACGCTGCGCGCCTTGTCGATCGACCTCCTCATGGGCCGCGTGAGCCCTGCGCACCCGCTCTGGTCTGCGCTCGTCGAGGCGGGCGTGAGCGTGGCCGCGCTGGAGTCGTTCGCCGACGGCTCCTGTCGCCCCGACGTCCTCGGCGTCAACTACTACGTCACGAGCGATCGCTTCCTCGATGATCGGCTCGCCGACTACCCGGCTCACCTGCACGGCGGAGACGGGGAGCGCCGCTTCGTCGACGTCGAGTCGGTGCGGACGGGCGCGGCCGCGCTCACGGGGCACGCGCAGGTGCTCGACGAGCTGGCGCGGCGGTACGGGCTGCCGCTCGCCATCACGGAGGTGCACCTGGGCGGCGAGCGCGACGACCAGCTCCGCTGGCTCGCCGAGGCGTGGAGCGGCGCGCGCGCGGCCCGCGCGGCGGGCGCCGACGTCCGCGCCGTCACCGCCTGGTCGTTGCTCGGGAGCTTCGGCTGGGACCGGCTGGTCACCGCGCCCGGCGGGGCGTACGAGCCGGGGCTGTTCGACCTCCGGGCCCCCTCGCCGCGGCCCACGGCGCTCGCGTCGATGGTGCGCGCGCTGGCCGCGCAGAAACCCTACGAGAGCCCCGCGCTCGACGCGTCCGGCTGGTGGCGGCGCCCCGAGCGCGTGCTCTACCCCGCGCCGGCGCGCGCCGCGTACGAGCCGCCCGGCGCCTCGCTGCTGGTGACGGGCGGCTCCGGGACGCTCGCCCGCGCGATCGCGCGCGTCGCTTCGCGCCGCGGGCTGGCCGTGCGGCGGCTCGGGCGTCGCGAGCTGGACGTCACGGATGCAGGCGCCGTGCGCTCCGTCCTGCGCGCGCTTCGTCCCTGGGCCGTCGTGAACGCCGCCGGGTACGTTCGCGTCGACGACGCCGAAGGCGAGCCCGAGCGTTGCTGGCACGAGAACGTCACGGGCGCGATCACCGTGGCCCGCGCCGCCGAAGAGGCCGGCCTGCCGTCGGTGGCGTTCTCGAGCGATCTCGTCTTCGACGGCAGCGCGAGCTTTCCATACCGCGAGACCGACGTGCCTCGCCCGCTCAACGTCTACGGGCGTTCCAAGGCGGCCGCCGAGCGGCGCATCCTCGCCGAGGCGCCGGGCGCGCTGGTCATTCGCACGGCCGCGCTCTTCGGGCCCTGGGACGTGCACAACTTCGTCATGGCGGCGCTGCGCGCCGTTCGGCGCGGCTCGCCGTTCGCGGCCGCGGCCGACGTGCACGTCTCACCGACGTACGTGCCTGATCTGGCGGCCGCGGTGCTCGATCTGTTGCTCGACGGAGCCCGCGGGATTTGGCACGTCGCGAACCCCGTCGTGATCTCCTGGTCCGAGCTCGCGCGTCGCGCCGTCGAAGCGGCGGGGCTCGGCCGCGTCGCCCACCTCGTGAGATCCACGCCGATCCGCGCGCTGAACCTTCGGGCGCCGCGGCCGGCGTTCAGCGCGCTCGACTCGCAGCGCGGCCGCCTCCTCGGAACGATCGACGACGCGATCGCGCGGTTCGTGCGCGACTGTCCGGTGGCCGCGTAGGCGGCTCGTGAGCCCGTGCCGCGCGCGGCCCGCGGCACGCTCGCCTGGCAACGACGTGAGCACGTGCTAAATGAGCGGCCGTGCAAAGACCGCTCGCGCGGCTCGTCGTCGTCGCGGCCCTCTCGTTCTTCCTCGTCGGTCATGGCGCGCGCGCCTCGCGGCCCGCGCCGCGCCCGCACCGGGCCCATCGGCTGAACCTCGACGGCGACTTCGCAGATCCATTCGTGCTGCTCGCGGGCGGTCGGTACTACGCCTTCGCGACCGGAACGGGCGGCGCGCACCTGCAGGCCGCCGTCTCGAGCGATCTCGCGGCGTGGACGCGGCTGCCGGATGCGCTGCCGTCGCTGCCGGCCTGGGCTGCCCAAAGCGCGGACCTCACGTGGGCGCCCTCGGTCCTGGCGCGCGGCTCATCCTACGTCCTCTACTACACGACGCGCGACGCGGCCTCGGGCTTCCAGTGCATCTCGCGCGCGACCTCGACGAGCCCCGCCGGTCCCTACGTCGATGACTCGACGCGGCCGCTCGTCTGTCAGGTGGACGCCGGCGCTCCTCTGTGCGGCTCGATCGATCCGAGCCCCTTCGTCGACGGCGACGGCACGGCCTATCTTCTGTGGAAGAGCGACGAGAACGCCGCGGCGTGCCGCACCAGCCCGCGCCTGTGGGTGCGGCGCCTCTCGCGCGACGGGCTCGCGCTCGAGGGCGAGCCTGCGGCGCTGCTCGCGCGCGACAGGCCCTGGGAGGGCGACATCATCGAGGCGCCCACGATGGTCCGGCGCGACGGACGCTACTACCTCTTCTACTCGGCGAATTGGTATGCGAGCGGCTCTTACGCAATCGGCTACGCCGCGTGCGCGAGCGTGACCGGCCCGTGCGAGAAGCGCACCGCGGACGCGCCGTTCGTGGCGAGCGCCGAGACCGCGCTTGGCCCCGGCGGGCAGGAGGTGTTCGCGGCCGCCGACGGCGCGCTGTGGGTAGCCTACCACGCGTGGACGGCGCCACGCACGGACTACGAGAGCGGCGGGGCGCGCCGCCTGCGGCTCGCGCCGCTCGAGTTCACGGCCGACGGCGCGCCGCGGCCGTTCGCGCCGCGCTGACGTCGCCGCCGTCACGGCGCCGCGCTGACGTCGCGCCGTCACGGCGCGACGAGGCCCGCCGCGTTCTGCCTCGCGACGAGCCGCGCGTAGGCGCCGCGCCTCGCCAGCAGCTCGTCGTGCGAGCCGCTCTCGACGATGCGCCCGCGCTCGAGCACTAGGATGCGGTCCGCCGTGCGGATGGTGCTCAAGCGGTGGGCGATGATGAAGCACGTCCGATCGCGCATGAGCGCGTCGAGGGCCACCTGGACGATGCTCTCGCTCTCGGCGTCCAAGGAGCTCGTCGCCTCGTCGAGGATCAGGATGCGCGGGTCCTTCACGAGCGCCCGCGCGATCGAAAGGCGTTGCCGCTGCCCTCCCGACAGGTTGACGCCGCGCTCGCCCAGCAGCGTGTCGTACCCGTCCGGGAACGTGGTGATGAACTCGTGGGCGTGCGCCGCGCGCGCCATGGCCACGATGTCCTCGCCGGACGCGTCTGGCCGCCCGTACGCGATGTTCTCGCGGATCGAGCCCGAGAACACGAACGTGTCCTGCTGGACGACGGCGATCGCCGCGCGGAGCCCGCGCAGCGAATAGTCGCGTACGTCGACGCCGTCGACGAGCACGCGCCCGGCCGTGACGTCGTAGAGGCGGGGCAGCAGCGACACGAGCGTCGTCTTGCCGGCGCCCGAGGCTCCGACGATGGCGATCCGCTGGCCGGGCTCCGCTCGCAGGGACACCCCGCCCAGCACCATCGGCCCCGCCGACGAGGACGGGCGCGCCGCGCGACCCTCTCCGTCGTCGCCCGGGTCCTGGCGGGACTCGGCGTCGCCGCCGAAATGGAAGTGAACGTCTTCGAATTTGACGTCGCCGAGCGACGGCGAGGCCCGGCTCGGGCGCGGCGGATCGACGACGGCGGGTTGCACCTCGAGCAGCCGGAAGACGCGCCCCATCGCGGAGAGGCTCGACTGATAGGCGCTGTTGAGCTCGGCGAAGCGGCGCACGGGGCCGTAGAGGATGATCACGTACCCCAAGAACCGCGTGAGCATGCCGGCGCTCAGCGCGCCGGTGACGGCCAGCCAGCCGCCGTAGCCGATGACGATGGTCGTCCCGGCGTGCACGAGCACCTCGCCGAGAGACGCCACGAGGTGCCCGTAGTGGCTCTGATCGATGACGAGCCCGTGGTGGTGCCTCATGTCGCCGGCGAACCGCCGCGCCTCGCGCGCTTCGGCCGTGTGCGTCTTGACGATCGCTTGCCCGGCGATTCGTTCGGTGACGGTCGCAGAGATGTGCGCCAGGTGCGCGTTGATGCGCTCGCTCGCGCGCCGCACGCGCGGGTTCATCGCCGCGAAGACCAGGCCGTAGATCGGGAAGACCGCCGCGCACGCCAGCGTCAGGCGCCAGCTGATGCGCGTCAGCAGGACCGCCGCCAGGCCGATCTGGATCGCGTCCATGCCCGCGACGATGATGCCGGCGTAGATCACGGCGGTTGCCTCGTGCACGTCGTGCAGCACGCGCGAGAGCACGCTGCCCGTCCGCTCCCTCGTGAAGAAGCCCACGCTGAGCGCCTGCAGGTGCTCGAACAGCTCGCGGCGCAGATCGGTGACGATGCCGTGTCCGAGGTGGACGTTGAAGTGGCCCCGCCCGTAGACGACCAGCGCCTGCAAGGCGGCGGTCGCGACGCTGATCTCGACGAGCTCACGCAAGCGCGCGGCGCGGGCGCCGAGCGACAGCGCGCGCTCGGCCGGGCTGGTCGCCAGGTCGACGACCGATCCGATGATCCACGGGTAGACGAACGACAGCAGGAATCCCGTGACGCCGAAGAGCACCGTCAAGAAGGCATACCGGCGGTGGGCGCGCACGTATCGCAACAGCTTGACCAGCAGGCTGCGCCGAGGAAGCGGCCGCGCGGGCCGCTCCGCCCCGCGGGAGGGCGTCGCTGGGCCCGGTCGTGCGAAGCCGCCGACGGAGGACGTGGTCGACTCCGCGCGGTCAGGCCGTCATGGCAGCAGGATGCGCCCGCCGGCGGGCGAGGAGCGCCTCCCGCGCGGCCAGCATGCGTGGCGTCTGCCGCGCGACCTCCTCGGCGAGCGGCGCGTAGAGGGCGCGCCCGCTCTCCGCGTCGGCGTAGTCCCAAAGGCCGTTCTCACACCGGCGATCGTCGAGCCAGCCGGGGTGATTCACGGCGGGGTACAGGGTGATGCCGTGCAGCTCGCACCCCGCGGCCAGCGCCAGCTCGCACTCGTCGCAAACGTAGCGGAGCCAGGGCGCGCGCTCGTCGCCCTCGCTGCCCGTCTCGGAGACGAGCATCGGGCGACCGTACCGCGCCCAAACCTCGAGCAGCATCCGTGAGAAGGGCCGGTAGCGCGGATCGCCGCGCCGGATCGTCGTCCCGTCGAGCATGAACTGATTGTCGGGGTAGAAGTTCACGCCGATGATGTCGAGGTAGCGCGGGTGGCCTCCCAGCGCCGGCCACACGGCCCCCGTCAGCATGTCCCACGCTTGATACTGCAAGAGGTTGTCGCTCTCGACGCGCCTCCAGGTGAGCGGGTGCTCTTCCGAGCGCACGATGTTGATCACCGGCTCGGGCTGCAGGAAGCGCGCGCCCGCGACGACGGCGCGCACGGCGTCGATGGCCTCGATGGTGGCGCGCACGAGCTGCACCTTGAGCTCGACGCCGCGCGCCGCCTCGAAGGGGTTCATGCACCGGACGTCGCCGCCCGCCCACGCGAGGAACGACATCTCGTTGATGGGGGTCAGCATGACGGGCCGAGCGGTCTCGTCGCGCAGCCACTCGGCGAAGGCGCGCGCGTGGCGGGCGAAGCGCGCCGGGAACGAGGGCGCGAACACGTCGACGTCGGCCGGCCAGCCGAAGTGCATCAGATCCCAGACGACCTGCACGCCGTGTCGTTCGGCCGCGCGCAGAAGCGGCAGCACGGACCGAAAGTCGTGCCGGCCGGGCGCGGGCTCGGTGCGCACCCACGAGACGCCGTCACGGCACGCGGTGAAGCCCAGCGCGCGCGCGCGCGCGAAGTCCCCGTCGGCGACGGCGTCGTGACGCGTGCTCACCGTGAGATCGAGGCGCCGGCCGTCTTCGAGCTGCTGGCAGCTGCACTCGAAGCCCGCCCAGAAGAATCCCTCGACGAGGGGAGCACCTGCGGTCGGACCTCCAGACCCGCGACCCGTGCCTTCGACCGACCCCATGCGAGCGCCTACCCCGAGCGTAGGTTCGTGTCCGCGGGCGCACAACGCGGGGTTCAACCGAGGGCGCGCCGACTGACGGTCGATCCTGACGCGTCCGGCGCGCGCGC
>DASZUD010000111.1:0-17360 GCA_035548155.1 Polyangia bacterium
CCCGACGCGAGGGGGACCGGGGTCCGCGAGCGGCAGCGAGCCGGACCCCGTCAGATAGCCGGGGTGTCGCGTTCCGGCAGGTGGAAGTAGCGCTTGAAGAGCGCGTGGCAGGCGTAGATGACGGGCGTCAGCAGGATCGCCATGCCCAGCTTGCCGAAGTAGTTGTGCGCGGCGTTCGTCAGGATGAAGTCCATCGGCTTCGTGCCCACGAGGAACACGAAGCTCACGGCGACGCTGTCGACCACCTGCGACAGCACCGTCGAGCCCGTCGAGCGCAGCCATAGCATGCGGTGCCCGGTGAGGCGGCGCAGGCCGTGGAAGAGCGAGATGTCGAGGAGCTGGCCGATGATGTAGGCGGTGAGCGACGCGACGTAGAGGCGCGCCGACGTGCCGAACGCGCCCTTGAAGACCGCGTCGGGGATCGGCGACTCGGGGCTCGTCGGCAGGCTCAGCGCCAACGTGATGATCGCCCAGACGAATACGGCGGCGCCGAGGCCCGCCATCGTGAGGCGGCGCGCGCCGTGCGTGCCGTAGAACTCGTTCACGAGATCGGTGAGGACGAACGTCAGCGGGAAGGGGACGATGCCGGACGAGAAGGTATGGCCGTAGACGACGAAGAACTTGCCGCCCACGAAGTCGCCCGTGACCAGCGCCGCGACGAAGAGCGCCGTCAGGTAAACGAAGAACCGTTGCTTTCTGTCCACGAGGTCGGGCCAGCCTAGCGCAATCCCGGCCCGCTGGGCACCTGCGCCCCGCTAGAACGGGAACGTCGACACGATGTAATAGTGGCTGGCCCCGCCGGTCGACAGGCCGCGGGCGAAGCCGATCTGGATCTCGGATTCGATGTAGTAGACCAGCACCGCCGAGAGTCGCACCTCGGCGCCCACGCCGTACCGGATGTTGCCCGGCTTGAACGAGCCGAAGAACGCCTCGCCCGCGTCGCCGAATACCGCGCCGTTGAGACGCCGCAAGTACAAGGGGAACGTCGAGTAGCCGCGCTCGAACCAGAGGAGCGGCGCGCGGTACTCGGCGGACACGAGGTGATACTGGTCGCCCACCATGACATTGGGCGAGTACCCGCGCAGATACGTGCAGCACTGCCGTTGGTTGAGGAACAAGGCGCGAAGGAGGTCTTGTTCGACGTAGCCGCCCAGCCCGAACAAGCCGTGTCGATCGCCGATGCCGATTCCGCCGCTGTAGAGCAGGCCGAGCGCGTGCAGGCGCGCCCAGGGCGGCGTCATGTACTCGCGCCACGCCCAGTTGAGCACGGTCGTGTGATAGCGCCCGCCGAGCGCCGGGTCGGCGATCCCCATGTTGAGCGAGAGGACGCGGCCCTCTTGCAGGCTGATCGAGTACGGCCACGCGTGCGCGTTCGAGTAGGACCACGACATGAACAGGCTGTTGTCGGGCCCGGTCGAGGGCGGGTGGATGATCCCGCGCGTCGGATCGGCCACGGGGAAGTGGTACGCGGGGCCGTAGTCGAAGTACGAGTACCCGAACGTCATGTCGCCGGAGGAGGCGGGCGTGCGCAGCACGGGCAGCGACGTGTAAGCGCTCGCGCTCACGCTGCGCTGGACGTAGCTGACCCGGGCGCCGTCGATGATGAGATCGTTCGCGATCAGCGACGTGCGCGCCGCCGTGGCGCCGAACGCGGGCCAGAGGACCGTGTACGAGTAGTCGAGGCGGACGGAGGCGTCGAAGTTGCCCGGCACGATCGCGTCGAACGCCAACGTGTGCTTCGAGACCGGGTCCGACAGCGCGAACTGGAACTCGGCCGAGTCGCCGATCCCGAACGGGTCGGTCAGGAACTTCAGCTGCCAGTTGTGCGGGTAGAGGTACTTCCACGGCTCGTACGCGGCGATCTGCTGCGGGAACGGATTGACGGGCGGCTCGCCGGGGTGGGCGTCCGGGGAATCGGCGACGCTCGCCGGGTCGCTCGGCGCGTCCGGGCGCGTGTTCGCGAACGGCTGCGCGGGCAGCCAAGTCCACGGATCGAGCGGCGTCGTGAAGAGGTCGAACCCGGCCGACGTGAAGCCCATGTACACCAGCGTCTGGCCGTCGGGCGAGACGGTCGGTTGGAACGCGCCGGCGAGGACGTTGGTGACCTGCGCGAGCCGGCTCGACTCCAGCTCGTACGCGTAGACGTTGTGGATGCCCGTGCGATCCGACGTGAACAGCAGGAACCGGCCGTCCGGCGTGAAGGTCGGATCCATGTCCATGGCGCGGTCGTGCATCAGCTCGCGATCGACGCCCTTGTCCAGATCGTAGATGTGGATGTCGCGGAAGCCGCCCGGCTCCCATCGGGAGTACGCGATGAGCCGCCCGTCGGGCGACCAGGACGGCGAGTAGGCGAGGCCGGGGATGCCCGCGTCGAGGACGCGCGGCACGCCGCCCGCGATCGGCACGACGGCGAGCTGTCGCGTGCCGGGGCCGCCCACCGTGCAGGCGATCTGCTTGCCGTCGGGCGATACCTCCGGCTCCTCGGCGCGCCGTGCGCGCGTCAGCTCGCGCTCTTCGCCCGTGACCAGATCCAGCGCGAAGAGATCGTTCCACGTCAGGTTCGATGCGCCCGCGATGCGCCAGCGCAGCGGCAGCAGGCTCTGCCGGCTGTAGACGAGCGTTCGCCCGTCGGGCGTGAGCGCGCCGTGGCCGGCGCCGTACACCTCGGCGAGCACCTGCCCGCGCCCGGTCTGCGGATCGAGGCGCACGAACGCGGGCGCCTGGTTGGTGTTGGCCCGGTGGTACAGGATCGTGCCGTCGCGCGCGAAGGAGGGCGTGAAGCCGTCGCCGCGCGGGCCGGGGGCGTCGTAGGTGATGCGCCGCTCGACGGTGAGCCCGCGGCGCCGCGCGTCGTCCACCTCGAGCGCGTACTTGTGCGACTGGGAGCGCTTCCATCCGTCCCAGATGCCGTCGGCGAAGAACCCCGTGTATCCCTTGCCGATCGCCTCCGACGTCACGCGGTTGATGGCGCCCGGTATCAGCGCGCCGCCGTAGCGGTGGGAGATCTCCCGCAGCGCCGCCGGCCCGTAGCGGTCCTCGACGTACTTGAGGATGCTCGACCCGTAGAGGTAGGCCGCCGTGCCCTGCGGGAACACGAGCGGCTGGTTGGAGACGTTGTCGAGGCCGAGGAGGCGCCCCTCGAGGAAGGGCACGCGCAGCTCCATGTCGAACAGCGTGCTGCGGATGCGACCACCGGTCGTCTGGCGCGACTCCATCAGCACGGCGAGGCCCTCGACCCACCAGTTCGGCTGCGACAGGTTGGGCGAGTACAGCTTGCCGAAGATGAAGTTGTAGAGCCGCGCGAAGCCCAGGATCGTGTCGAGGTGCACGACGTGGGTCATCTCGTGCGTGATGAGCAGCTTGATGAAGTCGTCGAAGTCGTTCAGCTCGTCGAGGGCGCTCGGCGGCGCCGCGAAGCCGAAGACATAGTTGTACGGGACCGAGCTCGCGTAGCCGTCGGCGAAGTCGGTCTGGTCCTCGAGCGTCAGGTTGATGCGTCCGCTGGGCAGCCAGTTGAGGTAGCGCGTGTTCAGCTTGAAGGCGCGCTCGGCGATGATCGCCGCGTGCTCGGCGATCGCGCGCTCCTCGCCGTAGAAGTGGACGTGGAAGTGCGGCGTGTCCAGCGTGTACCAGCGCACGCGCGGCAGGGGGCCGGGCGGCGGGTGGTCGGGCACGGTCTCGATCTGGATCCCGCGCCCCGTCGAGCCCGGGCCCTCGGGTGAGGGGGGCTCGCTCTGCTGCGCGTACGCGCACGGCGCCGCCCACGCCAACGCCGCGGCGAAGATCGCGGCCAGGCTCCGAGCGAAGACCGCGCGCACGCGGGGGGTATCCATCGCGGCGCGCGTCACCGCCCGCGGCGGGTCAGATCGCGGTACGCGCGGAGGTGCCGCAGCGACGCGCCGTAGTCGCCGCTCTTTTCGTAGAGGCGCGCGGCGTTGTAGTGCGCGTCGGCGTTCATCGGGTTGAGCTCGACGGCGCGCTCGTAGGTCTCGATCGCCTCGGACACGCAGTCCTGATCCTCCAGCGCGACGCCGAGGTTGAACATGGCCGTCGGATCGTCGGGCCGGCTCGCGAGCGCCTGGCGGTAGTGGCGCTCGGCGCCCTCGAGCTCACCGCGCTCATGCAAGAGCCGCCCGAGGTTGATGTGCGCGTCGGTGTGGCCAGGCGCGCGCGCCAGCACCTCGCCATAGCTCGCTTCGGCGTGCGCCGGGTCTGTCTCCTCGAGGTCGCAGCCCACCTCGTACAGCTCCTCGATCGTGAGCGGCACGACCTCCGAGCCCTCGGCGCTGGAAAGGGGAAGTGCCGCTGCCATCGCGGCTGCGGCCTTGGCGGGCACGCCGCCGCGGCGCGCGGGCAGATCGGCCAGCGGGGGCAGGGGGGCCGCGCCTTCGGGGCCGGCCACGCGCTCGAAGTCGAGGAGGACCTGGCCCGATTCGACCTGCCAGCGCGCCGAGCCCTCGCGCGCGACGACGAGCTGGCCCTCGGCGCCGAGCTGCACGCCCGTGAGCGGCCGCGCCTCCGGCAGGCTGGCGCGCAGCTTGCGCAGCGCCGAGGCGACGCGGCGCGGGGGCACGCGCTCGCGCACGAGGCCCTCGGCCGTGCGCAGGAGCAGGAGGTCCTGGAACGAGAAGCGCAGCTCGCCGCGCGTTCCGCGCTCGGGCGCGAGCACTCCCGAACGGACGTACGCGCGAAGCCGCGCAGGCGGCACCCCCAACATGCGTGCCACGTCCTGCGCCGAGTACCCGCTCATCGCGGGCGGACTATACCATCGAGGGAGCGGCTCGCTGCCGCTCGCGCACCTCGAGGTCCCCTCGCTGCGCGCGGCAAAGCCACGCTGCGCTCGCCCCCGAGCTAGCGCTTGGCTCTGGCGCGCTTGGGCTCGGCTTTGGCCTCGGCCTTGGCGCTCGAAGCTCCGGCTGATCGGCGGGCTCCCTTACGGTTGTCCGCGTCGACCTCCGCGTGCTCGGTCTCGGCGGGCGCCTGCGGCGCGGCGGCGAGGCTCGCCTTGAGCGCCTCCATGAGGTCGATGATGCGCGCCGGCTGCGGCTCGGGGGCGGAGGTCGCGATGTCCTGTCCCTGCATCTTGCGCTGGATGTCCGCCTGGATGCGCTCGCGCACCTCGTCGTGGTACAGCGTCGGCTCGAAGGTCTCGGCCGAAATCTGATCGATGAGCTGCCTCGCGAGCTTCAGCTCGGGCTCGCGCACCTCGCCGTCGGGCAGCGGCACTTCGGCGAGCGGCCGCACCTCGTCGGCGTACAAGAGCTGCTGCAGCACGAGACCGCCCGGCTTCTCCGTGGTGGGCCGCACCATGACGAGGTACTGCTTGCCGCGAGCGGCGTAGCGGGCCAGCGCCGCGCGGCCGCTCTCGCGCATCGCCTCGGTGAGCAGCATGTACGCCTTTTCGCCGCCCTTCTCCGCGCTGAGGTAGTAGGGCTTGTCGAAGTAGACGGGATCGATCGCCGCCACCGGCACGAACTGCGCGATGTCGATCGTCTCGGTGGCCCGCTCCTCGAGCGCCTTCAGCTCTTCGGTGGTGAAGGTCACGTACTGGTCCTTCGAGATCTCGTAGCCCTTCACCATCTCGTCGCGCGCGACGAGCTCGTTGTCGCGCGGGCAGATGTACTGCTGCTTGACGCGCGAGCCGCACTTGCCGTGCAAGAGGTGGAAAGAGACGCCCGCGGACGATTGCGTCGCCGAATACAGCTTCACCGGGATCGAAACGAGCCCGAACGAAATCGTCGCCCCCGCGATTGCGCGCGCCATGTAGGCAATTGTAACCCCGTGTCCGACAGCCTCCAAATTGTCGCGGGGGGCGGCCCCGGGCGGCCTAGCCGACGAGCGCGCGCAGCTTGGCGGCCAGCTTCGGGCCGACGCCTTCGTCCTCGTGCTTGAAGAAGACGAAGGCATCCGCCCACTGCCGCGCCTTGAGGCGCTCGGCCCACGCGGCCAGCGCGGCGTCGTCGTAGTCCTGCCGGCGCAGGCGGAGGTACCCCCACGACGACGTCTCTTCGATGGGCGTCGCCAGCTCCTCGGACTCGGCGAGGCACAGCGCGACGTCGCGCGCGCGCAACGCCTCATAGACGTCGGGCGCGAACCACGACTCGTGACGGAACTCGACGGCGGCGCGCAGGTCGGGGGGCAGCGCCGCGACGAACGCCTGCAGCCGCGGGACGTCCTTCTTCATGAAGGGCGGCAGCTGAAACAGCACGGGCCCGAGGCGCTCGCCCAGCGCGCCGGCCGCCTCGCGGAGGCGCGTCAGGCTGTCCGCGACGTCGGCCAGCTTCTTGATGTGTGTGATCTGTCGCGGGCTCTTGAGCACGAAGCGAAACGTCGGCGGTGTCTCCACGGCCCACTTCTCGAGCTGGGCGGGCGCGGGCATCCTGTAGAAGGTGTTGTTGATCTCGACCGTGTCGAGGCGCTCGGCGTAGTACGCGAGCATCTTCGCCGCGGGGAGCTTCTCCGGATAGAAGCTGCCGCGCCAGGGGGCGTAGCTGAAGCCACTCGTGCCGATGTAGATGCGCATGGGAGAAGGTGTGATGCGTGGAGCCGCTCTTGATGTTTTGCCAGTCGGACGCGCCGACGGGTAAACTAGCAGGAATGGCGAAAGCCCGTGTCCCCAACCCGTTCGAGGACACGACGCGCATGGCCCCTGCGCCCGGCGCGACTCAGCCGGGGGAGGGCAACGCTGCGTATCTCGTCGTGCTCGCGGGATCGAACGTGGGCGAGATGTACAAGGTCGAAAAGGACCGCCTCATCATGGGCCGCGCCGACACCGCGGACATTCGCCTGTTCGACGAGGGGATCTCGCGCGAGCACGCGCAGGTGGTCCAAGATCACGGCGACACCGGCGTCCGCATGATCCTCGAGGATCTCGGGTCGACGAACGGCACGTTCTGCAACGGCGCGCGCGTGCAGCGCCAGGTGCTCGCCGAGGGCGACAAGATCCTCCTCGGCTCGACGACGATCCTGAAGTTCAGCTACCAGGACAAGCTGGACGAGATGTTCCAGCGTCAGATGTCGGAGTCGGCGCTGCGCGACGGCCTGACGAAGGCGTTCAACAAGCGGTACTTCAACGAGCGCGTCGACGGCGAGTACCTCGCGGCCGTGCGCAGCGGCTCGCCTCTCGCGTTGTTGTTCCTCGACATCGATCACTTCAAGCGCATCAACGACGCGCACGGGCACCCGGCCGGCGACTACGTGCTGGTCGAGCTGGCGAAGATCGCGCACGGGACGCTCCGCAACGAGGACATCTTTGCGCGCTACGGTGGAGAAGAGTTCGCCGTGATCTCGCGCGCCACAGACGTCGCCGAGGCCGAGTCGTTAGCCGAACGGCTCAGGCGCGCCGTCGAGGAGCACGCGTTCACGTACGAGGGCAAGTCCATCCCGGTGACGATCAGCGTAGGTGTGGCGCGTGCGCCGCGCGAAGGCGTCGGCTCGCCGGCCGAGCTCATCGCGCTGGCCGACGAGACGATGTACACCGCGAAGCGCTCCGGCCGAAACCGCGTCTGCGTCGCGCGCGTGTGATTGGGATCAGGTCCCGGAACCCTGAGAGGGGTCCGGACCTGCTGCTCGCTACGCGCGGCAAGAGCCGCGCTTCGCTCGGGTTGGTGGGGCTTCGGCGTTCGCTGCGCGAGGTCGGAACGCGCGTTCCGCTCGGTCAGCCGCAGAGGAGGGCCGGCCGCGCCAGCGCGTCGCGGAGCCGGCGGAGGTACTCGTCGCGCGGGATCGTGGTCGCGCCCAGCCGCTCGAGGTGAGGCGTTTGCACCTGCGCGTCGAGCAACGTGAAGCCGCCCGCGCGGAGGCGCTCGACGAGGAAGCCGACGGCGGCCTTCGACGCGTCCGTGCGCCGGTGGAACATGGATTCGCCGCCGAAGAAGCCGCCCAGCGTGACGCCGTAGAGGCCGCCCACGAGCGCGTCGCCCTCCCAGACCTCGATGCTGTGCGCGAGGCCCCGGCGATGAAGCTCGCCGTACGCGCGCAGGAACTCGTCGGTGATCCACGTCGCGGGGCGCAGCTCGGTCGACTCGCCGCACGCGCGCATGACGCCCAGGAAGTCGCGGTCGACGGAGAAGGTCCAGCCGGCGCGGCGCACACTGCGCGCGATTGTGCGATGGGGGCGCCAGGTCTCGAGGTCGAAGATCGCGCGTGGGTCCGGCGACCACCACGTGACGGCCGGGTCGGATGACCAGGGGAAGATCCCGGCGCGGTACGCCGTCACGAGCCGATCGGGGTCGAGGGTTCCACCGATGGCGACGAGCCCCTCGGGCCACCCTTCGTAGGCGGCGGCGTCGCTCGCGCGCAGCTCGCCGACCTCCGCGGCAGCGTCCGTCAGAGTCACGGGCGGGGTGCGCCAGTCATCCACGGAGACAGTTTACCTTGAGCTGCGTCGTGGCGCCTTAAGCGCATCGCTTTCACCGCCGACTGGATTTAGGCAACGCGGTGCGCATGTCGATCTCCGTCGAGAAGTTCTGGCTGGGGCCGATTGTAGCGGCGTGTGCGCTCGTCGCCTCGCCGGCCCTCGCCCAATCGACTCCGAGCTCGGGGTTCGCCGTGAACCGCTTCGAGCCCGCGGGCGGCGGCAGCCAGTGGTTCTCGCTCGAGTCCCTCGACTTCCGCGGTCACCTGCGGCCGGCCGCGGGGTTCGTCGCGGACCTCGCGATCGATCCCGTCGTCATCTACGACGCGAATGGGCACCGCGTGACGTCGCTCGTGAGCCACCAGGGCACGGCGCACGCGGACCTCGCGCTCGTGCTGTGGGGCCGGCTCAGGCTGGATCTGAACGCGCCCGTTGTCTTCTGGCACGACGGCACCGCGGGCGCGGTGAACGGCGTCTCGTACGCCTCTCCGACGGGGGAGTTGCTCGGCGACGTGCGCGCCGGCGCCGACGTGCGCCTGTTCGGGCAGCCAGGCGACGGGATCACCATGGCGGTGGGCGCGCAGGTGTTCCTGCCCACGGGGCACGAGAGCGCCTTCACGAGCGACGGCGCTGCGCGCGTCTGGCCGCGCCTGCTGGCCGCCGGCGTCGCCGGCCCGATCGTGTGGGCGGCGCGCGTCGGCTATCACGTGCGGCCTACTTACAAGTGCACGTGCTCGCTCGCGCCCGGCAGCGAGGTCACGGGCGGCCTGGCCCTGGGCATTCGGCCCGTGCCGACGATGCTGGTCGGCGCCGAGCTCTACGCGAGCTCCGCCGTCACCGGCGGCGGTTTCGCCAAGTCGAGGACGTCGCCGATGGAGGCGCTGCTGGGCGTGCACGCGGCCGTCGCGCCCGACTGGACGATCGGGGCGGGCGTCGCCCCGGGGACCGAGGGCGCGGGCTCGCCGTCGTGGCGCTTCGTGTTCGGCCTTCAGTACTACCCGGCGATCGCCGAGGCCGCGCGCCCGTCGCCGCCGTCGCCGCCGCCGGTCCTCCCGCCGCCGCCACCGCCGCCCGCGCCTCCCAAGCCGAAGCCCGCGGTGCCCGCGAAGCCGGCGGCACCGCCGCCGCCGCCACCTCCGCCGGCGCCGCCGCCTCCGCCCGCTGATCGCGACCACGACGGCGTCGTCGATCCCGAGGACGCGTGTCCAGATGTTCCCGGACCGCGGAACGACGACCCGGTGCGCAACGGTTGTCCCATCGTGCGCATCGAGGGCGGGCAGATCCGCATCCGCGACCAGGTGAAGTTCAAGACCGACAGCGCCGTCATCCTGAAGGAAAGCGACTACATCCTCCAGGGGATCGTCAAGATCCTGAAGGAGACGCCCGAGATCAAGAAGATGCGGGTGGAGGGCCACACCGACACCCAGGGCAAGCCGGCGCACAACAAGCGCCTCAGCCAGAAGCGAGCCGCGTCCGTCGTGAAGTGGTTGGTGAAGCACGGCATCTCCAAGAAGCGGCTCGTGAGCGCGGGATTCGGGCAGGACCGGCCCATCGCGACGAACCAGACCGAGGACGGCCGCCGCGAGAACCGGCGCGTCGAGCTGCACATCGTCGACGGGCCGGGAGGGGAGCGCTAGTGCGCCGGTCGTTGAGCCGATTGCTGGCCGTGCTCGCGGTGCTCGCCGCCGCGGGGCCGGCGCGCGCAGCGGCGTTGCGCTACCAGGTGAACCAGAAGGGCGACTTCGTCCTCATCGGGAACACCCTCGGACGGGACTGCGGCACCGGTGTACCGAATCCGCTCGTTCCGCTTGGGGCGCTCGGCGCGTGCGGCTCGAACACCAGCGACACGGCCCCTGACGTCTTCTGGCGGAGCGATGACGCCAACGGCACGGCGACGGGCAACACGTCGATCGCGCTCGCGAACGCCCGCAGCACGGCTGTGCTCAAGATCCCGAGCGGCGCCACCATCACGTACGCGCGCATCTACTGGAGCGCCTCGCGCGCGACGGCGGACACGAACATCACCGTCGACCGCGTCGGCACGGGCGCGTTCACCGCGTCGGTCGACGCGGACGCGACGGCGACGGCGACGTCCTCGTCGAACCAGGTCTACTACCAGGCCACCGCCGACGTGACGACGCTGGTCCAGACCAACGGCGCCGGCGCGTACCGCGTGAGCGGCGTCGACGGCACCGACCTCATCAACCTCAACAACGACACGATCTACACGGCGTGGTCGATGGTCGTCTTCTACTCGCTCGCGACCGATCCGCCGCGCAACCTGGCGATCTTCGACGGCCTCGACCTCATCAACTCGCAGGGCGCGCCGGTGACGGTGACCTTGACGGGGTTCCGCGTTCCGAACGCCGGCTTCGACGCGAAGCTCGGCGCGATCACCTACGAGGGCGACGATCAGCTGACGGGTGACTCGCTCTCGTTCAACGGCACGGCGCTGTCGAACGCGCTCAACCCCGCGAACAACTTCTTCAACAGCACGCGATCGTACCTGGGCGCCGCCGTCTCGAACGACGGCGACCTGCCGCGCCTCACGGGCGGGGCCCGCAGCATGGGCAGCTTCGACCTGGACGTCGTCGACGTGACGGCGCGCCTGACCCAGGGGCAGACCAGCGCGACCATCACGGCCTCGACGAACCAGGACTTCTACCTGCTGGGCGCGTTCATCACGTCGATCTCGACGTACAAGCCCGACTTCGGCGGCGCCACCAAGACCATCGCCGACTTGACGAGTCACCCGAGCGGCGCCGTGCTGCCCGGCGACACGATCGAGTACACGATCTCGGGCACGAACACGGGCAACGACGGCGCGACGAACGTCGTGATGAACGACGTCTTGCCGATGGGCCTCACCTTCGTGCCCGGATCGATCCGCATCACCTCGGGGCCCAACAGCGGTACGAAGACCGACGCCTCCAACGACGATCAGGGCGAGTACATCTCGGCGTCTCGCACCGTGCGCGTGCGCCTCGGGTCGGGGGCAAACCAGACCAAGGGCGGCACGATGGCGATCGGTGACACGTCGACGATCACGTTCCGCGTGAAAGTGGACTCGTCGGTCACCGGCCTCATCGCGAACCAGGCGATCATCACGGCGTCGGGGGCGCAGGGCGCGCCGGCCACCGATTACCTCTCGAACGGCAATGGCAACGGCGGCTCCGGCGCGCCGCCCACGGTCGTCACCGTCGATGGGTGCGCGCAGGACTCGGACTGCAGCGGCGCGACGCCGAAATGCCTGACGACGGCCTCGCCCAAGGTGTGCGTGGCCTGCCTGACGAACGCGAACTGCTCGGGGACCACGCCGGTCTGCGACACGACGTCGTACACCTGCAAGCCCTGCGCGACCGACGCGAACTGCCCGTCGACGACGCCCGTCTGCCTCGCGAGCGGCGCGTGCGGCGAGTGCTCGGCGTCGAACACCACCCACTGCGGCGGCGCGACGCCCGCCTGCGACGTCGGCGCCGCCGACTGCGTCGAGTGCGTCGGCAACGCGACGTGCGGCGGCGCGACGCCCATCTGCAACACGACGACGAAGACCTGCGTGGGCTGCCTCGCGAACGGAGACTGCGCGGGCGCGACGCCCATCTGTGACCCCGCGTTCCGGACCTGCCGCGCCTGCGGCGGCGACGGTGAGTGTGGCGGCACGACGCCGGCGTGTGAGCCGTCGGGGGCGTGCGGTCAGTGCTCGGCGGGCAACACGACGAGCTGCACGGGCGGGACGCCGGTCTGCGACACGACGGCGGGCGTGTGCGTGCGCTGCACGGCGAACGCCGACTGCGGCGGAACGACGCCCGTCTGCAACGGCGCGACGCACACGTGCCGCGCGTGCGCGGGCGACGTCGACTGCGGCGGCGCCACGCCGGCGTGCGAGTCCTCGGGGGCGTGCGGCCAGTGCTCGGCGGGCAACGCGACGAAGTGCACGGGCGGGACGCCGGTGTGTGACGTGACGGCGGGCGTGTGCGTGCGCTGCACGGCGAACGCCGACTGCAGCGGAACGACGCCCGTCTGCAACGGCGCGACGCACACGTGCCGTGCGTGCGCGGGCGACGTCGACTGCGGTGGGAGCACGCCGGCGTGCGAGTCGTCGGGGGCGTGCGGCCAGTGCTCGGCCACGAACGCCTCGGCATGCAGCGGCACGAAGCCGGTCTGCAACACGGCGACGGGGACCTGCCGGGCCTGCACGGGCGACGCGGACTGCCACGGCGGCACGCCCGCGTGCGAGCCGAGCGGCGCGTGCGGCGTGTGCTCGGGCACCAACAACACGCAGTGCACGGGCTCGACGCCGGTCTGCAACACGGCGACTGGCACCTGCGCCTCGTGCGTGACCAACGCGCAGTGCGCGGGGACCACGCCCGTGTGCAACCAGGCGACGCACGTGTGCGAGCGCTGCTCGGCCGACAGCGACTGCGGCGGGAGCACGCCGGCCTGCGAGCCGTCGGGCGCGTGCGGCCAGTGCTCGGCCACGAACGCCACCCAGTGCGGCGGCGCGACGCCGGTGTGCAACACCACGACGCAGAGCTGCGTCGGTTGCGTGAGCAACACCCAGTGCGGCGGGACCAAGCCGGTGTGCAACGCCGGCACGCAGACGTGCCGCGCCTGCGCGAGCGACGGCGATTGCGGCGGCGCCACGCCGGCGTGCGAGTCTTCGGGCGCGTGCGGCCAGTGCTCGGCGACCAACGCGACGGCTTGCGTTGGTGGGACGCCGGTCTGCAACGCCGCCACGGGGACCTGCGTCCGCTGCCTCACGAACGCGCAGTGCTCGGGGGCGACCCCCGTGTGCGACGCGGGGACGCACACGTGCCGCGGCTGCGCGGGCGACGTCGAGTGTGCCGCGTCGCCGTCGACGCCCGTGTGCGAGACGTCGGGGGCGTGCGGCCAGTGTTCGGCGGGGAACACCGCTCTTTGCGGCGGCACCACGCCCGTGTGTCTCGCCACGGCGGGGACGTGCGTGGGTTGCATCGCGAATGCCGACTGCGGGGGCAGCGCGCCCATCTGCAACCCGGGGACCCACACGTGCCGCGCGTGCGCGAGCGACGTCGACTGCGCAGGCGCCACGCCGGCTTGCGAGCCGACCGGCTCGTGCGGCGTCTGCTCGGCGACGAACACCAGCAAGTGCACCGGCTCGACGCCCGCCTGCCTGCCGTCGACGGGGGCCTGCGTGGGCTGCGTCTCGGACACGGACTGCGGCGGCGCGACGCCCGTGTGCAACACGACGACGCATGCGTGCGGACCTTGCAAGGGTGATGCGGACTGCGGCGCCTCGGCGCCCGCCTGTCAGGCCAACGGTTCTTGCGGCGCCTGCTCGGCGACGAATACCACGAAGTGCGCGGGAGCGACGCCCGCCTGCGACACGGCTGCCGGCGCGTGCGTCGCGTGCACCTCCAGCGCGAACTGCAGCGGCGCGACGCCCGTGTGCAACACGACGACCCACGTCTGCCGCGGGTGCCAGGGCGACGCGGAGTGCCCGGCGGCCACGCCGGCGTGCGAGCCGAATGGGACGTGCGGCGTGTGCTCGTCCACGAACACGACCAAGTGCGGGGGCGCGACGGCCGTGTGCGATCCCTCGACGGCGGCCTGCGTGGCCTGCGTGAGCAACGCCGACTGCAGCGGAACGAAGCCGGCGTGCGATCAAGGCGCGCACACGTGCCGCGCGTGCGGCTCGGACGCGGACTGCGGCGGCGCGAAGCCGGCATGCCAGCCGACGGGGTCGTGCGGCGCGTGCTCGACGACGAACGCCGCGCTCTGCTCGGGCACGACGCCGGCCTGCGACGTCGCGACCGCGACCTGCGTCGCCTGCACGTCGAACGCGAACTGCGGCGGGTCGACGCCGGCCTGCGATCTGACGACGCACACGTGCCACGCGTGCGCGAGCGACGCGGATTGCGGCGGGTCGACGCCGGCGTGCCAGCCGAACGGGTCGTGCGGCGCGTGCTCGGTCACGAACGTCAAGCAGTGCATGGGCACGGTGCCGGTCTGCAACGCCGTCACGGGCTCGTGCGTCGGGTGCCTCTCGGCCGCGCAGTGCTCGGGGACGACTCCGGTTTGCGAGGCGACGACGCACACGTGCCGCGGCTGCACGGGCGACGGCGAGTGCGGCGGCGTGGCGCCGGCTTGCGAGCCGACGGGGGCCTGCGGCGTCTGCTCGCCGACGAACAAGACGAAGTGCGGCGCGACGGCGCCGGCGTGCGAGCCGACGACGGGCACCTGCGTGGCCTGCGTCTCGAGCTCCGACTGCAGCGGCACGGCGCCGACGTGCAACCTGGCCACGCACACGTGCCGCCCCTGCGCGGCGGACGCTGACTGCGGCGGCGCGACGCCGGCGTGTCAGCCGTCGGGGGCGTGCGGCGTGTGCTCGGCGACGAACAAGACGCTGTGCACGGGCCTCACCTCCTCGTGCGACACGACCACCGCGACGTGCGTCGCGTGCGCGGGCGATGCCGACTGCGGCGGCACGAAGCCGGTCTGCGACCGGACCGCGCACGTCTGCCGCGCGTGCGCGGGCGACGCGGACTGCACGATGTCGGCCGCGGCGCCGGCGTGCCAGCCGAGCGGCGCCTGCGGCGCTTGCTCGGCGACGAACGATCACCGGTGCGCGGGCGCGACCTCGGTGTGCGACGCCACGGCTGGCGTGTGCGTGGGCTGCACCTCGAACGCGAACTGCAGCGGCACGACTCCCACGTGCGACGCCACGACGCACACGTGCCGCGGTTGCTCGGGCGACGGCGAGTGCGGCGGCGCGACGCCCGCCTGCGAGCCGACGGGCGCGTGCGGCGTCTGCTCCGCGTCGAATGTCTCGAAGTGCACGGGGCCGACGGCGACCTGCGACACGGCGACCGGGACGTGCGCCTCGTGCACGACGAACGCCCAGTGCGGTGGGACGAAGCCCGTCTGCAACACGACGACCCAGACCTGCCGCCCGTGCGCCGGGGACGTCGACTGTGGTGGCGCCACGCCGGCGTGCGAGCCGACGGGCGCGTGCGGCGCGTGCTCGAGCACCAACGCGACGTCCTGCACGGGCGCGACGCCGACTTGCGACGTGGGGACGGGGACGTGCGTCGGCTGCCTCTCGGGCGCGGCGTGCACCACAGCGACGTCGCCGGTGTGCGACCCGACGAGCCACGAATGCCGCGGCTGCGTCGCCGATGGCGACTGCGGCGGCGCCACGCCGGCGTGTCAGCCGAACGGCGCGTGCGGCGCGTGCTCGGCGACGAACGCCGCTTCGTGCACGGGGACGACCCCGCTGTGCGACACGAGCAGCGGATCGTGCGTGGCGTGCGTCGCCGCCGCGGATTGCGCGGGCGCGACGCCGGTCTGCGACGGCACGACGCACACGTGCCGCAGCTGCACTTCCGACGGTGAGTGCGGCGGCGCCACGCCGGTGTGCTCGGGTGGGGCGTGCGTCGCCTGCGCGTCGGGGAAGCCCGGGGCTTGCGGGCCAGCGCACAAGGCCTGCGACACGACGACGAACGTGTGCGTCGAGTGCGTCGCGAGCTCGGATTGCGCGGGCGCACGGCCTGTCTGCGACACGGGCTCGCACACGTGCCGAGGCTGCCTGTCGAGCGCGGACTGCGATCCCAAGTTCCCGGTCTGCCTGCCGTCCGGGGCTTGCGCGGCGTGCACGACGACGGACACGAGCCGCTGCGGCGCCGCGACTCCGCTGTGCGACACCTCGGGCGGCGGCGGTGTCTGCGTCAGCTGCCTGGGCAACGCCGACTGCGGCGGCACGACGCCCGTGTGCTCGTCCACGACGCACACGTGCGTCGGCTGCGCGGCCGACGGCGCCCCGAGCTGCCCCGATCCGGCGCGCCCCGCGTGCCAGACGAGCGGCCCGTTCGCCGGCGCGTGCACCGAGTGCTCGGCGACGAACCACGCTCAGTGCGGCGGGCTCGAGCCACGCTGCCTCGTGGACACGGGCCTCTGCGGCTGCTCGACCGACGCCGACTGTGGCGCCTCCGACTCGGGGCTTCTCTGCTCGGGGCCGAACGGCTTCTGTGTGCCTGGATGCGCTCCGGCGCGGAACGGCTGCCCGACCGGCCAGAGCTGCGACGGCGTCGTGGGCGGCGTCGGTCACTGCACGAGCGCCGCCACGTGCTCGAGCGACGCCGATTGCGCGGCCCCGCTCAAGCGCTGCGACATGACCGAGAGCGTCGACCAGTGCGTGCAGTGTCTCCTCGACGCTGACTGTCCGGCGCCGTTCGTTTGCTCGCCCTCGCACACGTGCGCGGAGTGCAGCCCGGCGAACCAGAGCGCGTGCCGCATCGACCTCAGCGGGGCGCGTTGCGTGGCCGGCGGCTCGTGCGGCTGCTTGATGGATTCCGATTGCGGCGGCATCTCCTCGGGGCGTGTGTGCGACGCGGCCACGTCTCGCTGCGTGCCTGGTTGCCGCGACGCGGGCGGCAACGGCTGCCCGGCGTCGCTCGTGTGCACCGTCTCCGGCAGCGGCATCGACATCGGGACGTGCATGCCGCCACCTCCGGCCGACGGTGGCGTCGACGGCTCTTCGCCCGGCACGGACTCGGGCCTGGACGGCGGGGCGGCCGGTGACGACGGTGGGCCAGACGCGTCGATGGACGGATCGTCGATGGGCGGAGCGGACGGCGCGGCCGGTGCTTCGGGGGGCGCGGGCTCTTCGGGTGGCATCGACGGAGGCGGTGGCATCGACGGAGGCGCTGGTGCGGGTGGCGGCGCGGGCTACCTCAACACGGGCGGCTACGTCGCGGGCGGCGGATGCCGGTGCTCGTTGGACGGCGCCTCTTCATCGTCCTCATCGCAACTCGCCGCTGCAGTCGGACTGTTGCTCGCCGCAGTGATCGTGCGCCGGCGCCGCCGGTCGTAGTTCGCCTTCCGTCGCGTGCTCGCTCCGGTCGCGGGGCGTAGGGATCGGAGACTCGTTCGGGCTTCGCGTGCTCGCTCCGGTCGCGGGGCGTAGGGACCGGAGACTCGTTCGGGCTTCGCGTGCTCGCTCCGGTCGCGGGGCGTAGGGACCGGA
>DASZUD010000112.1:0-6913 GCA_035548155.1 Polyangia bacterium
GCGCGGGCCGCCGCCGCCCGCGCCGCCGTGCGGTGGCTGTCCTCGCTCGTCGAGCCGCGCTCGATCGCCGAGCTCCGCTTCCTGCGCCGGGTCCGCGTGGGCGGCCTCGCGCTCGGAGTGCTGACGCCGCTGATCATCTTCGCCGCGGTCCTCCTCTCGCCAAAGAACCTCGCGCTGCACAAGCCCGTCACGCTGAGCGCCGTCCACCCGCTGTCCGTCTCGCCCCCGAGCGGTCTCACCGACGGCATCCTCACCGGCTCGTACGGCGCCCAGACGACGATCAGCGAAGATCCGTGGCAACAGGTCGATCTCGAGCGCAGCTACAAGATCGACAAGGTGAAGGTGTACAACCGCGGCGACCAGAACTTCGACGACGGGATGCCCATGCGCCTGCAGTGCTCCGAGGACGGACAGCGGTTCGTCGACGTCGAGACGCGCTCGGCCTCGTTCAGCCAGACCGTGCCCTGGGTGGCGAAGCTGCGGGGTCGCTCGTGCCGTTACATCCGCATTCACGCCGCCCGCGGCACGTACCTGGCGCTGACCGAAGTGGAGATCTTCGGCCGCCGGTAGACGGGCGTCAGGGCCGCGGCAGCGTGGCCGGCGGAGGTGGCGGCAGCGGCTGCAGCGGGCGAGCCGCGATCTGCGTCGCGGGCTGCGCACGCTCGTCGAGGTTCAGCGTCTTCGCGACCACGAACTTCGGCCGCTGCTTGACCTCCTCGAAGATCTTGCCGATGTACTCGGCGATGAACGCCAGGCTCACCAGCGTGATCGAGCCGAGGAACAGCGAGACGATCACGATCGTCGAGTAGCCGCGCGGCACCTCCGGGTGCAGGATGCGGTCGATGATCTGCAGCACGATGGCGATCGCCGCCAGCAGCGACACGCCCAGCGCGCCGAACGAGATCAGCTCGAGCGGCACGTACGAGAAGGAGAAGATGCCCTTCTTCGCCCAGCGCACGTTGGCGAGCATGTTGTTCGTCGAGCGGCCGAACATGCGCTCGGGCCGCAGGTAGGGAACGCCCGTCTGGCGGAACCCCGTCCACGCGCGCAGGCCGCGCACGAAGCGGTCGCGCTCGGGCAGCTCGTTCAGCACGTTCATCACCTTGCGGTCGATGAGCGAGAAGTCGCCCGCGTCGACGGGCACGCGGATGTACGACATCTTCTGGAACAGCCGGTAGAAGCCCTTGTACCCGAGCTCCAGCAGGGGCGGCATCTCGCGGCGCGTGCGCACGCCGTAGATGACGTCGTAGCCCTCGATCCACTTGGCGTAGAACTGTTCGATGAGCTCCGGCGGGTCCTGCAGATCGCCGTCGAGCAGGATGCAGCCGTCGCCCGTGGCGCGGAGCATTCCGCTCGTGAAGGCGTTCTGGGAGCCGAAGTTCCGGCTGTGCGTGATGGCCTTGATGCGCGGGTTCTCGGCGCACAGCCGCTCGAGCACGGTCTGCGTGTCGTCGGGGCTGCCGTCGTTGACGAAGATGATCTCGTAGTCGACGCCGATCCTCTGGAACGTCGCCTCGAGGCGCTGGGCCATGATCGGGATCGCCTGCTCGTCCTTGTAGCAGGCGATGATCGCCGTGAGCTTGCGGCGGGCCGACGTCTCGCTCACGACGCGCGCCCCGCAGCGCGGACGGCCGCGATGACGGCTTCGGGCGTCAGACCGCACTGCTGCATGTGAAAGGCCGGGCTGCCGTAGCGCTGGCCCGCCTGGTACGACGCGGCCAGCAGCTCGAACGACGCGAGCGGCGCCAGCGCGCGCAGCAGCGATTCGCCGATGCCGCCCGCGGCGTAGTGCTCCTCGACGAACACGACACGGCCTGTCTCGCGCGCGCTCGTGGCCAGCTCGACGTCGGCCTCGAGATCGAACGGGTGGCGCGCGATGCCGAACACGTCGACGTTCTCGGCGTCGAGGCCGTGCGACGCGAGCGCGCGCAGCGCCACCTGCACGCCGTGCCCGGCGCCCACGACGGTGACGCCCGCCGCGCGCCGATCGCGCCGGCGCGCGTAGGTGCGCGTCAGCGTGATCGGGTGCTCGGCGAGCGGCGCGCGATCGGTGGTGAACGCCGAGATCGCGAGGCGCAGGTACGAAGGCGCCGCCAGCGCCGCCTGCGCCCGCACGGCCGCGCCGACGTGATCGTTCGCGCAAGGGAAGAAGAGCTTCATGTTCGGCAGCACCTTCAAGACGGCCAGATCCTCGAGGGCGTGGTGCGTCGAGCCCATGACGCCGTACGTGTACCCGCCGCCGTTGCCGACGACGCGCACGGGCAGATCGTGCAGGCACACGTCGTTGCGGATCTGCTCCAAGCAGCGGTATGTGGCAAAGGGCGCGATCGAGTACACCCAAGGCCGCCGGCCGGTCATCGCGATCCCCGCCGCCACGCCCATCATGTTCTGCTCGGCGACGCCCGCGTTGAGGAACCGCTTGCCGAAGCGCTCGGCCACGGCCTCGAGCGCGTTGAAGCCGAGATCGCCCGTGATGAACATCGAGCTCGGATCGGCCTCGAGCACGGCCTCGACGGCCCTGGTGAAGTCGACCCTCATCCGAGCGCCTCGTCTTTTTCGGCGCGCGCGAGATCGGCCAGCGCCTCGACGTACTGCGCCTCGCTCATGGGCCAGTAGTGCCACGCGACGGTGTCTTCCATCGTGCGCACGCCCTTGCCCTTCGTCGTGCGCGCCACGAGGCAGCGCGGCCGTCCCTGCGAGGGCGCCTCGAACGCCGCCGCGATCTGGCCGAAGTCGTGGCCGTCGAGATCGAACACCTCGAAGCCGAACGCCTCCCACTTCTTCGCGAAGGGCTCGAGATCCAGCACGTCCTTGGTGCGTCCGAATCCCTGGATGCCGTTGGCGTCGACGACGGTGACCAGGTTGTCGAGGCCGTGGTGGCCGGCGAAGAGCGCCGCCTCCCAGGTCGCGCCCTCGTTGCAGTCGCCGTCGGACACCATGCAGGCCACGCGCGCGGCCGAGCCGTCGAGCACCTTGCGCGCGTACGCCATGCCGCAGGCGATGGGCAGGCCGTGCCCGAGCGAGCCCGTGGCCGCAGGGATCTCGGCGTGACCGCGCGGCGCCGGATGGGCGGGCAGCAGCGTGCCGTCCTTGTAATACGTCGCGAGCGCGTCGTCGGTGAGGCGTCCGAAGTGGTGCAGCGTCGCGTACAGCGAAGAAGCGCCGTGCCCCTTGCTGAGGATGAAGCGATCCTCGGGCCCGAGCCACGCGCCGTAGATGTACGTCAGCAGATCGATCGCCGACAGACCGCTGCCGATGTGGCCCGCCTTCGCCTCGTAGTGCATGCGCAGGAACTGCCGGCGAATCGCCAGCGCTGACGACTTGAGGCGCGCCAGGTCTGCGGCGGCGGTCATCGCTCCACCCGGACGACCGTATTGGCGCGCCCCTCGGCGACGAGGGCGGGGTTCTTCTCGATCCAGCGCGCCGTCGCGGCCAGCCCGTCGCGCAGCGACGTGGTCGCGCGCCAGTCGAGCTGGGCCGCGGCGCGGCGCGGATCGGCGTACCAACCCGAGTGATCCCAGCTGCGCTCGGGCATGCTCTGGAACTTGGGCTCGTCCTCGACCTTGAAGACGTCCCGCACGACCGCCGTCAGCTCGCCCAGCGTCGTGCGCACGCCCGTGCCGACGTTGAAGATCGACCCCGGCTCCAGCTTGGGAGCGTGCTCGACGACGGCGGCGAAGGCCCTCACGGCGTCGTCGACGTAGACGAAGTCGCGCGAAATGCTGGGGCTGACCAGCGGCGGCCACTTCCCCTCGGCTGCCTTCTGCAAGAGCACGGGGATGAGCCGGCTGAAGTCCTCGTACGGGCCGTAGATGGAATAGAGCCGCAGCACGAACGCGGGTACGCCGTGCTTGCGCGCGTAGAGGCGCACGAGCGCAGCCGCCGCGATCTTCGACACCGCGTAGTCGCTGTCGGGCCAGGTGGCCGCGTCCTCGGACGGCGCCGAGCAGTTGAACCCGTACTCGGACGAGCTGCCCGCCTGGACGAACGCGCGGAACGTCCCCTGGCCGCGCACGGCCTCGAGCATGTGCCGCACGGCCTGCACGTTGACGTCGAAGATGCGCCGCGCGTCGGTCTGCACCGAATACGCGCCGTAGGCCGCGCAGTTGTAGATGGCGACGGGCTTCACGTCGTGAAGGAAGGCCCGCACGGCGCTCTCCTCCGTGAGGTCCATCGTCACGGCCTCGACGCCTTCGATCGCGCGCGTGCGCCAATCGATCCCGGACGGGCTCAGGATGCCGATGACGCGCGCGCCGCGCGCCGCCAGCTGGGCCGCCAGGTTGGCGCCGACGAAGCCCGAGTATCCCGTGACGACGGTCGGACGGTCGCGCCCCTCAACCATGCGAGCGCTCGGCGATGCATACCGTCATGAGGTCGGGAAACTAGCGCGGTCGATCGAGGAGGTCAACGCGTCCGCGCCTTTGGCCGCCGCCGGATCGCTGCTACGCTCCGGCGCAGATGCGCGCGCCAGCCCAGGCCCCGGCGATCGGCCTCGTGGTCGGAGTCCTCGTGGGCCTCTCGGCCTGCGGAGGCAGCTCGCCCGCGCCGGGCCGCGGGTCGGGCGATGCCGGCCAGACCTCGGACGTCGCCGACGCCGGGGCCGACGTGGTCGACGCCCCCAGCGAGCCCGTCGGCGACGGCCGTGACGCGCCGGCCGACGCGGGCCAGGAGGCCGGGCCTCTCTCTCTCTTCGACGGGGCCAGCCTGGCGGCGTGGCAGACGTACCTGGGCCCGCCCTCCGCAGGCGCCGCGCCGCTGGGCCTCGATGACGACCCACGCGGCGTGTTCTCGGTCGCGACCGTCGACGGCGCGCCCGCGATCCGCGTGAGCGGCGAGGTATGGGGCGCCCTCATCTCACGCGAGAGCTTCTGCAACTTCCGCCTGCGCGCCCAGTACAAGTGGGGACAGCGCGTCTGGCCGGGGCTCGGCTTCCGCGACAGCGGCCTCATGTACCTGTCGACGGGGCCGCTCGGCGCCGTCAACGCAGGCGGCCCCGCCCTCTCGGCCCCGGCCGGGACCGGCGCGTACATGGTGTCCCTCGAGTTCCAGATCTCCCCCAGCGACGTGGGCTCGATCGCGGCGCTCGGCCCCATCGACGTGAAGACCCTCTCGCGCACCGTGCCCGTCGAGCTCGCAGGCTGGAATCAGGTGGAGATCGTCGTGCAGGACGGTACGGTGAGGCACCTCTTCAACGGGGTCGAGGTCGCGCGCGGCCAGGGCTTCACGCTGACGTGGCCAGGTCAGGCGCCCGCGCCGCTCGCGTGCGGCAAGCTCCAGATCGAGTGCGAGGGTTCGGAGATCTACTTCCGCAACGTCGAGATCGAACGCCTGCCCTGAAACGCGGCGTCCTGAACGTTGTTCGGTGCTAGATTGCCGCCCATCGTGCCTAGCGAGCCCAACTTGTCGGAGCCCCGCGCGTGACCGCCGCCCCCGCTCGCTTCTCGTTCGAGCTCGTCTCGCGCAACTGCCCGGTCTGCGGCGCCGCCGAGGGGCAGCCCTTCGCGCCTTCGAACGTGGACCCCTCGGCCCTGGACGCGTTCGCCTTCGCGTCGCGCAAGCTGCCCGAGTACATGCACTTCGCGCTGGTGACGTGCCCCACCTGCGACCTCCTGTACGCGAACCCCGGGCCCGCGCCGGGCGCGCTCGACGCTCTCTATCGCGACGCCGCCTTCGACGCCGGTGAAGAGTCGCGCCTGGCCGCCGCGACGTACGCGCGCCAGCTGCCCCGGATCGGCCGCGCCCTGCCCGACCGCCGCGGCGCCCTCGACATCGGGACGGGCGACGGCGCGTTCCTCGGCGAGCTGCTCACGGCCGGCTTCACGGACGTCGTGGGCGTCGAGCCCTCCGCGGCGCCCGTCGCCTCGGCGCCGCCCGAGGTGCGCCAGCTCATCCGCAACGTCTCGTTCCGCGCGGCCGACTTCGCGCCGGCGAACCTGTCACTGGTGACCTGCTTCCAGACGATCGAGCACGTCCCCGACCCGCTTGGCCTCTGCCGCGACGCGCGCACCTTGCTGCGCCCGGGCGGCGCGCTCTACCTCGTGTGCCACAACCGCCGCGCGCTGCTCGCGCGAGCCATGGGCCTGAAGTCGCCCATCTTCGACCTCGAGCACCTCCAGCTGTTCTCGCCCGCGAGCGTGCGGGGCCTGCTGGACCGCGCGGGCTTCTCGCGCGTCGAGGTGCGGCCGCTCGTCAACCGCTACCCCGTCGACTATTGGGCGCGCCTCTTCCCGCTGCCGGGCGCCGTGAAGCCGGCGGCGCTGTCGTTCCTGCGCCGCACGCGCCTCGGCCGGATCCCGGTGGCCGCGCCCGTCGGAAACCTCGTGGCCGTCGGCTACGCCTGATGCGCGTCGTCGCGCGAGCCGCGCGGCACGAGCTGATCGCGCTCTTCGGCGTGGCGATCGCGTCGGCGTTCGCGCTCCGGTGGGCGTTCTTCGGTGCGTCATCCTGGCTGTGGAGCTTCGCGCGGCCCGTCGGTCCCACGGAGATCACGCCGTGGACGAGATGGGCCATGGCTGGCCGCGACGGCGCGGAGCCCTACGCCCTGCTCGTCGGCGTGGGCCTCGTCTGGCTCCTCGTCGCCGCGGGCATGGCGTTCTTCCGACGGCTTGGCGAGCGCGGCCAGGCCGGAGCGACGGTCGTGCTCCTCGGGCTCTCCTCCGCGGTCGCCGTCGCCGTGCCGCCCCGCGCGCCGATGAGCGCCATCGCGTCGAACGGCGCCTCGGCCTGGGTCGTGACGGCGGTCGCCCTTCTTGCCGCCGAGCTGCTCCGGCGGCGCGGACGCGCCACCACCGGCGTCCCCGTCACGCTCGCCGTGATCCTGCTTCCCCTCTGCCTCGTCGTGACGAGCCTCCCCAGCCTCGACGACTTGAGCTGCATCCTCGCGCCGGCCCTCCGCCTCTCGCACGGCGCGCGT
>DASZUD010000113.1:0-28626 GCA_035548155.1 Polyangia bacterium
CGCCGCTCGCGGACTCGAGGCGCCGCCGCTCCGCCCATTGCCGGCTGTAGCGGACGGAGAACGGCAGCCCGCAAAGAAAGTCGCTGTCGAGCGACAGGATGGCCTGCGCGGCGCCGAAGTCGTACTGGGGCAGCAGCGGGCGCCCGAACGCCGCGCGCGTCGCGTCGAGGTGCTGGCGCGCCTCGAGCGGCGCGAAGAACGCCACGCGCGCCTCGGGATGGCGCTTGACCACCCGCCCGAGGAGCTCGAGGAGCAACGGCGAGCCGGTCGGCTCGAGCAGCAGGCGCAGCCCGGCGCCGCGATCCTCGCGCGGGCGCCACAGCGCGCGGTAGAGGTCCTCCCACGCGACGGGCCGCTGGCCGCGGCGCGGACGGCGCGCGCGCATGTCGTCGTAGAGCTGCCTCACCGAGGCCTGCTGGAACATGTTCGTTCCGCCGAGCGTCGCGGGGTGCTGGAGGTTCGGCTCGACCTTCGTGGGCCGTCCTTCGCGGCTCGCGACCAGCAGACCGCTCCCATACCCGTCGAGCACCATCGACGTGGCGTAGTAGCGCCACTCACCGGGCGGCACATTGGGCGGGCTCCTGGTGTACGGCATGATCTTGCGGGGCGTATCGAGCGCGCAGCCGCCGGCACCCGCGAGGCCGAGGCTCGCGCCCGCGAGCTGCATGAACTGACGCCGATCGAGCCGCGGCCGTTCGGCCTCGCCCGGGAAGAACTCACCGGCAGCGCCGACCGTGCCCGCGGACGAGCCGCGCCGCTGCAGCTCCTGCCGCGCCGGTCGCCGAATCTGATAGAGCTTCTCGGGAGTGTCCATGCGCTCAGCGGTGGCAGGCGCTGCAGGTCTGCAGGCGCGGAAGGTTGCTCTCGTGGCTCATGACGACCTTCGCGTTGGCCGGGAGCTTTTCGGGGAAGACCGTCGCAACGATGGGGTCGTGCGCGTAGCGATCTGGCTGCGTCTTGTGACAGTCGAGGCACCAGCCCATCGTGAAGAGCCGCTGCTTGTAGTCGAGCGGCATGGCGGCGACGTCGCCGTGGCACTGCGCGCACTGGATACCGCCCTTGACGTGGACGGCGTGATTGAAGAACACGAAGTCCGGGACGAGGTGCACGCGGTTCCACGGGATGGGCTGCCCCGAGAAGTAGCTGCGCCGCACCGGCTCCAGCATCGGGCTCTGGTTCCAGATCTGGCTGTGGCAGCCCATGCACACCTCGGTCGCCGGCACGCCCGCGTACGCCGAGCGATCGGCGCCGTCGTGGCAGTAAAGGCACGGGATGCCGTCGTCCTTGACGTGGTGGCGATGATCGAACTGGACGGGCTGCATGACCTCGAAGCCTCGGTTCAGGTTGTAGGGGGTGCGCACGTAGACGATCGGCACGACGAACACGCCGGGGATCCCGACGGCGAGGACGCCGAGGCCGATCCGCAGGACGGTGTCCGACCAGGCCGGAAAGAGCGCGGGCACCCGGGGTCTCTTGGTTGCGGAGCCGCGGCTCTGCAATCGGGCTCTCTCGGTATCGACGCAGCTTCCCCGCCATGCCCAGCCTCAGCGGCGCGCCCGATTGCCCGCGCACGGGCGCGGTCCCACGCTCAGCGCGGTGAGTGCGGTCATCGCCAGCATCTGGGCGGCGTTCGTGTGGCCACCGCTCGGCCTCGGCATGGGCGTCTTTGCCGCCCTGTCGTCTGGCGAGCGCTCGGTGCTGACGATCGGGTCCTATATGGTCGCGGGGCTCCTCGGCGCGTCCACGGGCGGCGTCGTGACGTACTTGTTCACGTTCGAGCGCGCGATCTCCGGCGGCTTCTGGACCAGCATCGTCACCAGCATGGTGGGCGGGCTGATCTTCATCGGACTCTTCAAGGCGTGGCTCGACGCGCGCCCGTCGCCGCCCTCGCCAGATTCCTGAGCGTCCTCGAGAAGGCCGGGTGATCGAAGCTCGCGACCAGCGCCATCACGAAAGCCACCACCCCGGTCGCCAGCGCGAAGCCGAAGCAGCACCACGCCAGCCACGGCGTCGCGTGCGCGACCATCGCGACGAGCCAGCAGGTGCAAAGGCCGGTCGCGACGAGCGTCAGGTTGGCCGCGGCAGCCAGCCCGGGGCGACGCAGGGGCGTCAGCGCCACCGCGCCGAAGCAGGCGAGCGCCGCGAGCGCAACGCACCAGGTGAGCCAAAAGGCGGCGCCGCTTGAGAGGCCGGCGATCCAGAGGACGCCCAACGCGCCTCCGAGCGCGGCCGAAGCGAGACGGGCCACCTTGGCGTCGAAGCGACTGAGTTGCTCATCCGTGACCATGCCTACCCGCCCTCCGCCCGCGCGAGCTCGTTGACGGCGCGGAGGTGCGCCGCGGCTCGCCGTCATGATCGGGCAGGCGCAGCCAATCCAACGTGCCGTCGGCGGCGACCAGGGCCGCGGTCCGGCGATCGCCGACGACCCCGTGTCCGCCGATCGCCGGATACGCGACTCGATTGATCATGAGAGTCGTCGCACTGCCCTTTACCAGTTCACCGGCACCGAGGGCGGCCTCGAGGCCCCGGCCCCCTCTCGCGGCACGACCGCGAACGCGCAGATGAGGTATCCGACGACGCCCTGGTTCCAGGCCGCCGCAGCGCTCGCGTGAGCGAACAGCCCGGCGCTCAGCAGGAGCCAACCTGCGATCACGATGTTGAGCAGCCGCGCGGACCGCCACGACACCGCGGACGTGATCGCGAAGGCGATCACGAGGAGGCCCGAGGCGATGTCATTCACCCCTTGCGCGCGGACATCGCGCAGAAACAGGGTCGACGTCACGAGCCAGACTCCGAGCACGACGTTCGCGACGCGAGCCCACATGGTGAGTCCCTCCTCATCGAGTGATCGGCGCGCGGCGCGTCCATCCGCGGCTCACGCCGAGGGCGAACACGGCGAGCAGAAATCCGCACACCAGCTGATTCCAAAACGTCGGGGGGCTCTGCCCGACAGGGAGAATGGCCGAAATGATCAGCCACCCACCGACGGCCGCGTTCACGTAGCGAGCCGAACGATCTCCGCCCAGTCCCGACACCGCGGCCGTGACGACGACCATGCCCGAGACCCACGCGTTTGCGCGCTGGAAAAGCGAGTGGAACCAGAAGAAGGGAGAACAGAACAGCCAGATCCCGATCACCGCGTTCGCTGCACGTTCTCCCATGACGCCTCCAGCCCTGAGAACAACATGGTCACCGAGACGTGCGGGTTCAACGTACCGCCAGGAGTTCTTCCGACCCTACGGTCGCCCCTGCAAGGGCGCGTGTCCCGCGAAGGCGCCCTCGTCAGGGCTTCTGCGAAAGCAGGAACGTCACCCGGCCCGATCTTTCGAGGTACGCATGCTCGACGTCGCCCAGATCGTCGCGCCCGTGCTGTCGAAGCAGCGCGACGAGCTCGTCGCGCGAGATCCGCGCGTTCTCGAGCTCCTTGTCGTCGACCGCTCCGCCTTTGACGAGCTGCCTCACGGGCCCGTCTATGACGCGTGCCAGCCGCTTGCTTCGAAACGTTCCATAAGACACGAGCGCGTCCCACCCGATGATCGTCGCGAGCGCCACGAACGCGCTCGTCAGGCTGGTGTCCGGGCCCACGATCGACTGCCGGGCGGCGGTCGAGATGAGAAACAGCAAGACGATGTCATGGGTGGCGTATCGACCCAGCTCTTTGCGACCCACCGCTCGAAATGCGACGACCACGAAGAGGTAGACGAGCGTCGCGCGGAGTGCGACCTCCCACGGGGGCCACGTCGGCGACCAGAGGCCCTTCCAATCGAAGGCGCGCATCACCCACTTCGCCCTTCGCGTGCTCGCCGCGCGTCGCTCACCGGTTTCCTCCCGTTGGATCTGGATCCGAACCTGTCGGCGCAACAGCCAGGACGCACGGATCCCGTCGATTCGAGCCGGCCTGCGCTGGGACCGACGCCCGGCTGGGAGCCGGCGGGCGTCCGGGGAGGGCTCGATTGCCCGGCGCCGCTGCGGTTGCCAGGCTGGAGGCCCGACGGTGCCGGCGCGAGCATGACAGGCCTGGGAAGAACCAGCGGCGAGGATGGGCGTCCGCCCGCAGCGGCGAGCGGCCCCGCGGAACCTGCCGACGCGCGCCCGTATCCGCCCCTGCGCCCGGTGACCGCCAGCTCGCGACGCACTCTGCGCGTCGTCGTCGTCGTGCTCGTCGCCGCAGCGGTCGCCGCGACGATCGTCCGCGCCGCCGAGGTGCTCCTCGTCATTTTCGCCGGCGTCCTGTTCGCGCTGTTCCTCGCCGGCGGCGCGCGGCTGCTCCGGCGCGGGCTGCGCATCCCCTATCCCGTCGCGGTCGTCGTCGTGGTGCTCGGGCTCCTCGTGGCCGGCGCCGGCCTCGGCTACTGGATCGGCCCCCGCGTCGCGACCCAACTGGCCGACTTGGTCGGCGAGCTGCCGCAGTCGATCCGGGCCGCGGTGGGCGGCGATCGCTGGCGGGCCTGGCTGCAGGGCCTCGCCCACGCGCGCGACGCCGGGGCGACGATGCGAGAGCTGGGCGCGCTGTTCGGCACCGCGAGCGGCGTGCTGAGCCGCTTCGTCGAGGTGGCCGGCGGGCTGGTCGTGACGTTCTTCATCGGCGTCTATGGCGCCGCGCAACCGGCGGCCTATGTAGACGGGGTCCTCCGCCTCGTGCCCGTCGAGGCGCGGCCACGCGCGCGCGCGTTGCTCGGACAGCTCGCGACGACGCTGCGGCGGTGGCTGGTGGGCCGCCTCGTCGCCATGCTCGTCGTGGGAGTGGGCACGACCACCGTGTTCCTGGCGCTCGGGATTCCGCTGCCGCTCGCGCTCGGGCTTCTCGCGGGTCTGCTGACGTTCATCGAGTACGTCGGCGCGATGCTGTCGGCCGTGCCCGCGATTCTCTTCGCCCTCGACAAGAGCGTCACCGCCGCCATCTGGGTCGCCGTCGCCTACACGGCGGTCCACGCGATCGAGGGTTACGTGATCACGCCGCTCGTGACCCGCAGAACGGTTCATTTCCGGCCGGGCTTCACGCTCGCCTTGCAGCTCGTCCTCGGGACATTGGTCGGCGTCATCGGGTTGACCCTCGCGACGCCGCTCGCCGTGGTCGCGACCGTGCTGGTCGAATCGCTCTACATCGAAAGGACGCTGGGCGACGTCGCCCGCGCGTGAGCGCAGCGGCGCGAGCGAGGCAGGCACCAGCGACGCCGAGCGGCCGTCGCAGGGCGGCTGGACCGAGCGCCGCACGCTGCCCGCAGATCAGCCCCACGTGGGCTCGCCAGCAGCCGCCGTGCATCGGCGGCCGCGCCGAGCCCGGCCGTGTCGGCGTGGAAGAAGCGCACACCCTTTCGGTCGGCCATCGCGATGCCCACCTTCTCCTGGCCGAGGACTTCGGCCAGACCGCGACGGGAAGGGAGCGAGACGATGTTCACCACACGGAGCCGCGTACCGGAACTCATGTACGTCGTGGCGCTGACGATCGCCGGCGCCCCTGCGTGCAACCGCCGAACCAACGGCGGAGGCGAGGCGCGCGCGGCCCCGTCGACCCCGAGCTCGCCTGCGGGGACGAAGATTCCCGCGGCGGCCGTCACTCCGAAGGTTCAGCCCGTCCCGGAGGCGAACGCCCTCGCCCGCGCGTTCACGACGGCCGCGAAGGCGATTCGCCCGTCCGTGGTGCGTCTCGACGTCGAGTCCGCTTTCCAAGGCTCGTCCGAGGGCACTCGAGAGGCAGAGCCGGACTTCCGCGACTTCATGCGACGCTTCTTCAACTTCGACTTCGGCCCGGGGCAAGGCAAAGGGCCGGGCGACGAGGCGCCGCTTCGTCCAGCGCGCGGCACCGGGTCTGGCGTCGTCATCGACGCCGCGGGCGACATCCTGACCAACAACCACGTCGTCAAGAACGCCACCAAGGTCACCGTCCAGCTCGCCGACGGCCGCACGTTCCCAGGAAAGGTCATCGGCACCGATCCGATGACAGACGTGGGCCTCGTTCGCCTCGCGCAGTCCGTGCCGGATTTGACGGCCGCGCGCCTCGGAAACTCCGACGAGCTCGAGATCGGCCAGTGGGTGATCGCCGTGGGCAGCCCGCTCGGGATGGAGCAGACGGTCACGGCGGGGATCATCAGCGGCGTGGGCGAGACGGGACGCCACTTCCGCTTCGAGTCGGGGCAGCGCGTGCGCAAGTACATCGAGACCGACGCCAAGATCAACCCGGGGAACTCGGGCGGTCCGCTCGTCGACCTCGAAGGCGAGGTCGTGGGCATCAACACGCTCATCAATGTCGGCCCCGGCGGCAGCTACGGGTTCGCCATCCCGATCGACCAGGCGCACGAGGTGGCCTCCGTGATTTTGAAGGAGGGCCGCGTCCGCTACCCCTACGTCGGCGTGAGCGTGGTAGGCGTCGCCGACGCTCCGAAGGAAGAGCTCGAGAAGGCCGGCGCCAACCCGCCCAAAGCCGGCGCGCTGATCTCGGCCGTGACGCCGGGCGGTCCGGCGGCCGAGGCGGGGATCCAGCCCGGGGACGTCATCGTCAGCGTCGGGGGCAAGCCGGTCAAGACGGGCGACGACGTCGTGGGCCTCGTCTCCGAGCACAAGATCGGCGACACGGTCGCCATCGGAGTCGTGCGGGGTGGGCAGGAACGCGACGTCTCGGTCAAGGTGAGCGAGTTTCCAAACCCCGCGTTGACCGCGAAGGCCGAGCGCCGAGTGGGGGTGGCGCTCCAGACCTTGACGCCCGAGCTCGCGAGCTCGCTGGGAATCGACCCGAGCGTCAAGGGCGCGGTCATCACCGACGTCGCGCCGAAGAGCCCGGCGGACCAGGCGGGCCTCGCGCCGGGAGACGTCGTGCGCGAGGTGGATCGGAAGCCGGTCGCGTCGGCAGATGACGCCGCCGCGGCGCTGCGCGCGGGCGCCGGCGGTCACCTCTTGCGTGTGACGACGCCGCACGGAACGCGGTTCGTGCAGGTCAACCCGAGCTCGTAGGCCGCGCGATGCCTAGGTGGAGGTCGGCGCTGCTCTCCGGCGTACTGGCGCTGGGGAGCGCCATGGTCGTCGCCTGCGCGACGCGGCGGGGCGCTCCGCCCGCCGCGCCGCTCGCCCCTGCCCCGCTGCCCGCCAAGCAGCCGCCGGCGAGCGTCGACCTCGCCATTCTCGACCGCCACGTCGATCCCTGCGCCGACTTCTACCGCTACGCCTGCGGCGGGTGGCTCGACGCGACGGTGATCCCTCCCGACCGGCCGGCCTGGAGCCGAAGCTTCTCGGAGATCGACGAGCGCAACCTCGCCGCGCTGCGGGCGATCCTCGACGCGTACGCCGCTGGGGCGCCGGCGAACGACACCGAGGCGCGGAAGCTCGGCAACTTCTACTCGACGTGCATGGACGAGGAGCAGGCGGCGCTCGCCTCTCCGCGCACGCTCGCCGAGCACATGAGGCCGCTCCACGTCCTCGCCGGCTGGGCCTCGTCCGTTTCGTCTTTCACCCGCCCCGTGCTCGCGCGCCTCCTGGCCGAGCTGCACCTCGCCGACGTCGGCGCGCTGTTCGAGCTCAGCTCTCAGCAGGACTTCGGAAATGCCCGCGAGGTCGTCGCGGGCCTGGATCAAGGAGGGCTAGGCCTGCCCGACCGCGAGTACTACCTGGCGACCGACGCGAAGGCCGTCGAGATCCGCGACGCCTACAAGGCGCACGTCGCGCGCATGTTCGAGCTCGACGGCACCGCCTCGGGCGAGGCGCACGCCCGCGCGGACGCCGTGCTCGCCGTCGAGACCGCCCTGGCGCGCGCCTCGATGCCGCGCACGGAGCACCGCGATCCCTCGCTCATCCACCATCCGCTCGATCGCGCGGGGCTCGCCGAGCTCGCTCCCGACTTCGACTGGGACGCGTACCTCGCGCTGCTCGGGCACCCGGAGATGCGCGCGTTCAACGTGCTCACGCCCGCGTTCTTCACGGCCCTCGACCGGCTCCTCGTCGAGACGCCCCCGCCGCGCCTCGAGAGCTCCCTCGCCTGGCGCCTGCTCGACGAGGCGGCGCCCGCGCTCGGCCCGGCGTTCGTCGACGAGTGGTTCGCCTTTCGCGCCCGGAACCTCACGGGCGAGGCCACCCTCCCGCCGCGCTGGAAGCGCTGCCTGCGCGCCGTCGAGGCCGGGATGGGCCAGGCGCTCGGGCGGAGGTTCGTGGCAGCGACCTTCCCTCCCGGGGCGGAGGAACGCGCCAGGTCCTTGGTGACCGCCGTGGAGGGCGCCTTGCGGGCCGACCTCGCGGCGCTGGGCTGGATAGACGCGCCGACGCGGGCAGAAGCCGAGCGCAAGCTCGAGCGCGTCTACAACCAGATCGGGTACCCGTCGCGCTGGCGCGACTACTCGGCGCTCGTCATCGGGCGGCAGAGCGATCTGCAGAACCGCTTCAACGCCGCCGCCGTCGAAATGGAGCGCGACCTGGGCAAGATCGGGCGACCCGTGGACCGCAGCGACTGGGAGATGCCGCCTCAAATGGTCAACGCCTACTACGACCCCTCGAAGAACGAGATGGTGTTCCCCGCGGGCATCCTCGAGCCGCCCTTCTTCGACGGCCGCGCGCCCGCCGCCCTGAATGACGGCGGCATCGGCATGGTGATGGGGCACGAGCTGACGCACGGCTTCGACGATCAGGGCCGCAAGTTCGACGCGGACGGCAACCTGCGCGACTGGTGGACGCCCAGCGTGGCGCGCGGGTTCGAGGAGCGCGTGGCCTGCGTGGTGTCGCAGTACGACGCCTATCCCGTGGCCGGCACTCACGTGAGCGGCCGACTCACGGTCGGAGAAGACATCGCCGACATGGGCGGCCTCCGCCTGGCTCACGAGGTCTTCTCGTCGACGGCCGCCGCGCAGCAGACCGGCGCCTTCACGGACGAGCAGCGGTTCTTCCTCGCCTTCGCCCAGGCGTGGTGCACGAAGCGACGCGCCCCGTACGCCCGCACGCTGGTCGGCGTCGACCCGCACGCCCCGCCCGAGTTTCGCGTCAACGGCGCGGTCTCGGACCTCGAGGCTTTTCAACGCGCGTTCGCGTGCAAGACCGGCGCGCCCATGGCTCCCGCCCGTCGTTGCCGGGTGTGGTGAGGGCGCCCGAGGTGAAGGGCACGCGACGTGGCGCGCACGAAGATTGGGCGTCTTTCGCTCTGGGTGTTCGGCGTCGTCGCGGGGCTGGGCGCCGCGCTCGCCCTCTCGCTGGGCGCGGTGCTCGTGTTCGCGCGAACGCCCTGGGGCAACGCGTGGATTCGAGGTGAGCTCACGAGGCGTCTCAACGCGCACATCGCGGGCACCGTGGCAGTCGGCGCCCTCGAGCTCGACCCGCGACGCCTGATCCTCGACGACGTCACCCTCGCCGAGCCTTCGGGCGCGCTCGTGATGCGTGTCAAGCGCATCGTCGTCGACATCGCTCCATTGGGGCTCTTGCGGCGTGAGGTTCACCTCGTGCGCCTGCACGCCGCCGATCCTCGTCTGTGGCTCTGGCGCGAGGCCGGGGCGCTCGACGTCCAGCGCGCGCTGGCCTCACGCGCGGGCGGCGCGCGGCGGAAGCCGAGTCGAGCTGGGACGCGGTGGGCCTTCAGGCTCGACGCGTTCTCCTCGACTTCCGGAACGGTCACGTATGAATCCGCGCCACCGGGAGAAGAGCGAACCACCACGATCGCGCTCGACGACGTGACGGCCACGGGCGGCGGCGCCTGGCGGCCCCGGGACCAGCATTTCGGCGCCCGCCTCGAGCTCTCGGCGCGGTGCGAGGGCGCCGTCACCGGGCCTCTTCACGTCGCGGCGCACGTCGAGCGCTCGGGGCCCGACCGGCTCGCGGGCGGCGCCACGGTCTCACTGGCGGATCTGCTGCGAGCGCAGGTCACGGTGAGCGCGCCGGGGCCGACGCTGGTCGTCCAGCTCGACCGCGCCGTCATGCCGCCCAGAGCGGCCGCGGCGGTGCTCCCCGCCGCCCCGCTCGCGACCGACGTCTCCGTCGCGGGCACCGTGACGCTCGCGCCACGTCGAATCGCCGCGAACCTGCGCGCGGCCTTGGGTGGGGGAACCCTCCGCGTGCAAGGCGACCTGGATCCCGTGGCGCTCGCCACCGCGAGCGGACTGCGCGTGATCGCTCGCGACGTCGATCTCGGGACGCTGCTCCGCGCGGCGCGAGGTCGCGCGCTCGTGTCCGCCGATCTGGCCGTCAGCGCGGGGTCGCTTCGTCCGCGCGCGATCTCCGCGTCAATCACGGCGCACGCCGGGGCGACCGTGGTGCAGGGCAGGACCTTCGGTCCGCTCGCATTGGAGGTGAAGGTCCGCGACGGCGAGATTGAGACGGCTGGGCTCGCCGCCCGCTGGCCGGGCGCTCGGCTCCGGCTCCACGCGGAGGGTCGCACAGACGCCGCCCGGGTCGTTCTTGCGCTCCACGCTTCCAGCCTCGGGCGGGCCACGGCCCCGCTCATGGACGGAGGCGGCGATGATCGCGAACCGATCGGAGGCCGCGGGAGGATCGTCGCGCACGCGACGGGATCGCTGCTCGACATGGCCGGAACGGCCTCGACCCGCCTCTCGGCCTGGTTCCCGCGCCTCACGATCGGCGGCACGACCGTGCGCCGGGCGCGGCTGGCCGTTCGCGCCGCAGGTCCGGACCCGAGCGGCAGGCGCTCCTTCGAGCTGTCTGCCGGCGCGCGGCTCGGCGAGCGCGGCGGCCCGATGCGCCTCCGGGCCGCGGGGACGCTTCACCTCGCGCGCCGACGGGCAATCCTCGAGGAATTCGCGCTCGCCTACCCGGGGACGCGCTGGGTCGCGACGCGCGAAGCGCACGTTACCTTCGCCGCCGACCGAAGATCGATCTCGGGGCTGAGGCTGCGCTCCGGCGAGCAGGTGATCGCTGCCGAGGGATCCGTTGCCCGGTCTCAGCTGGCAGGCAGCGTGGCCCTGAGCGGCGTCCGGCTCTCGGCGCTGCCCGGCGCGCGGCGCCTCCCGATCGGGGGCCGGGTCTCCGGGGACGTGAAGCTCTCCGGTACTGCCGAAGCGCCCACCGTGAACGCCGACCTAGGCCTCCGTCACGGGCGACTCGGCGCGGCCCGAGGCCTGTCCGCTTCGATCGCGGGCCGGTACGAGGACGAACGCGTCGATGCGCGCGTGCACGCGGAGAGCGACTGGGGCGCCTTCAACGCGAGCATGCACGTCCCCGCGACGTGGCCGCCGCGGGGCGACGCGCCGGTGCGCATCGACGGCGCGCTGACGCGGGTCGACCTCACGAAGCTCGGTGCGGCGCTCGCGCCGGAGCGGCCGGTCGCCGGCCAGCTGACGGCCGACCTCCGGGTGACGGGCTCGTGGGGATCCCCGGTTCTGCACGCAAAGGTGTCGGCGCGGCGGCTGGCGGTGGGCGCGCGGCGGTTCGCCCGCGGACGTGCCTCTGCGATCGGCGAGCTGTCGGCGACCGCGCGCTATGCCGATCGTCGGCTGCGATTCGCGGTGAACGCAGACGATCTCCACGGCGGAAACGCCAGCCTGAAAGGCGAATTGTCCGTCGACCTCTCCCTGCCCGCGGCCCTGTCACTTGATCCCGCGCGAACCGAGATCGACGCGCGCGCGACCGTCCGCGGGCTGCGCACGGCGTGGGCCGCGGGTCTCTCCGACCGCCTTCGCACCGTCGCCGGGCGGCTCGACGTGGATGCGAGGGTCGTGGGGACGATCGGGCGGCCACGGCTGATCGGTCGGGTGAGCTGGCGGCGCGGCAGGTTGATCGTGGCGCCGGCTAAGGCGGCCGAGGCACCCGCGGCGGGCGCACGCTCGCGATGAGCCCGCCCACCGACGACGACGGCCCACGGCGGAGCCTTCACGCGCGGCCCCGCTCGCGGCCTTCGTGCCGTCTAGTTCGATCCCGCCCGAAATACGCGCGAGAGCGGCAGTCCGAGGCGGTCGGCGGTGGCGTAGCTGGGCAGCCCCGTCTCGGCCAGCCCCGCTCGCGACTGAAACTCGCGCAGCGCGGCCATCGTCGGATCGTCCAGGCGGCCGCTGACGTCGCCGGACCTCAGCAGGTGCAGATCCACGAGGCGGCGCTGGATCAGCGTCTCCGCCCCTGGCCGCAACAGGCCCCGGGCAGCGGAGGAGAGCGGCACACCGGCGGCGTCCTGCCACACCGCAGGCAACGGCTCGGACGAAGGCTCGCGCGTTCCCCGCGCGTGCGCGCAGCCCAGCCCAGCGCCCAGCACGACCGCGAGGCCCGCGCGGCATATGAACGACATCACCTCGTCCTCTCACCGGAAGGCGGCGGCAGGCGCGAGAAGCCCGCGGCGATGCCCTGCACGAACGCGTTGCGGAGCACCGACACGACGGCGGGCCATAACTCCGCCTGCGTGTCGTTGAGCGATCCCTGGATCGGGACGATGCCGGCAACGGCGTCCCGCCCGGGGACGCGATCCGATACGACGTCCATGCCAATGTCGACCAGCGTGGCCTTGAGGCGATCCCAGAGCGAGGTTCCGACCGGGCGCACCTCGATGTTGCGCAGGAGCGGTTTGATGCCGCCGATGATCTGGTTCTGGCGGATCTGAAACTCCACGAACACGTCGATCGTCCCCTGGGGTGCCTCGAGGCCGGCCGCGACCCGGAGGAATCCGTAGAGCTCGGCGGCACGCAGGCCGCGCAGCGAGGCCCGGCCCGCGGCGTTCACGCCCTTCCCCCACGGGTCCGCCGTCACGAACAGCAGCAGCGTCCCCGAGCGCTGCACGGTGGCTCTCGCCGTCAGCAGCACGGGCAAGCCGCCGGACAGCGAAGGTCGCGTCGTCAGGTTCTCGAGCGCCAGCTCGATGTCGTGAATCCAGAGCTCCGGTCGGCCGGGCTGGCTGACATCGACGTAGTCCAGCTCGCCGTTCCGCACGCTCACCCGATCGATGTCCACGGGGAACAGCTTTCGCAGCTCGGCCGATGACACCGGAAGCCTGAGCGTGGTCGACGGGCCCTCGCGGTTGAACATCCGGATCTTCAACCCGTCGACGGCGGCGGCCGCCCTCGCCTCCGCTCCGCTCGCGCCCGCGCCGACGTCGATGCGATCCCAGCGGGCGTCGAGGGTCCGCGCGTCCCCTGGCAGACGCTGAAGGCGCGCGCGCTCGCGCGCCAATGACTGGGGCGTCGCTGGCGGCGGGTGCCGGCAGCTGCTGCCAGCTCCCGCCGCCATGCCAAACGCCAACGCGACGAGCACGGGCCGCGCGTGCGGCCTCGGCGCCGCGCCGCGGTCGAAATGAGGTGGCTTCATGTCTTCCCCGAGAACCTGAGCCCGCCGGGCGCGCCGTCGCATCGGCAGTGCTGCCCAGGGTGGTGGCGCTCGCGACCGCGAGCGCGAAGACGCGGAAACCATCCGGCCGAAGCCATGACCTCCTCTTTGCAATCGTGAGTCACCGCGCCACGACGATTCCGTCCTCTCCTCGGGAGCCCTCAAGTCGTTCGCGGCGCGGCGGCTCGCAGCGCGTGGACGTCGATGTACACGTGCTTCACGTAGGAGTGCTCGCGACGGATGTCGTCTTCGAGCCGACGAGCGGTCTCGCGCAAGGGCTCTCCCACTGTGCCCGGATCGAGCGCCAGGTCGAGGGCGACGAGCACCTGGTCCGGCCCGAGCTGCATCGTCAGGACCCGGTTGACGGCAACCAGGCCCGGGGTCGTGGCCGCCCGCTCGCGAATGCGGCGCACCACGCCGCCGAGGGCACTCTCGCCGATCAGCAGCCCGTGGCTCTCGATGGTGAGGACCACAGCCACGGCCGCGAGAATCGCGCCTATCGCGATCGACGCCGCTGCGTCGATCCCGGGCGCGTCGAGGGCGTGAGCCAGCGTGACGCCCAGCGCAGCGAACGCCAACCCGGCGAGCGCGGCGCCGTCCTCGAGGAGGACGACGAACGCCGTCGGATCCTTGCTGATGTGAATGGCCTCGAAAAGGCCGATCCCCGGAGGTAGCTGGCGGCGATGCGCGCGGAAGCGCCGCCAGGCGAAGAAGAACGAGCTCCCCTCGAATACCGCCGAAAGGCCGATCACGCCGAGATTCAGCTTCCAGTGACCGAGGGAGCGAGGCCGCAGCAGATGAGTGACCCCTTCGAAGATCGACATCCCGCCGCCCGCGGCGAAGATCAGGACCCCAACCATCAACGTCCCGAAGTACAGATCCTTGCCATGACCGAACGGATGCTCGTCGTCGGGAGCCCGCCGGCTCAGGCGGACGCCGGCGAGCACCAGTAGGCTGTCGCCCGTATCGATTGTCGAGTGTATCCCCTCCGACAGCATCGCGGAGCTCCCGCTCACCGCTGCGGCGATGAACTTGGTGACCGCGATGGCGGCATTGGCGGCCAGCGCCGCGTAGAGCGAGAAGCGGCTATCCGACGAGCGCACGGTCGAAACCTGCGCACGGAAGCCCGCGCGCGCCGCCGCGCCTTCGCTCCGATGAGCGTTCGTCGGCAGCCATGCGGACCGGGCAGCTTTTCGGCGAGCGCGCCCGCGCCATATTGTCGGGATGGATCCCGTCCGCGTCGTGGGCCCCACGCGCGCGCTGGAGCTCTTCGGCGTGAAGCTGGTGGGCGCCACGGCCGAGAACGGGCGCAAGCTCCTGTTCTCCGTGGCGTTCGTGGCCGCAGCCTGGGCGCTTCGCCAATCGCTGCGCGCGCTGGCACGCGGTCTCATCCCGGAACGTCACCACGACCTCCGCTTCTGGGTGCGGCAGGCGATCGCCGCTCTGAACGCGACGTTGCTCGTCGTGGGGCTGGCTTCGATCTGGTTCGACGATCCAGGCCGCCTGGCCACGGCGCTCGGTCTCGTTACGGCGGGCCTCGCGTTCGCGCTGCAGCGGGTGGTCACGGCCGTCGCCGGCTACGTCGTGATCCTGCGAGGGAACACGTTCAGCGTGGGCGACCGCATCACGATGGGCGGCGTGCGCGGCGACGTCGTCGCGCTCAACTTCGTTCAGACGACGATCCTGGAGATGGGTCAGCCGCCGGCCGTAGAGCCCGCCGCCGATCCGGCGATGTGGGTCCGCAGCCGCCAGTACACCGGACGGCTCGTCACCGTCTCGAACGACAAGATCTTCAACGAGCCCGTCTACAATTACACGCGGGAGTTCCCGTACATCTGGGAGGAGATGCGCGTGCCGATTCCGTACCGGGCGGACCGACGGCGCGCCGAGGAGATCCTCCTCGAGGCCGCGCGGCGCCACGCGGTCGCGCCAGCGGACGTCGACGCGGAGGCTCTCTCGACGCTCGAACGTCGCTACGGCGCCGCGCCGCTCGACCTGGCTCCCCGGGTGTTCCTCCGCGTGACGGACAACTGGCTCGAGCTGGCGCTTCGCTTCCTCACGCGACCGTCAGGTGTACGCGAGGTCAAAGATGCGATGACGCGCGACGTGCTGGCCGCGTTCGAGGCCTCGTCGATCGAGGTCGCATCCGCGACCTACGACATCGTCGGTCTGCCGCCCGTGACCGTCCGGGTGGCCGACGGCGCGCGCTGACCGCGCGAGCTCTCTCGCGGTGTTCGCTCACGCCCGCCCTTGGACGGCCGCCTCGGCGGGCCGCCTCATCGCGCCGAGAACAGCGCGAGGCCCACGTCTGGGTCGATCCGCTTTCGCACGTGCGCCGGCGACTCGTCGATCATGACCTCGAGGGTCGGCCAGACGTGCCCCTCGAGCAGGTGACCGCCGCGCGTCGTGCCGTCTCGCAGCCCGAGCACGACGTGACAGTGAACCGCGGGCGCGCCGTCCGGGCCGTCGGCGACGTCGCCCACGAGAGACAGCACCTCGGCCTGCTCGTGCACCGGGATCGGGACGTACTCCCGCCGTTCGCGATCGAAGTATCCCAGCGTCGCCTTCGCGAAGCCTCCAACGGCGGTGATCTGGGAGGTCGCGATTCGCCGCTCGCCGACCAATCGGCGGAGGGCGGCGACGGCCTCTTCGTCTTTCGCGAGCGCCACGAGAAGGCGCCGGCCGGGGCGCGGCGGAGAGGGCTCGAGCTCATGAATCTTCATCCTCGAAACGTGCGCTTCGATGCGCGCCGTGCAAGCGCGTCCGTCATCCACGATTCGCCCGACGCGCCCTGCGCCGGGCGCCGCCGCTGGTCGCACAACCTTTCAAGTAGGTTCCCGTTGCGCGCAGACCGCGGCAGCCCACCATTGCACCGGTGGTTGAAGGGACCCGCGTTTCGCAAGGCTGCGTCTGGACCGACGTGGGAGGGCTACGCATTCATGCTCGCGTTGCCGGGCCGGCGGACGCGCCGCCGCTCGTGCTCGTGCACGGCCTCGGTGTCTCGAGCAGGTACTTCGGGCCGCTCTTCGCCGCGCTCGACGGCGAAGCGCGCATCTGGGCCCCCGACTTGCCCGGGTTCGGCCGGAGCCCGCGTCCGCGAGCGCCCCTCGATCTTTCCGGCCTCGTCGAAGCATTCTCCACATGGCTCGGCGCGGTGGGGCTTCGGCGCGCCGTCATGCTGGGCAACTCCGTCGGCTGCCAGATCATCGTGCGCATCGCCGACGAAAGCCCCGCGCGCGCGACCGCCCTCGTGCTCACGAGCCCGACGATGGACGCTGCCGCGCGATCCGTACCTCGCCAGGTCGGCCGGTGGCTGCGCGTCGCCCCGCGAGAGCCCTGGCGGCTCTGGCCCGTCGTCGCCGCGGAGTACTTGCGCGCCGGGCTGCGCACGAGCTGGCGCTTGTTTGCGAGCGCGCTCCGCGATCGGCCAGAGGACGCCTTGCGGCGGATCGCCGTGCCCGTGGTCGTCATGCGCGGGGCGCGCGATCCGATCGTCGGAGGGGCCTGGGCCGCGCTGCTCTCGCGCGCCGCGCGGCGGGGCCGCCTCGTCGAGGTGCCGGCCGGCGCCCACGCGCTGCCCTTCGACGCGCCGGAGGCCGTCGCCGCGGCGACCCGACCGCTCCTCGCGACGGCGCGGAGCCAACGATGACGGAAGACGAGCTCGCACCCTCCGTCCCGGCCAAGCCCCGCAGGATGAGGGGGCCCGTCCCTTGGCTGTTGGGGCCCCAGTTCCTCGCAGCCGCGCGGCGCATCGCCACGGCCGCGCTCTACGGCGATCGCATGGACCCGCGCAACTGGATGACCGCGCGCGCGGCCTCATTCGAAGTTCCCCCGGGCACCCACGAGTTCTGGTTCGACTTCGTCGCCGACACGGGCGACAGCCAGCGCGCCACGTACGGCGTCGCGGCCCTCTGCCAGGCCGATCTGTTCCTCGCGCCAGCCCACGGGAAGTACGCGCACGTCGCGCTGCGCGGTGACGCAGAGACGCGTCTGCCGCGCGGGCAGTTCTTGCTGGTCGGTGGCGACACCGCGTACCACGTCGCCGATCATCCTTCTTTGCTGACCCGCTTCGTGGCCCCGTTCGTATGGGCGGCGCGGGACCTCGCCGCAGCGGGTCTCCTGCCGGGCGGCCCGCCGCGGCCGCTCTACGGGATTCCGGGCGACCACGACTACTTCGACGCCCTCGATGGCTTTCACCACCAGTTCCGGCGGCCGCCTGCCGAGGGCGACACCGCCCGAAGCTCATCGTCGCGGCTCGCCTTGCCCGGCTTCTGCACGTCGCAGGACGCGAGCTATCTGGCTCTGCGCCTGCCGTTCGGTTGGTCATTGTGGGGCATCGACTGCATGGGTGGCCTCGACGCGCGCCAGCGCGAATTCTTCAGACGCGAGGCGGCCGAACGATCCCCCGCGAAGCTGATCGTCGCGACGCACTTTCCGGCCGTCGCGATGGGCCGCGCGCTCGACCGCGGGGCGCCCGTGCGCGAGGCGTTCAGCGCCCTCGAGCTGCCCCTCCCGTCGATGCCGCCCCGGACCCCGCTGCCTGCGGGTCATGCGCGGCTGGATCTCGCCGGCGACACCCACCACTATGAGCGCTACGGTCCGGCGGAGCGCACGAGCTACGCGTCGATCGTCGCGGGCCTCGGCGGAGCGTTCCTTCATCCGAGTCACGTCGACCACGGCGAGCTGCCGCGCGGCGCGGTCTTCCCGCCCGTCGAACAGTCCGCGCGGCTCGTGGCCCGCCGCTTGTTTTCGCCCTGGCTCATGTTGAGCGGGGGCTACGTGGCGTTCTGGACAGGGCTGATCTCGGCGCTGCTGCTCGTCTGTGCCGCGATCGATCCAGGCACGCGCGCCGTGCTCGACCTGCCCTTCGGCAAGGGCGGCGGCGATCTCCGGCCGTTCATCCGGGGCCTCGGGCTCTTTGGCACCGCTCTCGTCGCGGTGGCGCTGGCCGTGGCGTCTTGGCGGGCGACGCAGCGGGTGTACCGGCGATCTTTCATTCACCCGCGCGCGTCCGACCGCAGGGGCGGCCAAACGAACGTTTGGTCATACCGGTATGCGCTGGCGCTCGGACTGGCCGCCCTCGGCGCGCCTTTCGCGGGCATCGCCTGGCTCGGCGGAGCCCCTGCGCGTTCGCTCCTTGGCGCGAGCGTCTTCGCCACACTCGTCCTCGGGCTTCCAGCCGGCCTCTCCGCCGCGGGCGCGCTCGTAGGCGCCGCGCAGTCTCGGGGGCTCGCGGCCAGGATCGGATTCGGAGTCCTCGGCGCCGTCCACGGCGTCGCGCAGCTCGCGACCGGTGTCACCCTCGCCCGCGCCCGCTTCGTCTGGGCGGCGGGCTACGTGGCGTTCGTCGCGCTTTACGGATACCTGCTTGGCCCTCTGCTCTCGCCGAAATCAGCTGGTCCACGGCACGCGAGCGGCGCCCTCGCGCGGGCGGCGCCGCTCGCCACGGCTTGGATGCTGGCGCTCGGGCTGCTGGCGGTGCCGCTCGCGCTTGGCGATGGCGCGTTGCCGATGGCGGGCTGGCCGCTGCTGGGGCGCATCGCCATCGCCGCCGGTGCAGGCGGCATCCTGGCGCCTCTCTGGCTCGGGTGGTACCTGGCCGTCTCCCTCGCCGCGGGCGGGCATTACAACGAGGCCGCGGGTGCGGCGCGCGTCGAGCGCGGAAAAGGGTTCGTGCGCGTTCGCGTCCGGCGTGAACGCCTGACGGTCTTCGTGGTCGGCCTGGACGAAGTCACGAGCGAGATCGAGCAGCTCCGACCGATTCTCGTCGACCAGTTCGACGTCATCGCCTGAAAGCGAGGACCACTCCGGGCGGTGACGATCGCCGTCCTGGGGTGACCGGCGGTCGGGTCTCACGGCTCAGGTCTGACGATGGACGGCGAAGGATACGCCGCCCTCGGACGTGTTCTCGACGGTCACGTCGAGGCCGAGGACCTGCGAGATCCCGCGAACGAGGGCGAGACCGATCCCACAGTGAACGCCCTCGCCGCGCGCGGGGTCGGCGCGAAAGAACCGTTCGAAGATGTGAGGCAGGTGCGCCTCGCGAATGGGCGGCCCGCTGTCGCGAACCTCGAAGAGCGCCCCTTCTCCGCTCGGCGGCCGACGAACCTCGATCGTGCCACCGCGCTTCGTATACGCGACGGCGTTCGAAAGCAGGTTCGCCACGACGACCCGCAGTTGGTCGGGATCGGTGACTGCGACGAGCGCCTCGTCGAGCTCATTGAGAAACCTGAGCTCGCGCCGTCGCGCGGCCTCTTCGAGCGGCACCCAGCAGTCCTCGACGAGCCGCCGCAGGGACACCGGCACGGCACGAACCGGCACGCTCCCTGCGTCGAGGCTCGCGAGCGCGAGCAAGTTCTCGCAGAGGACCTGCATCTGCCGAACGACGACGTTGACGTCTACCAAGGCCTGCGCGAGCTCGGGCGCCGCCCGTTCGCGCGAGCCAACGACGTCTAAAGTCATTCGCAGCGCCGCGAGCGGCGTACGCAGCTCGTGGCTGACGTCGGCCGTGAAGCGTCTCTCGCGCGCGAACGACGTTTCGACGCGCGCAAGCAGCTCGTTGAGCTTCTCGACGAGGGGAGCGAGCTCGCTCGGGAGATCGGGCGAGGACAGGCGTCCCAGCCGGGCGACATCGAGGTTCTCGAGCTCTGCACTGAGAGCGCGCACCGGGCGCAGGCCGCGGCCCACGGCCAGGATCGCGACGCAGGAGGCGCCGACCAACGTCAACGTTCCGAAGGCGAACAGCCAGCGCCGTACGGCCGCCAGCGTCTCGTCCATGTCTTCGGTGCCGCGTGCCACCACGACGATGACGGACCGCTGCGACCGCGCGGGCTCCGTGGCCTGCCCTGGCTGGGGCTCGATCCGCAAGTTCCGACGCAGCTGCGCCGCCCGCCCGACGCGCCCGTCTGGCAGGGTCACGGCGGCGAACGTGGGCTCCGATCTCGCGGCGCCGCGCTGCAGGTCGCGCGTCCCGAGCATGGGCGATCGCGCGATGACGGTGCCGTCTTCCAGCCACGCCTGGAAGTAGGCTGGTCGTTCGCCACGCTCGAAGTCGGGCAGAGACTCCGCCTCGAATTCCGTGGCGCCGCGATCGTCCTCCGCCATTTCCGCGACGGCCCCTGCCTCGTCGAGGAGCCGGCTGTCGAGTTGCCGCTCGAGCGCGCGCGCGACGACGACGTGCACGACGAGCGACAGCGCCGCCAACGACAGCACGAGCATCCCGATGAGCGAGAGCGTCAGGCGAGAGCGCAGCGAGCGCATCATCCTGGCGCCTCGGCATCGAGCGAGTATCCGAGCCCACGGTGCGTGTGGATGAGCCGCGCCGCGCCGCCCTCTCCGTCGGCGAGCTTGCGGCGCAAATAGCCGACGTATACGTCGACGACGTTGCTGGAAGGCTCCGCGGCGAAATCGTAGACGTGCTCCCACACCTCGGTGCGCGTGACGACCTGGCCGCGCCGCAAGGCGAGGTACTCGAGCAGCGCGAACTCCCGCGCGGAGAGCGCGATGACTCGCCCCGCCCGCTTGACGGTCCGCCCCGCCGAGTCGATTTCGAGATCGCCGACACGCACGCAGCTCGTCGCCTCGCGATACCGACGCCGAATGACGGCACGCAGCCGCGCGAGCAGCTCGGCGAAGGCGAAAGGCTTGACGAGGTAGTCGTCCGCTCCCGTATCCAACCCGGTGACACGATCGGGGACCTGGTCGCGAGCCGTGACGAGCAACACGGCGGCCGAGGAGCCGCCGGCGCGCAGACGGCGAAGAACCGCGAGGCCGTCGATCGTCGGCACCATGATATCGAGCACGAGCGCGTCGTAGGCGTTCGTCTGGGCCAGCGCCAGGGCCTCCTCGCCGTCGGCGGAGCGATCTACGGCGTAGCCGGCTTCCCGCAGGCCCTGAACCAGCGATCGCGCGAGCGGCTCGTAGTCTTCGACGACCAAGATCCGCATGCCCCGAGTATCGCTCTTCGGCTCACCCTGCCCAAGTCGAGATGCTGGTTCTCATGCACGTCTCATGTTCGGTGGCTATGCATGCGGGGTGCTGTCCCCGTGGTTGCTCCCGGCCCTGCTGGCCGCCGCTGCCCCTCCGGTGGACGCCCGCCCGAGCACGACGGGCATCTCGCTCGCCGAGGCGCGCGAGCACGCTCTTCGCGCGGGCCCCGACGTCGTACTGGCCGAGCTGCGGGCCGAGGTCGCCCGCACGGAGATCGACGTGGCCGGGACGCTGGCGAACCCCACGCTGGGGCTTTCGACCGCGCGCCTCACCGCGAAGCTGACGACGCTCCTGGGCGTCCCTTTGCCGCTCTTCGGGCAGCGCGGAACGGCCGTGTCCGCGGCGAAGGCCGACGCGCTGGCGGCCAGGCTCGACGTCGAGGCCGTCCGTCTCGACGCTCGGTGGAACGCGACGCGCGCCTGGCTCGACCTCTGGGAAGCCCAGGAGCGGGCACGCCTCCTGACCGAAGCGGCCGCCGACATCGAGCGCGTCGCGAACGTCGCGCGCGAGCGCTTCGCCGCAGGCACGGCGCCGCGCGTGGACGTCGTGCGGACGAGCGCAGACCAGGCGCGGGCGAGGGCCGAGGCGAGCGCCGCCGCCGGAGTCGTCCCGGCGTTCGCGGCGCGCCTCGCCGTATGGGTGAGCTCGAACGAGCCTTCCTCGCTGCGCGCTGCCGGCCCCGTCGAGCTCGGCCCCCTGCCCTCCGAGAACGACGCGATGGGGCAGCTCTTCGCCCATCACCCTACCCTTCGTCGCGATCGAGCGCAGGCCGACGCAGCGGCCGCTCACGTCCGCGCCGAGCAAAGACTGCGGTGGCCCATCGTGAACGCTGACGTGACGGTGGCCCAAGGCGATCCGGAGGTCCCTGGAACGGATGTCACCGTGGGCGTGTCGTTCGAAGCTCCCGTGCTGAACCAGCGCCGAGGCCCCATCGCGCGCGCCCGGGCTCAGCGGGCGTTGGCCGAGATCACGACCGAGACCGAGCTCCGCCGCCTCGGGGCCGAGCTCACCGCCGCGTACCGAGAGTGCGAAAGCGCTGGCGCTCGAGCGCGTTCCCTCGCGGAAGAAGTCCTCCCCGCGCTCGAGGAGGCCCGACGCATGACCGAAGAAGGCTATCGCGACGGCCGCGTCGACTTGCTCCGCGTGCTGGATGCCAACGCCGCCGCAAGAGACGCCCGCCTCGCCGCGGCCTCCGCTCGTGCGGCCTGGCAGCGCGCGCGCGCCGACGTCGAGCGCGCGGTCGGGCTCTCCCCCACCGAGCGGAGCGGCGATGAACCGTAGCGTCGCGACCTTCGTCCTGCTGATGGCCGTCGCCTCGTGCCGCCGGTCGGGAGAAGCCACGCCAGAGGTGCGGCGCGTTCGCTGCGCCGACGCGAAGCCCTTGGACGTCGCCGATACCATCGACCTTCGCGGCACGATCGCGCCCCTGCCCGATCGAGACGCGCAGGTCTCGGCGCAGGTCGCCGGTCGGATCTTGCAGCTCCTCGTTCGCGAGGGAGACACCGTCGCGGCGGGGGCCGTGCTCGCACGCCTCGACGACGGGCCGCTCGTCGACGACCTGCACGCCGCCGAGGCGCTCGTCGCGAAAGCGCACGCCGAGGTGCAGAACGCCGACGCCACGGCGGCGCGCGTCCAGCGCGTCTTCGAACACGGCATCGCAGCGAAGCAGGAGGTCGACGACGCCTGGACGCGCGCTCGTTCGACGCGTGCGGCAGAGTCCGAAGCCGAAGCCGGCGCCCGCCGCGCCCGCCGGCAAGTCGACCGGGCCACCATCCGGAGCCCGCTCGCCGGTGTCGTCGTGCGTCTCTTCAGGAGGCCCGGCGAGCTCGTCGACGGCACGCCCGCGACGCCCATCGTCGAAATCGTCGATCCGAGCCGCCTCGAGCTCGTCGGCGACACGACGGCCAACGACCTCGTGCGCCTCGCCAAAGGGCAACCCGCCGAGATCTCGATCTCGGCGCTGCCGAGCACGCGCTGGAAGGGCAGCATCGCCGCCGTGTCGCCGTCGGTCGACCGGACGACAGGTCTCGGCACCGTGCGCGTCGCGATCGACGCGGCCGCGCGACCACCCATCGGCGCGCTCGGCAGCGCCCGCATCCAGGTCGGCTCGCCCCGGCAGTCAGTTGGGGTACCCGCCGCGGCGGTGCGTACAGGTCCGGGTGACGAGATCGAAGTCGTCGTCTGCGGAGACGATGGACGTGCGCACGTGAGCCGCGCGCCCCGCGGCGCATCGGTGGGCGGCCGCGTCGAAACGAAGGGGCTCGTCCCCGGACAACGGGTCGTCGTCTCGCCAGTCCTCGGAATCACCGACGGTGAGCCCATCGAGGTCGAGAAGTGACGAGGACCCGGCTTCCGCCCGCGGTCGTGTGGTTCCTCGCGCTGGGGCTCGCCGCGAGCGGCGCGCTGGTCGCCACGCGCATGCCGAGCGGGATCTACCCGGAGATGGAGTACCCGCGAATCGTGGTCGTCGCGCGGGGCGGCGACTCACCGGCCGAGCTGACGCAGGCCACGCTTGGCCGCCCTCTCGAGACGGCGCTCGCGACCGTGCAAGGCATCGAGCGCGTTCGAGCGCGCGCCATCCGCGGCGCCGTCGAGCTGTCGCTCCAGTTCGCGCCGGGCTCGGACATGTGGCGTGCCCTGCAGCTGACCGAGTCACGCGTCGGCGAGGCGCGCTCGGCGCTGCCCCCCGGCACGGAGATCGTCGTCGAGCGACTCACGACGACGTCGTTCCCCGTCGTCACCTTCAACGTCAGCGGCGACGTCGACTCACGCCGTCTGCGCGATCTGGCCGAGCTGGTCCTGCGTCCCGCGATTTCGCGCGTCCCCGGCGTCGGGCGCGTCGAGGTCCTGGGCGGCGACGTCAGGGAGCTCGAGATCGTCGTCGATCCGGGGCGGACGGCCGCCCTCCGCCTCTCTCCCGGTCAGGTCGCAACGAAGGTTCGCGAGGCGTCCGTGCTTCAATCGGTCGGCCGCTTCGATGAAGCGCACTCGCTCGTGACGGTCACGGCCTCGGGCGAGCCGCGCGAGGCGCAGGACCTCGGCCGCATCCCGGTGGCCGTCGGCGCCGATGGCAGCCCCGTTCCGCTCTCGGCGATTGCGGCCATCACCGAGGGCTCGGAGGATCGTCTTCTCCGCGTGTCGGGTCCCGAGGGCGAGACGGTCCTGGTGAGCGTCAGCCGGCTGCCGGGCGCGAGCACTCCGGACGTCGTCACGCGCGTACGCGCCGCAGTCGACGAGACGGCACGCTCCTTCCCGCGCGCGGTCGCGATCAAGACCGTCTACGACCAAGCCGTTCTCGTCGAGGAGTCGATGCGCTCGGTGCGAGACGCGATCCTCGTCGGGATTCTGCTGAGCGTCGCGGTGATCGCGCTCTTTCTCCGCGACCTGCGCGGCGGGCTGGTCGCCGCGCTCGCCGTCCCCATCACACTGGGCATCACCTTCATCCCCGTGCACCTCCTCGGGCAGAGCCTCAACCTCATGTCCATGGGCGGGCTGGCCATCGCGATCGGCCTCGTCGTCGATGACGCGATCGTCGTGGTCGAGGCGACGCGCCGGCGTCTCGAAGGCGGCGAGCCCGTGGCCGGCGCTGCCGCCGGGGCGCTGCACGAACTGCGCGGAGCCCTGCTCGGCACGACGATCACGACGGTCATCGTCTTCCTGCCGCTCGCGTGGCTCGAGGGGGTCGTCGGTCGCTTCTTCGGCGCCCTCGCCGGGACCCTGGCCGCCGCGGTCATCCTATCGTTGCTCGTCGCTGTCACGATCGTCCCGCTCGCCGCGACGAAGTGGATGCGGCCGGCCACGAAGGACCGCGGCCCGCCTCGGACCTATCGGCGCGTCTATCAACGCGCCGTGTCCCCGCTGCTCCGCCGCCCGTGGCTGGCCGTCGCGATCAGCGTCGTGCTCCTTCTCGGTGGCTTGCTCGCCGTGCGCGCGGTCGGAACGGGCTTCCTGCCCGAGATGGACGAGGGCGCCTTCGTCCTCGACTATTTCCTGCCAGCAGGCACGTCGCTCGCCGATACCGACGCCGTCGCGCGGCGGATCGAAGGCGTTTTGAAGTCGATCCCCGACGTCGCAACCTACTCGCGCCGCACGGGCGCGGAGCTCGGCCCCGCCGCCGCGACCGAGGTCAACCGCGGCGACGTCATGGTGCGCCTCCAGCCGGCGTCGCGTCGCGACCGTTCCGCCGAGGACGTCATCGCCGACGCGCGCTCCCGCCTCGCGCGCGAGGTCCCGGAAGCCCGCGTCGAGTTCGTGCAGGTGCTGCAGGACATCCTCAACGATCTCTCGGGGACGCCGCGGCCACTCGAGATCAAAGTCTTTGGTGACGACTACGGCGTGCTGCGCGACGCTGCATCACAAATCTCGGCCCGCCTCGAGGGCATCCCCGGCCTGGTCGACCTCTACCGTGGGTTCGAGGGCGACGCGCCGGAGCTCCGGCTGCGCTTCGAGCCCGACGCCGCCGCTCGGCTGGGCAGGACCAACACCGAGATCGCAAACGATCTGGACGTTGCCTTCCATGGCCAGCAGGCCGCGACGATCCGGCGCCCCGATCGCCCCATCGGAGTGCGCGTGCGCTACGCCGACGCCGTGCGCTTCGATCGGGCGCAAATCGAGCGGGTCCCCCTGCTCTCCTCCGCAGGAACCGGCGTCGTCTCGATCGGAGCCGTCGCACGCTTCGAACGCGCATCCTCGCCGAGCTTTCTCCTGCGGGAAAACCTGCGGCCCACCGTGATCGTGACGGCCGACCACGAGAACCGCGACCTCGGCTCCGTGGCCGCGGACGCCCGCGCACGGCTCCAGAGTCTCCATCTCCCCGAGGGCTACACGATGGAGCTCGGTGGCCAGGTCCAAGCTCAGCAGCAGACGTTGCGCGATCTCGCGCGGGTGACGGCCTTTGGCCTGCTGGCCGTCCTCGCCGTGCTGCTCGCGCAGTTTCGCCACGCGCGCACGGCCCTCGTCGTGCTCGCCGCGGTGCCGCTCGCCGTCGTTGGCGCGGTCGCGACGCTGGTCGTCTTCTCGATTCCCCTCAACGCGTCGTCCCTCATGGGCTGCGTGCTCCTCGTCGGCCTCGTCGTGAAGAACGGCATCCTGCTCCTCGAACAGGCGGAGATCCTCTGGGCGAACGGAGCGACGCTCGAGGACGCGCTGGTCGAGGCCGGCTCGATCCGCGTGCGGCCCATCATCATGACGACTCTCGCCACGCTCGCGGGGCTCGCGCCGCTGGCGCTCGGGCTCGGCGCCGGGGCCGAAATTCAGCGGCCTCTCGCCGTCGCCGTCATCGGGGGGCTCGTCGTCTCGACGGCCGTGACGTTGCTCGTCGTCCCCGCGCTGCTGCGCCTCGCGTTCTGGCGTTCGACCGCGCACCCGCGCCGCCATCGAGCGTGAGGCGAACGACCCCGTCGATAGGGTACGCCTTGCGCCCCGCGGCATGTTCGAACCAGCGGGCATCAGGATCGGAGCCGGCCGCGGGAGCCTGGCGCGTCGGCCCGCCCCGGAGGTTTGTGTCAGGCATCCTGCAGAGACTCCGTCGACGAGCTGTTTCGGATCTGTCCACGAAAATTCCGGCCCGAAAACGGAAGTTCCTCGGTTTGGAAAGCCGACGGAAACATGGCCCGCCTATCGTCGTCTCGAACCAACCAACGATGGTGGGAGGGATTTTCGATGGCATATTTGGCGCCTTCCGAGTTCGTAACGAAGATGGTCGACGCTGGCGAGGCCAAGATCTTCATGTCCACGAGGGACACGCTGATCCGAGCCTGCATGGCGGGCGCCCTGCTGGCCTTGGCGGCGGTATTTGCCGTCTCGGTGTCGGTGCAAAGTGGGTCGCCGCTCATCGGGGCGCTCCTGTTTCCCGTCGGCTTTTGCATGCTGTATCTGCTCGGCTTCGATCTCGTGACCGGCGTATTCATGCTGTGTCCCCTCGCCTTGATCGATCGGCGGCCCGGCGTCACGGGCGGTGGGGTGCTGCGGACGTGGGGGCTCGTCTTCTTGGGGAACTTCGTCGGAGCCCTGGCCGTCGCCTTCATGATGGCGTTCGTCTTCACGTACGGCTTCACCGCTGATCCCGGACCCGTCGGGGAAAAGCTCGCGGGAATCGGCGTGGCGCGGACCCTAGGGTACGCGAGTCACGGCGTCGGAGGCTGGTTCACGATCTTCGTGCGAGGAATGCTGTGCAACTGGATGGTGTGCACGGGCGTCGTCGGCGCGATGATCTCCACTCACGTCAGCGGCAAGGTGATCGCCATGTGGATGCCCATCCTGGTGTTCTTCTTCATGACGTTCGAGCACTCCGTCGTGAACATGTTCCTCTTCCCCACGGCGCTGCTCATGCACGGCAAGTTTTCCATCGCCGACTACTTCATCTGGAACGAGATCCCGACCCTGCTCGGGAACATGGTGGGTGGCATCACCTTCACCGGAGCCGCGCTGTACAGCACGCACCTTCGCACCGCCCCTTCCCGCTCGGCCGTCGGTCGCCCGATTGCCGCCTTGAGGCAGAGCGCCGAGGCCTGAGTGCGCGGCGCGAGGAGGGGCGACGAGCCCCTCTGCGCCGGTCCGGCCTGCTCGGCGTCACCCCGTACGGGGCCGCTTGCTCCTCCGGACGCAGGCGAGTCCGCGCTGCTACCACTTGCGGTACGGCAGGAACTTGCCGTTCATCGTGACCTTGACCCGGTCGCCCTTCGGGTCGGACACCTTCTCCAGGCTCATCTCGAAATCGATGGCGCTCATGATGCCGTCGCCGAACTTTTCGTGGATCAGCTCCTTCAAGGTCGTCCCGTAGACCTGAACGATCTCGTGAAATCGATAAATGAGAGGATCCGTCGACACGGTCGTGCCGAGCGATCCCTTCGACGGGGGCACCTGCAGCAGTGCCACCTCTTCGTTCGAGAGGCCCAGCATGCGGCCTGCCGCGACCGCCTCGTCGGCATTCATGGTCTGCTGCCCGAGCAGAGCCGAGGTGGTCCAGATCTCACTGCGACCAATCCCTTCGGCGAGCTCCTTCCACGAGATCTTCTTCGTGAGCTTCGCCTGAACGATCTTCTCTGTCAGCGCGAGTCGCGTCATGGATTGAAGGTATCAGGCCCACGTTTCCGGCATTTTTCGTTGCCATCGGAGACGCGTAACCACCGCTTCCGATCACGCCGACGAGTGCCCGCGTTGCCATCGGGCGGCCCCTGCGCGGCGCAGTGGATCTCCGGCCCGGTCACTCCGCTCGAGCGACCTCCCGCCTCTGTCGGCACCGGTCAGCACCTCGCCTTGCCTCCGCGGCTAGGTTCCCGGGAGGGCATTCACGAGGGGCGCCCCGCGCTCGAAGGCGGTGAGGTTGTCGATCGTCGTTCGGGCGATGTCGGCGAGTGCGTTCTCCGTGAAGAACGCTTGGTGGCCTGTGACGACGACATTGGGGAACGT
>DASZUD010000114.1:0-15221 GCA_035548155.1 Polyangia bacterium
CGCCCGTCGTCCCGGCCGCGCCCGTCGACGGACCAGCCGAACCACCTCCGCAGCCGGCCGCGGCCGCGCCAAGCACCAGGATCACGAGTGCCGTTCGCATGGGATGCACCTCTCCTCAGAGTCGCGCGCCGCGCTCCAAAGTGATCAAAATTGCCGCAGCGTCACACGGAAGGCGGGCCGGCCTTTCGGCTAACATGCGCCGCCGTGAAGAAGCGCCCGCGCAAGCCGCTCCGCTGGGTCCCCACCGGCGCGACCTACGGGATCCGTGTCATCGGCGAGGAGAGCGCGCCTCTGCGCGACTTTTATCACCTGCTCATTCGGCAGCCCTGGCGCGTGACCGTCGCGGCGATCGCCGCCGTGTTCCTGGTCGTGAACGCGATCTTCGCCGTGGCCTACGTCCTCGTGGGCGGCGTCGCCCACGCGCGGCACGGCTCGTTCCTGGACGCCTTCTTCTTCAGCGTGCAGACCATGGGGACGATCGGGTATGGCGCGCTGTACCCGGACTCGCTCGCCGCGAACGCGCTCGTCGTCGCCGAGTCGATCACCAGCCTCACGCTGACGGCGCTGGCGACCGGCCTGGTCTTCGCGAAGTTCTCGCGCTCGACGGCGCTGCTCGTGTTCACGCGCTACGTCGTGATCTCGCCCGTGAACGGCGTGCCGACGCTGATGTTCCGCATCGGCAACCGCCGCCGCAACCAGATCGTCGACGCAACCGTCCGCGTGCTCATGATGCGCACCGAGAAGCTGCGCGAGGGCGGGACCTTCTACCGCATGCTCGACCTCAAGCTGACGCGCGATCACGCGATGTCGCTGCAGCGGTCGTGGAGCGCGCTCCACCCCATCGACGAGTCGAGCCCGCTGTGGGGAGAGACGCCCGAGTCGGCCGAGGCGAAGGAGATCGAGATCCAGATCTCGGTCGTCGGCCTGGACGACATCACGATGCAGCCCGTGCACGCCCAGCACCGCTACTTCACGCACCAGATCCTCTGGGGCCACCGCCTGGCCGACGTCCTCACGGAGGATCCGGAGAGCGGCGACCTCATCCTCAATCTCCACAAGTTCCAGCACACCGAGCCGACGACGCCCACCGAGCGCTTCCCGTACCCGCGCGCGGGCGGACAAAAAGGCCCCCCCGCGGAATAAACCGAGCTGGGGCAATGTTGCCCGATCCAATGCACGTCCGCGGGGCGGGAAGGCCTGTACGGTTGCCCGCCAGAGGCGAAATTCTGTGTTAGGTTGCAGGGACTTCCGGGCGGACCTCGCGCGCTCCTAGCGGCGCGCCGGCTCGGATCCGCTGGAGGCTCGTCATGGCTGCATTCGGTACGCTGACCCTGCTCATCGCGCTCGTCGTCGCGACCTACTCGGGCGTGATCTCGCTCATCGGGGCGCGCCGCGGAAACCGCCGCTTCATCGAATCGGGGCGCGCGGGCGTCTACGCGCTCGCCGGCGTCCTCGGGCTGTCGTCCGTCGCGCTCGTCTACGCGTTCGTGACGCACGACTACTCGATCAAGTACGTCCAGCACTACTCGGACGCATCATCGCCGCTCTTCTATCAAATCACGGCGTACTGGGGCGGTCTCGACGGCTCGATCCTGTGGTGGGTGTTCCTGCTGTCCGTGTTCTCGGCGATCGCCGTCTACTCGAACCGGCACCGCCACCGGGAGCTTTTGCCCTACGTCGTCGTCGTGCTGATGGCGATCGCGGACTTCTTCCTCTACGTCATCATCTTCCACAAGAACCCGTTCGACACGTTCCTCACGGACATCCCGACGACGGGCAAGGGGCTGAACCCGCTGCTCCAGAACGCGTACATGGTGACGCACCCGCCGTCGCTGTACACGGGCTTCGTCGGCATGAGCATCCCGTACGCGTTCGGCATGGCGGCGCTCATCTCGGGCCAGCTGGACGACGCGTGGATCGCGTCGGTGCGCAAGTGGACGATCGGCGCGTGGTTCTTCCTCTCGATGGGCCTCACGCTGGGCATGCTGTGGGCCTACGAAGAGCTCGGCTGGGGCGGCTTCTGGGGCTGGGATCCCGTCGAGAACGCGGGCTTCCTGCCCTGGTGCACCGCCACGGCGTTCCTGCACTCGATCATGATCCAGGAACGCCGCGGCATGCTGAAGATCTGGAACGTCACGCTGATCATCCTGACGTTCTTCCTGACGATCTTCGGCACGTTCATGACGCGCTCGGGGATCGTGCAGTCGGTGCACGCCTTCGGTCAGGACACGACGCTGGCGTGGATCTTCACGGGCTTCATGGCGATCATCATGATCGTCAGCTTCGGGTTCGTCATCAAGCGCATGCCCGAGCTGCGGTCGCGCGGCACGTTCGATTCGTGGCTGTCGCGTGAGGCGGCCTTCACGCTGAACAACTGGATCCTGCTGTTCGTCGCGTTCTTCATCATGTTCGCGACGATGTTTCCGACGATCTCCGAGAAGTTCGTGGGCGAGCGCATCACCGTGGGTCCGCCCTTCTTCAACAAGTGGATGGTGCCCATCGGCCTGGTGCTGCTGTTCCTCACGGGCGTGGGGCCGGGGATCGCGTGGCGGCGCGCGACGGCGTCGCACCTGCGCTACCAGTTCACGTTCCCCGTGCTGGCGCTCGCGGTCACGCTGGGCATCTGCATCGCCGCGGGCCTCGGGGCGTCGTGGCCGGCCATGGTGTGCTTCGGCCTGTGCGCCTTCACGACGGCGACGATCGTCCAGGAGTTCGGACGCGGCATCGCCATCCGCAAGAGGAACACGGGCCAGAGCGCGCTGTCGTCGCTGGTCGGCATGGTGCTGCGTGGCAAGCGCCGCTACGGCGGCTACCTGGTTCACGTGGGCATCGTGCTGATGTTCGTGGGCTTCGCAGGCACGGCCTACCAGAAAGAGGCCGAGCTGCGCATGGCGCCCGGCAAGGACGAGACCGTCGGCAAGTACCGCATCCACTTCGATCGCCTCGCGCACGAGGAGGATCGCCAGAAGGAGATGGTGACCGGCGAGGTCACGGCCTTCGGCAAAGACGGCAACGTGATCGACCACCTGCGGCCCGCCAAGTGGTTCTTCCACGGCCACGAGGCCGAGCCGACGACCGAGGTCGCCATCCGCCGCGCGCCCGACGAGGACCTGTACATCACGCTGGGCGGCTACGATCTGGCGAACGGCACGGCCATCATCAAGGTCGTCGTGAACCCGGTGGTCGACTGGATCTGGTTCGGCTTCATGTGGCTCGCGTTCGGGACGGCCATCGCGCTCATCCCCGACAGCGTGCTCGAGAAGATGACGGCTCGGATCTCGTCGCCGGTGGCGGAGACGCGCGCCTCGGGTGCGGCATGACGGCCAGGGTGTCGTCGCTCGTGCCTCAGCCTCGTGCTCCGGGCGTCGCTGGCCTCTCTCTGTTCGTCAAAATCGGATTCGGCGTCGGTCTCGCCGCGGCGTTCGCGCCGAGGACGGCCGCCGCCCAGACGCCGGCCCCGGCGGCTCCGATGATCGAGGCGCAGGGCGACGCGCCCTCGCCGGTCGGGCCCGAGGAGAACTGGCTCGTGCGCAACATCATGTGCCAGTGCGGCAGCTGCCGGCACAACTTGATCGAGTGCTCGTCTGAGAACTGCGGCCACGCGATCCAGGACCGCATCGAGATCCGGCGCCTGCTCGATCAGAAAAAGACGCGCGATCAGATCATCGAGTACTTCATCCAGAAGTACGGCAGCCAGGTGGCGCTCGCGACGCCGATCGACAAGGGCTTCAACCGCCTGGCGTGGCTTCTGCCCTATAGCCTGGGCACGATCGCGGCGTGCGGAATGGCGTACGGCGCGTGGCGCATGACGCGCCGGCGGCCCGAGCGCAGCGCGGCCTCGCCGGCCGGCGCGAGCGCCGGAGGCGAGGGCCCCTCTCACGGGCCCGAGGACAGCGACCTGGCCGACAAGCTCGAAGACGAGCTCCGCAACCTCGACTGATTTGCGAATCGGAAGACGGACTTGAAGCCACAGACTCTCTCGGTTGAATCGTCGGCGGGCGCGCCGGACGCCGACGACGCGCCGTCCCCGTCCTCGCGCCGGCGCGTGCCTGCGCTCGCGCTCGGCGCGGTGGGCGCGGCCGTCACGGTTGTCTACGGCATCGCGGCGATGCACATGCGCATGGGCGCCCCCCTCGTCATGATGGGCCTCGGCGGCATGACGCTGGTGCTGTCCGGCGTCGCGCTCTGGCGCGTGCTGGATCCGCTGTCGCGAGACGAGGTCGCCGGCGCGGCGGCGGCGCCGCGGTCGTCGGGGCGGATGCGCGAGCTCGAGCGCGAGAAGCAGCTCGTGCTCAAGGCCATCAAAGAGATCGAGCTCGACTACCAGATGCGCAAGATCGCCGAGCCGGACTACAGGGACATGGTCGAGCGGTACCGGGCGCGCGCGCTGCGAGTCATGAGCGACCTCGAGGCGGGCGACAACTTCCGGCCGCTCATCGAGCGCGAGCTGCGGGATCGGCTCGCGCTGGCCGAAGCGGCCGGCGCGAACGCCGGAGAGGCAGCGGCCACGACGGCCGCCGGCACGTGCACGTCGTGCGGCGTGCGAAACGACGATGACGCTCAGTTTTGTAAGAAATGCGGCTCAAAGCTAGGTTGATCCTGACGGCGGTCGCGCTTTGCGCGCTCGCGTTCTCTTCCCCGACCGCCTTCGCGCAGCCGTTTGCGGGCGGCGGTCGGCCAGGCGGCGGCATGCCGGATCTGCGCAAGATCTCCGGGCAGCCCCTGCCCGACAGCGGCATGGCCCCCGGCACGGTCAGCGTGCGCGTCGCGCGCAAGATCCCGGCGAACGGCGTCGCGAACGTCGACGTGGCGGCCATCACCAAGAACGCAGGCGGCGACCTTCGGAAGAAGACGGCCAAGACGGACGCGGCCGGCCGCGTGATCTTCGAGAGCCTCGCGCCCGGCGACGAGTTCCACGCCGAGGTCACCGTCGACGGCGAGCTCTTGCAGACCGTCACCTTCCCGATCCCCGCGCAGGGCGGCGTGCGGACGATGCTGATCGCGGGCCTCGGCCCCGCGCCCGCGGGCGGAGACGAAGCTGAAGGCGGCGCGCCGGCGGGCGAACAACCGTCTGGCTCGTCCAACTTCGCGCTCGGCTCGACGACCGGCTCGGCGAAGCCCGAGAAGTCGCTGCCCGTAAAGACGCTCGAGGTGCGCGTCCTCGACGAGAGCGGCCGGGCGGTCCCGAACCACCCCGTGACGCTCGGCTCGGTCGATACGTCGAACAAGGTCGACGTGCGCCACGCCGTCACCGACGGCTCGGGCGTGGCGCGCTTCACCGACCTCCCGACGGGCAAGACCACGGGCTACGCGGCCGTCACCGACTGGCACGGCCTGCACATCGGCACCGAGCCGTTCGCGATGCCCGAGGACAGCGGCGCGCGCGCCGAGATCCGCGCGCTCGAGCGGACGAGCGACCCGTCCGTCATCACCATCGGCGAAGGCGCGCGCGTCATTCTGCAGATGCGCGAAGACACGCTGCAGTTCCTCGAGATGCTCCCGCTCGAGAACAAGTCGAGCAAGCTCTTCGATCCCGGCCCCGGCGCCGTCGAGATCCCGCTGCCCACCGAGTTCACGGGCGCGCAGGCGGCCGAAAGCGACCGCAAGGTCGAGATCCGAGCCGGCCGCGGCGTCGCCGTCCACGGGACGATCTCGCCGAAGTCGGCGCTCGGCGGCAACGACGCCAAGGCAGCCGGCAACGAGGTGCAGTTCGGCTTCGTGATGCCCTACCGCGGCGACTCGCGCGAGTTCTCGCAGGTGATGCCGAACGGCATCGGCCTCTTCACGCTGATCACCGAGCAGCTCCCGGGGCTCGAGATCACGGGGCCCGGCATCGGCGCGCGCGAGTCGCGCGAGCTGAACGGGCGCAAGTACTGGGTCATGCCGGGTCAGCCGATCCCGCCGGGCGGCACGATGCAGTTCACCGTGACGGGCCTGCCCACGATCGACCACACGGGGCGCACCGTCGCGGCCGCGCTCGCCATCGTGCTCATCGGCGCGGCCATCGCGTTCGGGCGCAAGCCCAAGGACGCGGCCCGCCGCGCGGCCGTGAGTGAGCGGGACCGCCTGACGGCGCGGCGCGAGAGCCTGTTCGCCGAGCTGGTCGCCGTGGAGCGCCAGGCCCGTTCGGGCGCGACGGGCACCACGGCCGAGCGCCGCCGCGACCTCGTCGGCAAGCTGGAGACCGTGTACCAGCAGATCGCCGCGCTGGAAGAGCAGCGCGCGCCCTGAACATGACGTCGACGTCGATGTCGCAGGGCGCGCTCGTGTTGCGGCAAGTCGGCAAGACGTACGCCGGGCGGCGCGCGCTGATCGACGTCAGCACGACGTTCGCCCCCGGGCGCGTGAGCGCCGTGCTGGGCCCCAACGGGGCTGGCAAGTCGACGTTGCTCGGGATCCTCTCGACGCTGGTGCCGCCCTCGAAGGGCACCGTGCGCTGGGGCGAGCTCACGCTGGGGCGCACGTCCGACGCGCGCGCGCGCATTGGCTACGTGGGCCACGATCCCGGCCTCTACGGCGACCTCACGGCGCGTGAGAACCTCACGCTGTTCGCCGAGCTCTACGGAGTGGCCCGGCCCGCGGCGCGCGCCGCGGAGATGCTCTCGCGCGTGGGCCTAGGTGACGTCGCGGCCGAGGCGCCTTCGCGGACGTTTTCGCGCGGCATGTCGCAGCGGCTGGCCCTCGCGCGCGCGCTGCTTCACGAGCCCGAGCTCCTCCTCTTCGACGAGCCGTCTTCGGCGCTGGATCCCTCGGGCGCCGCGTGGCTGCAGGAGGAGCTGGCCGCCGAGCGCGACGCCGGGCGCATCGTCGTGCTCGTGACGCACGACCTGGAAGCGGCCGCCGCGGTCGCCGAGCACGTGGTGGTCCTGCGCCGCGGGCGCGTCGCCTACGACGAGACGCGGCCCGGCGGCTTCGGCGCCGAGGCGCTGCGCGCGATCTACTCGGAGCGCACGCGTGCCTGAAACGAGCAACGTGGCCATCGACGGCGCCCCGACCTCTGATCGGGCGGGGCGCGCGGACGGCCCCCCCGGGGCGCGCCCCTCGTTCGCGCGGCAGGCCCTGCGCATCGCCGCCAAAGATCTGCGCATCGAGTGGCGCAGCCGCGAGATCCTGGCGACGATGACGTTCCTCGCCGTCGTCGTCGTGCTGATCTTCAGCTTCGCGTTCGTCGTCGGCGACGCGCGGCCGCCCGCGCCCGTGACGTCGGGCATCCTGTGGATCGCGCTCGTCGTGTCGGGCACCGTGGGCCTCGGCCGCACGTTCGACCGCGAGCGCGACGGAGAGGCGATCCGGTCACTGCTGCTCTCGCCCACGTCGCGCGGCGCGATCTACCTCGGCAAGCTGGCCGCCACGATCGCGCTCATGCTGATCGTCGAGGTCGTGCTGACCTTCCTCGCGGGCCTGCTGTTCTCGAGCAAGGTGGCCGAGCAGCTTCTGCCCGTGGCCACGCTTCTGGTCCTCGGAACCATCGGGTTCGCCGCCGTGGGCTGCGTGTTCTCGGCGGCGCTGCTGCGCTCTCGCAGCCGCGACGTGTTGCTGTCCACGCTGCTCTACCCGATCGTCGTGCCCATCGTGATCGCGGGCGCGCGCGGGACGGCGCAGCTCATCGATCCCATCTCGCCCGACTTCGACGGCGCGCGCTTCTGGACGCAGTTCATGGTCGCCGTCGACGTCATCTTCGTGACGCTGGGCCTCTGGGCGTTCGAGCCCGTCGTCACGGCGGAATGAGCGCAAAGGTAGGTTCAGCTGCGCCTGCGCGGAGGATGTGCGGGATGTCGGGAATGCTGGTTGGCGCACGTCGTTGAGTGACGCCACGGACCTGACATTCCTTGTTGCTCGAGTCACGCGTGCGTAACATCGACCCGAGATGCAGGTCGTGTTTCGGAGCCTGCTGGCCGTGACGGTCGCGGCCTGGGTCGCGTCATGCACCCTCGACGAGCAGGGTCTCGGCTCGAAGGACGCGGGGCGCACGGCCGGCGGCGCCGCCGGGCAGGCCGCCACCGGCGCCGCCGGGGCGGAGACGGCCGGCGTGACCGGCGCAGCAGCTGGCGCCGCAGGAACGAGCGTCACGGGTGTGGCGGGTGACGGGGCCGCCGGCGACGGCAGCACCGCTGGATCCACCGGCACGGCTGGCGACGGCGACGACGCCGCCGCGGGCACGACGGGCGCGGGCGGCGACGTCGTTGCAGGAGAGGCTGGAACCAGCGGCGCGGCAGGTGACACCGGCGTAGGTGGCACCGGGGACGCCGCCGGGACCAACGGGTCCTCCGGCACGACCGGCTCCGCCGGGACCACGGGCGCGGCCGGCACGACGGGGGCCGCCGGCACGACCGGCGCGGCCGGCACGACGGGCAGCGCAGGCACGGGCGGAGTGGCGCCGGATCCCGGCTGCGCCGACGGCTCGCGCGAGGGGTACGTCGACGCGACGGCGTACCCGAACATCGCGGCCTGCTCCGGCGCGTGGGACCAGGCCGGCCTGACGTCGCCGGCCTCGAAAGCTCCCCGCTGCGATCGCCGCGCGGGCAACGACGGAGACAAGCCCGACGGGAACGGCTGCTCCGTGGCGGACCTCTGCGCCGCCGGCTGGCACGTCTGCGAATCGGCGCACGCCGTCTCGGTGGCCACGGCGGGCGCGGGATGCGCCGACGCGATCGCGGCGACGAACGGCAACAAGCCCATCTTCTTCATCACGCGCCAGCGCGCGTCGAGCCTGATCTGCGACACGAGCGCGCAGCCCTCGGGGTCGAACAACCTCTACGGCTGCGGCAACATCGGCAGCGCCGCCAGCCCGTCGTGCTCGCCCTTCACGAAGATGCTGCGCGACAGCGACTGCGCGCAGAACTACCCTTGGACCTGCGCCGACGGCGGAAACCTGGGCTCGTCGACGGACGAGCTCGACATCGTCACGAAGCAGACCTCGGCCCGAGGCGGCGTGCTCTGCTGCCACGATTGACCACGCCGGGAACCCTCAAAATCCCGTGCCCTCCGCGCGCGCCGGCAGGCCGAGCCTGCCTGAGCCCGGGCGACGGGAGCCGCGGGCCGCCAGCCTAGCGAGCCGACGCTTCTTTCACGAGCTCCTCGAGACGGTGCAGCGCCGTCTCGAGGACGTCCATCGACGGCCCGAACGAAAAGCGCACGTGGCCTCGGAAGCGCGAGGCACGCTGGCTGCGTCGCTTGCCCGGGTTGATGTCGAAGAACTCCCCGGGGACGGCGATCACCTTCTTCGCCAGCGCGGCGCGGAAGAAGCCCATGCCGTCGTTCAGCGGCGGCGGCAGCCCGTCCACCTTGCCCCAGACATAGAAGGTCCCGTCGGGCGCGCGGTCGGTGCGCACGCCCAACCGCTCGAGCCCCGTGAGCAGCCGATCGCGCTTCGCGCGAAACGACGCGTGGATCGCGTTGGTCTCGGCGACGACGTGCGCATCCTCGAGCAGCGGGATCGCCGCGCGCTGCAACGGCTTCGAGCCGCCGCCGTCCAGGAACGAGCCGGCGCTGGCCACGGCCTCGATGACCTTCTTCGGCCCGACGGTCCAGGTGACTCGCCAGCCAGGGTAGCGCCAGTTCTTCGTGAGTCCGTCGAAAATGACCACGGGGTCGCGGTCGACGTCTTTGACGTACCGGGCGGCGCTCTCGACGGGCAGCTGCCCGGGGCGGCCGCTCCACACGTAGTGCGAGTAAAACTCGTCGAAGAGCAGCGAGCAGTCGAGCTCGCGCGAGAGATCGACCCAGCGCGAGAGCTCCTCCCCCTGCACGAGCTTGCCCGTCGGATTGCAGGGGTTCGAGAGCAGCAGCGCCGAGAGGCCGCGGCCGTGCACCTCACGCCGGAGGTCGTCCACCGTGAAGGCGTACCCGCGCTCACCCTCGAGGAGGATCGGGATCGCCGTGAAGGCCTTGAAGATGTCGAGCAGCTCTTCGTAGGCCGTGTAGTCCGGCAGGAAGTGGCCCAGATTCACATGGCCCAGGCTCGCGGCGGCGCGCGTCAGCGAGGCGCGCCCGCCGCCGCACACGCTGACGTTCTCGGCCGTGTACTGCGAGGGAATGCCGCGGCGGTACAGCCGGTTGTAGAGCCCGGCGATGGCCTCGCGCAGCTCCCAGATGCCCGGCACGGGCGCGTACTCCTGGTCGTCGACGTGGATCGACACGTCGTGCACGCGCGCGGGCGAGCCGGGCAACGGCCCGGTCTCGGGCTGTCCTTGGCCTAGATTGCACCAATCGGCGGCGGCGGGGTGGAAGCCGAGCTTGCCGGCCTCCGTGGTGACGTAAATGACGCCGGTTCGCGGGACCGGGCGAAATGCGGACAGAGCGCTGTCGTCGGACACGGGCCGTAGTATAAAGCGGCCATGAGCGCGCTAGGAGCCCGTGATCCGGAGGACGGGCTCACTTCGGGGCCTACACGCCCTGCTCGCGACCTTGGATCGCGGCCCCTCGGCCCCGGATTCGTGGCCGCGACCCTGCTCGCCGCGGTGGGGTTCCTCTTCGTGCCGGGAATGATCCTCTCGGCCCCCATCGAGCCCGTCATGGGCTTCGTGCAGAAGATCTTCTATTTCCACGTGCCGTGCGCGTCGATGCTGTTCCTCTCGACGTTCGCCTGCGCCGCGGGCAGCGTCGCGTACCTCTTCAAGGGCTCGGAGCGCGGCGACTGGCTGGCCGCCGCCGCCGGCGAGCTGGGCGTCGTGTTCGGCGCCTGTGTGCTGGTCTCGGGGCCGCTTTGGGGGCGTAAGGCCTGGGGCGTCTACTGGCAGTGGGACGCGCGGCTCACGAGCTCGCTGCTGCTCTTCCTCATTCTGATCGCGTACATGCTCGCGCGCCGCTACGGCGGGCCGGCCGGGCGCAAGCTGTCGGCGGCGCTGGCGCTGTTCGCGGCCGTCGACGTTCCGCTCGTCTACAAGAGCGTCGACATCTGGCGCACGGTGCACCCGCAGACCACGGTGGTGCCAAAGCTGGACCCGCAGATGCGCCCCGCGTTCTGGAGCGCGTTCCTGCTCATGACGATCGTTTGGGGCGTGTTGCTCGCTTTGCGCTACCGGCTGGAGGCGGCGCGCTCGGAGGCGGCGGCGTTGAAGCTCGAAACCGAGGATCTCCTGGAGGCTCCGTGAAGCTCACGCTCGAAAAGAAGCTGCCCGCGCTCGCGCGCGCACTGACGGCGGCCGCGGCCGCCGCGGTGGTCACCCTCGCGCCCGCGCTCTCCTTTGCTCAGGAGTTCGTGAAGGTCGAGGGCAAGGCGGGTGAAGACATCCCCGCGGGACCGTTCGTCGGCATCGCGTACGGCTTCATCTGGATCGCGATCCTCGCCTATGTCGTGTTCGTCGCGCGCGGCGTGTCCCGCGTGCGTGGCGAGGTCGACGAGCTGCGCCGCAAGGTCGAAGCGGCCGGCAAGCGCTGATGTACTTCTCGGCGCTGGCCATCGGCGTTCCGCCGTCGTCGCACTTCATCTACATCCCGGTGATCCTCACGCTGGGGTTCGTGCTGGGCTTCATCTTCGGCGCGAAGTCGACGCGCGACGCGATCGCCTTCGAGCAGAAGAAGGCCGCCGAGCGCGAGGAGCGGCGCGCGAAGCGAGAGGCCGCCAAGGCGGCCAAACCCGGCGGCTAGACACCCGCGCCAGGCCGCGCCGGAAGACGGCGCGACAAGCCTCCGCGGGGCGGCATCGATGGCGCCAGCGAGGTCGCGACGCTCGCGGCCGCGTCGAGGTGCTCGAGGTGGCGCAGGGCCGTCTCGGGGAATTAGCGTATGCCGGCGCGCTTGAGGTGCGCGAGGAAGCCGTCGGCCGTCTCGTATAGGAACGAGAAGTTCCCGATCTCCAGCGTCTCGCTGCCCCGAAGCAGGCACGGCTCGCCGGGCCGCAGCGCCCTGCCGTCCACCTTCGTCCCGTTCGTCGATCCGCAGTCGGTCACGGCCACGCCGCCTGCCTTGGCCTCGAACAGGCAGTGGCGCTTCGAGACCGAGTCGTCGGGTATCACGATGTCGGCTTGCTTCTCGCTCCGCCCGAGGACGACGGGCGCGTCCTTCTCGAAGGCCCCGCGGCGCACGGCGAAGACGCGATTGAGCAGGGATACGTGCTGGATGCGCCAGCCTGACGTCTCGGCCGACACGATGGGCTGAACGCCGCTCTCGTAGTCCATGTCACCCACCCCACCCGACTCACCTTCGGCGCGCGTCACGACGATGACGGGCGCGCCGTGGTGAGCCCGGAACTTGGCGTCGCCGTCGCGACGCAGCTCGCGGATGAACTCGTCGAGGTACTGGGAGGGCATTGCGCGGCGACGGCAATTCGTCGCTCGGCCATTGTAGCCTTATACTGGTTTCATGCCGAGCTTCGATTTCAGCGAGGAGCAGCAGCAGCTCATCGACACGGCCCGCGAGTTCGCCCGCAAAGAAATCGTACCGGTGGCGGGCCAGCTCGACGAGGAGGGCACCTTCCCCCGCGACATCTGCAAGAAGGGCTGGGAGACCGGGCTCATGAACTGCGAGATCCCCGAGGCGTACGGCGGCCTGGGCCTCTCGTGCCTTTCGCACTGCCTCGTGCTCGAGGAGATCTCGTACGGCTGCACGGGCGTCAACACGACGATGGCCGGCAACATGCTGGGCGCGATGCCGCTCATCCTCGCGGGTACGGAGGAGCAGAAGAAGCACTACTTCGGGCGCCTGCTCGCCGAGCCCATCTTCGCGGCGTACTGCTGTTCCGAGCCCGACGCGGGCTCCGACGTCGCCGGCATGAAGACGAAGTTCAAGAAGGTGGGCGACGAGTACGTGATGACGGGCCAGAAGCGCTGGATCACGAACGGGGGTGTCGCCAGCTTCTACACGGTCTTCGCGCGAGCCGAGGGCACGGAGCGCCACAAAGGGATCACCTGCTTCGTCGTCGATCGCGACACGCCCGGCGTCTCCGTCGGCAAGAAGGAGAACAAGATGGGCCAGCGCGCCTCGAACACCACCGACGTGATCTTCGAGGACGTCAAGCTCACGAAGAAGAACCTCGTCGGCGCCGAGGGCGAGGGCTTCAAGGTGGCGATGCGCACGTTCGATCGCTCGCGGCCGTGGATCGCGGCGGGCGCCTCGGGCCTCATTCGCCGCGCGCTCGAGGAGTCGCGCAAGTACGCGCTCGAGCGCAAGGCCTTCGGCGTGCCGATCGCGCAGCACCAGGCCGTGCAGTTCATGCTGGCCGAGATGGCGATCGCGTACGAGTCGACGCGCCTGCTGTGTCACAAGGCCGCGTGGAGCATCGACCAGGGCAAGCTCGACTCCATCGTCTCGAGCTACGCGAAGGCCTACGGCGCCGACGCGGCCATGCGCGTCGCCACGGACGCCGTGCAAATCTTCGGCGGCTACGGCTACACGAAGGACTACCCCGTCGAGAAGCTCATGCGCGACGCGAAGCTCCTGCAGATCTACGAGGGGACCAGCCAGATTCAGCGCATGGTCATCGCCCGCAACGTGCTCGCGGAGAGCTGAGCGTCCCGCGAGCGCAGCGGCGTGCACCGCCGCCGCGCTCGCTCCCCTTCAGCGCGCGGCGCGGGCGCGCGGCGCCTTGACGGCCGCGGGCGCGCCCGTGATGTGACGGACCAGGGCCTCGCTCGCCGCGTTCGGCTCGACGAGGCCTTCGACGAGACCGGCCTTGATCGCGTAGTAGAGGCGAAAGCCGCGCACGTCGTTCGCGATGACGAGGCGGCGCGTCTCGGGCGACGTGTCGTGCACGAACTGCAGCATGCTCCACCGCTCCGCCTCGAGGACGCGCTCGTCGACGAGCAGCACCTCCGTCTCTTCGTGCTGCAGCCACGCGACGGCCTGGCCGGCAGAGGGCTCGCGGCGCACGGCGAAGCCGAGCCGCGCGAGCTCCCCGCCCAGCGCGCCCGCGCGCGTCTCGTCGGGCGTGACGAGGAGCGCGCGCCGCCGCACCTTCGCCGGCACGTGACCGGCGGCGGTCATGTCGCGCAGCGCGCGCAGCTGCGGCGGCGTGAGGTCCAGGAACTTGACGGCGCAGCGCCCGCCGCGCGCGAGCACCTGGCGGCGCACCACCTTGGCCGCGAGCTCGAGCATGGGGAACCCGGCGAGGTGCAAACACAGCGAGAGGCGATCGGTGCCCAGCGCGCCGTCGCCCACGAGGCCGGCGCCGCCCGTCGAGAGATTGCTGACGCGCCACACCGAGGGGGGCTGCGTGCCGTTCTGCAGTACGGCCACGCCCGCCACGGGAGCGCGCATCGCGCGCCGTCGTTCGCTGCTCTGCGTCCCTGCTGATTGCGCCGTTTGCTCCATGAAGAGACAAATCGTGAAACGGCGAAAAAGCTAAATGTCGTAGAGGACCTCCGTTGCAGCGGACGCAACGCGTGCATGCAACGAACGCATGCAACGGAAGGGCTCGACGAGGCGCGGCGCGGCGCTGTTTCAGTGCGGCGCGGTCGACGAGACCCAGGACGGATCCGCGGTTTCGACGGCGTTCGTGGCGCCGAGCGTCGCGGCGTTGCCCGTGCCGCTCTTGTCGGCAGTCGTCTGCCCGGTGCCCTCGTCGAACGTCCACTCGGCGACGAGGCCCGTCGTGGCACCGAGCGCGCGCGTGTGCATGTCCGCCCAGATCTGGGCCGGCGTGCGCGCCGTCGAGAACAGGCGCGTCTCGTCGACGGCGCCGTTCCAGAAGCCATTCGGGCTGCCGTACTCGATGTCGGCGCCGACGACGAACGCGTGGTCGTCGTACACGATGGGCCCGGTCTGCTGAACGCACGACGCGGCGACGCCGTCGAGGTACATCGTCGTCTTCGACGCCGCGGCGTCGAAGACGAGCGCTGCGTGGTGCCACTCGTTCGCGACGGGCGTCCAGGGCGCGGCGGTCACGCCCGCGGGGCTGGTGGCGTTGACTCCGCCGTGAAGCGCGCCGCTCTCGTACCACAAGCACATCGAATCACCGCTGGCGGTGCCGTAGGTCTTGCAGCCGAGCGCGGCGTACGCCGCCGTCGTGCCCGAGAACGTGAACCAGCTCTCGAAGGTCAGGCTGGTCGGCCGCAGCGACGTCGCGTCGGCCGCCGTGAGCATTTGCGCCTTGCTGCCGTCGAACGCGAGCGCGCCGCCCGCGCTGCCGCCGATCGTCGCCGACGACGCGACGGGATCGGCCGCGACGCTGACGACGTCCATCTGGATGAACTGACCGTTGTAAGGCTGGGTGACGGAGGTGCCCGCGACCATCACGGGCGTCGTGCCGTCGGCGCCGACGTTGATGATCTCCTGGCCGTCCT
>DASZUD010000115.1:0-2504 GCA_035548155.1 Polyangia bacterium
CGCCCGTCGTCCCACCGGCGCCCGTCGTCCCACCGGCGCCCGTCGTGCCCGCGGCGCCCGTCGTGCCACCGGCGCCCGTCGTTCCGCCGGCGCCCGAAGCATCGCTCGCGCCGCCGTCGGCGCCCGCGCCGCTGCCAGCGAGCGCGGCCAGGATCAGATCCGCCATCTTTTGCTGGCCCGCTGCGTTCACCTGGCCGTCGCCCGCGTAGTACTGCTGCGCCAGCGCCTGGGTCCCGGAGATCGCGGTGTACGTGTCGATCACGGTCAGCGAGTGGTTCTGCGCGACCTTGCGCGCCGCCGGCAGCATGACGTTCTTCACGAGATCGTCCCCGGCTGGGAGGTTGGGCGTCCCGCCCCACGGCACGTCGATGGGCGTCATGATGTAAATCTTCGACGTGTACTTGAGGTACTTCTGCACCATGCCCTCGTACGCGCCCTCGAACACCGACTGCATGTAAAGCGCCGTGACGTTGGCCGTGCTCGACGCGACGATGCGCTGATCGTGCTCGCCGAAGGGCCCGATGATGACGATGTCGGGCGGCGTCGCGATGCTGGCCGTGTACTTCCCGCTCTTGCAGAAGGAATTTCCGCCCGCGACGGTCATCGTCGCGGCGTCGCAGCCCAGCACGGCCCCGCCGTCTCCGTTGTTCTGGACGGCGTACCCGGCGCCCAGGCTGACCTGAATGAGCTCGGGATAGTGCAGCCAGTGACCGTTCGCGCACGGCGCTTTCGCGCACCCGTTCTCGCCGCTCTGCGTGTTCTGCTCGCCCGGCGTCACCACCGTCAGCACCGCCGCGCGCGCGACGCCGGCAAACGCAAACGAAGCCCCGACGATGAGAGAAGCAACGAACACACAAGAACGCAAACCACGCTGGCCCATAGTCGGTCTCCTTTTGCGATTGACCCGAAGCTGCAGCTGCGGCATTTCGGGCGCCCGGACGCTCGCACGACGCTTCCGGCGGCGTCAACGACGCGCAACGATCACCTCCGCGGCAAACAAACCGACAAACGCGAATTGTGGGCGCCGGCAAGATCGCGGCGGCGCCGTCTGGACCGAGACCTAGCTCGACGCGCCGCCCGGACAGTGCGCCTGCACGAGCTCGACGATGGCGTTCATCTCGAGCGGCTTGTGCAGCACGGCGTTCGCGACGACCGTGTGCGCGCGCATCTGCCCGGCCGCCGTCATGACCACGACGGGGATGTCGGCCAGCGTCTCGTCCTTCAGCATCTCGCGCCGGAAGGTCCAGCCGTCCATGACCGGCATCATGAGGTCGAGCAGGATCATGCAGGGCCGCGCGCCGCCCTGCAGGTGCCGCAGCGCCGCCTCGCCGTGCTCGACGCACACGACGTTGTAGCCCTCGAACCGGAGCGCCTCGCAGAGCAGCTCGCGCAGGTCACGGTCGTCCTCGACGACGAGGATGTAATCGAGCCCGTCCGGAATCATCCTCTCATTCATACACCGAACGCGCAGCATCGGAGCCCGCTCGCGAGCTCGTGCGAGAAGCTCGACCGCCCTGCTACCCTATGAAACCTGCCCTAAGGGAAGGACGATCGTGAACGACGCGCCACGCCCGGGGCGGCTCTCGAGGCTGATCGTGCCCCCGTGCGCGGCGACGATGCGCCTCACGAGCCAGAGGCCGAGGCCCATGCCGGGCAGCCCCTCGGCCTGATTCGAGCGCTCGAACTGGCCGAAGATTCGCTCCTGGTCCTCGGGGGGGACGCCTGGCCCCTCGTCCCTCACCGTGAGCCGGACGTTGCCCGATTGGCCACCGCTCACCGACACCGTGACGGGCGTGCCGCAGCCGTACTTCACGGCGTTGCTCACCAGGTTCGTGACGACCTGGTCGATGCGGCTCCTGTCCCAGAGCCCCACCGTGGGGCCGCTGGCCGCGACCGTGATCGCGCGGCCCGTGTCATCGAAGCGCGCCGCGACGTCGCGCGCGATCTCGGCGAGATCCGTCGGCTCGCGCTCGAGGCGCAGATCTCCCGTCGACAGGCGGCTCACGTCCAGCAGGCGATCGATGAGCCGCGCCAGCTGCTGGGCGCCGCGCTGGGCCGTGACCAGCCTGTCCTTCAGCGCCTCGGGCGCGAGCTGCGACAGCCGGCCCGACGTGGCGGCGCGCACGAGCGACGTCATCGTCACCGTCATCGCCGACAGGGGCGTGCGCAGCTCGTGCGAGGCGATCGCGAGGAAGTTGTCCCGCGTCTGCACGGCGGCGCGCGCCTCGGCGTAGGCACGCGCGTTCTCGATGGCCAGCGACGCGCGCCGGGCCACCTCGGTCGCCAGGATGAGGTCCTGTGGGCCGTACCTCCGCCCCGAGTGGGCCGTCAGGAACGAGAGCACGCCGAAGGGCGATTGCCCCGAGCCAGGGCCGGTGAGCGGCACCACCATCGCCGAGCGCAGCCCCAGCGACGAGGCGACGCGCCGCTGCTCGGGATCGACGGCGCGCTCTTCCATCAACGAGGGCGGGATCTCGGCGATCAGCTCGGGGCGCCCCGAGCTG
>DASZUD010000116.1:0-14493 GCA_035548155.1 Polyangia bacterium
CAACCGATGCCTCCCGCCTCTTCGACGGCCAGGCGCTCGACGGCGGCGCGGAAGACCTGCGCGCGGTGCGCGTAGTCGCGGAACATGTCGAAGCTCGAGCATGCAGGCGACAGCACGACGGCATCACCCTGCTGCGCGACGCCCGCGGCGGCGATCACCGCGTCGTCCATCGTCGACGCACGCACGACGGGCACGACCGGGCTCAGCGCCGCCTCCAGCTTGTCGGCCGCCTCGCCGATGAGCACGGCGCCGCGGCCCACGCGGCGCATGGCCTCGGCCAGCGGCGCGTAGTCGCCGCCCTTGTCGCGCCCGCCCGCGATCAGCACCACGGGGCGCGGAAACCCGTCCAGCGCCGCGACGACGGCGCCGACGTTCGTGCCCTTCGAGTCGTCGTAATAAAGGACGCCGCCCGCCTTCGCGACCAGCTCCATGCGGTGCGCGAGCGGCTGGAACTCGGTGAGCGCGCGCAGCGCCTCGGCGTGCGTCGCGCCCACCAGGCGGCTCGCCAGCAGCGCCGCCAGCGCGTTCGCCTGGTTGTGCCGCCCCACCAGCGCCGGCACGGCAGTGGGGTAGCTCTCGGGCCGCGCGCCCGGCAGGCGCACGACGAGCTCGTCGCCCTCGAGCCACGCGCCCTCGATGAGCTGCCGCTCCAGCGAGAAGCCCAGCCGCCGCGCGCGGATCCCCTCCGTCTGGCGCAGAGCCAGCGGATCGTCGAGGTTCACGACGGCGAAGTCGGACGCGTGCTGCGCCGCGAAGATGCGTCCTTTGGTCGCCGCGTAATGCTCGAGGTCGTGGTAGCGATCGAGGTGATCGGGCGTGATGTTGAGCAGCACGGCCACGCGCGGGCTGAAGGACTCCGTCGTCTCCAGCTGGAAGCTGGACACCTCGACGACGCACGTGCCGCCGGCCGACCCGGCGGGCGTGCCCACGGCCAGCGCCAGCGGCTCGCCCAGGTTGCCGCCCACGAACGTCGGGCGCCCGCTGGCGCGGGCGATCGCGCCGGCCAGGGTCGTCGTCGTGGACTTTCCGTTCGTGCCGGTGATGGCGATCATCGTCGAGTCGATGTACCGCGACGACAGCTCGAGCTCGCCCGTGATCGCCACGCCCGCGGCGCGCGCCGCCGCGAGCTCGGGGATCTCGGGCACGCCGGGCGACAAGACGATGAGATCGGTCTCCAGGAAGGTGCGCGCCTGGTGGCCGCCGATCTCCACCTTGATGTTGCGCGGCAGCTCGGACAGCGCTGGGCCGAGGACGTCGGCGCCGCGCTTGTCGGTGACCGTCACGCTGGCGCCGCGCGCCGCGCAAAGGATGGCCACCGCGGTCCCGGATCGGCCGAGACCGACGACCAGGACGCGTTTTCCGGACAGCTCCAGGCTCATCGGATCTTGAGGGTAATGATGAGTCCCAGAATCGCGCAGGCGAACGACACAATCCAGAAACGCACTACGATGCGCGACTCGGGCCACCCCAGCTTCTCGAAGTGGTGGTGGATGGGCGCCATGAGGAACACCCGCTTCTTCGTGCGCTTGTAGTACGCGACCTGAATGATGTCGCTGACCGCCTCCGCCACGAACACGCCGCCGATGACGGGCAGCGAGAACTCGGTCTTGGTGGCCAAGCCCACGAACCCGATGGCGCCACCGAGCGCGAGCGCGCCCACGTCACCCATGAAGACCTGAGCCGGGTGCGTGTTGAACCAAAGGAAGCCGATGCCCGCGCCACCCATGGCGCCGCAGAAGACGGCCAGCTCGCCGGCGCCCGGGACGTGCGGCATGCCCAGGTATTCGGCGATGTTGAAGTTGCGCAGCGTCGTGCCCGCGCCGTAGGCGAAGAGGACCAGCGTGAACGAGCAGATGATGACCGGCCCGATGGCCAGGCCGTCCAGCCCGTCGGTCAGATTGACGGCGTTCGACTCGGACATCAGCACGAAGACGGCGAACGCGACGTAGGCGATCAGGGGCAGCGCGAGGCTGGCGTGGTGGAAGTTCACGAGCGGCAGCGCGACGCGCAGGCGCACCTCGGGCGGCAGCGCATCGCCGACGTAGAGCCACGCCGCCGCGACGCCGCCGATCAGGAACTGGCCCAGCAGCTTCACGCGCCCCGGCAGGCCTTTTTTGTTCTTCTTGACGATTTTGATGTAGTCGTCGACGAAGCCGATCGCGCCGTAGCCCACGGTGACGAAGAGCGCCAGCCACACCAGCGTGCTGCGCAGATCGCACCACAGGACGGAGGCCGCGACGAGCGCCAGGATGATGAGCGCGCCGCCCATCGTGGGCGTGCCGCGCTTGCCGGCGTGCGTGGCCGGGCCGTCCTCGCGGATCACCTCGCCCAGCTGGCGCTCGCGCGCGCGGCGGATGAACCACGGCGCCACGAAGAACGTGATCAGCAGCGACGTGAGCGTCGCCATCCCGATGCGCGTCGAGACGTAACGAAAGACGTTCGCGCCGGGGACCGACTCGCGCAGGGCGTGGAAGAGGTGAAAGAGCATCGGACCTCCGGGCGCCTTGTTACGCGCGCCCCAGTGAAGCGGCCTTGAGAGTGTTGACCAGCGCCTCCACCGCCCGCTCGAGCTTCATGCCACGAGAGGCTTTCACGAGCACCCAATCTCCGGGAACCGTCCACGCGGCGACGCGCGCGGCCGCGTCCTCCGGCGAGGCGGCCGCCGCGACGCGATCGGCGGGCAGGCCCGCCTCGCGCGCGCCCGCGACGAACGCCTCGGCGCGCGCCCCCACGGCCACCAAGCCTGCGAGCCGCTGGCCGGCGTCGCGGCCCACGGCGCGGTGCAGCTCCTCGGCGTCGGGCCCGAGCTCCAGCATGTCGCCCAGGATCGCGAAGGCGCGGCCCGCGCCCGCCGACGCGACGACCGAAGCCAGCGCCGCGCGCACGGCGTCGGGGTTCGCGTTGTAGCAGTCGTCGAGGACGACGCGCCCCCCCGCGGGCACGGCGGCCGAGCGGTGCGGCGGCAGCTCCAGCGTCTCCAGCGCGCGCGCCGCCTCGACCAGCGGCACGCCCACGGCCAGCGCGACGGCCAGCGCGGCGGCGGCGTTGCGCGCGTTGTGCGCGCCGCCGAGCGGCAGCCGCACGACCAGCGGCGTCCCGCGCACGGCGTAGCGCACCACCGAGCCCGCGGCGCCCGCCGGGATCACCTCGAGCACGCGAACGTCCACGGGCAAGCGCGCGCGGCCCGCGCCGTCGAACACGAGGCGTCGCTCGGACGCGACGGGCGCGGCCTCGGCGTGGATCAGCGGATCGTCGGCGGGCATGATGGCGATGCCGTCGGACCCGAGCCCCGCGAACAGCTCGCCTTTGGCGTGCGCGATCTCCTCGATCGATCCGAGCCGCTCGAGGTGCGCGCCCGAGACGTTGGTGATGACGCCCACGCCCGGCTTCGCGACGTCGGCCAGGTACGCGATCTCCCCACGCCCGCGCATCGCCATCTCCAGCACCCAGGCGGCCTCGCCGCCCGTCGACGAGAGGATCGTCACGGGCATGCCCACCTCGGTGTTGAGGCTGCCGGGCGTGCGCAGCACGGCGCCGAGGGGACGCAACGCCGCGGCGACGAGCTCCTTCGTCGTCGTCTTGCCCATCGAGCCGGTGACGCCCACGACGTGGCCGCGGAAGTTCGCGCGCACCGCGCGCGCGAGGTCGCCCATCGCGAGGCGCGGATCGTCGACGGCGATGACGGCGACGCCCTCGCAGCCGGCCGGGAGCCCGCGCGTGCGCGCGACGACGATGCCCGCCGCGCCCGACGCCGCTGCCTGCGCGGCGTACGCGAACCCGTCGACGCGCTCGCCCGGCAGCGCGAAGAAGAGCTGGCCGGCGCCGACGAGCCGGCTGTCGTACGCGATCCCGGCGAAGGTCGCGCCCCGCCCGCCCGCTTGCAGCAGCGTCCCGCGCATGGCGCGCGCGGCGAAGTCGAGCCCGTGCGACGCGGGGTTGCTCATGGCTCGGCCCTTCTCGCGCGCGCGAAGGCCGCGGCGGCCTCCTCGCGATCGTCGAAGTGGATCTTCGTCGTGCCCAGGATCTGGTAGTCCTCGTGGCCCTTGCCGGCGATGAGCACGACGTCGCCCTCCTCGGCCGATTCGACGGCGTACGCGATGGCCGCGCGCCGGTCGCGCTCGCGGTGCCAGCGGCCCTGCCCCGCCTCGAGCCCCGGGACGATCATGTCGATGATGGCGTCGGGATCTTCGGTGCGCGGATTGTCCGAAGTGGCGATCGAGAGGTCGGCGCCGCTGGACGCGATCCGGCCCATGATCGGCCGCTTGCTCGTGTCGCGATCGCCGCCGCACCCGAACACGGCGATCAGCTTGCCGCGCACATAGGGCCGCACGGCCGCGATCGCGCGCTCGAGCGCGTCGGGCGTGTGCGCGTAGTCGACGACGCACAGGACGCCGCGATCGTTGACCACGCGCTCGAGGCGCCCGGGCGCGCCCGCGGCGCCCGAGAGCCCGCTCGCGATCGAGTCGAGCGGCAGTCCCGCGGCCACGCCCATCCCGACGGCGATGGCGAGGTTCTCGAGGTTGAACTCGCCGACGAGCGGCGACGCGACGTTGAGACGACCGGCAGGCGTCGTGAAGGTCGCGCGGATTCCGCCGGCGTCCATGTTGACGTGCTCGACGACGACGTCGGCGCCCGGCACGCGCGGGCGGCAGGCGACGCCCAGTGTGGCCGCGGGGCGTGGGCAGCGCGCGCGCATGCGCCGGCCCTCTTCCTTGTCGACGAAGACCACGGCCACGCCGCGCGCCGGATCGAGCATGCGCTCGAAGAGGATCGCCTTGGCGTCGAAGTAACTCTCCATCGTGCCGTGAAAATCCAGATGGTCTTGCGTGACGTTGGTGAGCGCCGCCACCCGGAAGGTGCAGCCCTCGAGGCGCCCCTGCGCCAGCGCCTGCGACGTCGCCTCGAGCACGACGTCGGTCGTGCCCGCCGCCCGCATGCCCGCGAACACGGACTGGATCTTCAGCGCGCCCGGCGTCGTGTTCGTCGCCTCGATGGGCGCGAAGCCCGGCGCCGCCGATCGGTACGCCACGGTTCCGATGACGCCGGGCACGCGCCCCGCCGCGGCCAACATGCCCTCGACGAGGTAGGTCGTCGTCGTCTTGCCGTTCGTGCCCGTGATGGCGTGCAGCGTGAGCGCATTGGCGGCGCCGAAGCGGTTGGCCGCGATGAGGCCCAGCGCGAGCCGCGCGTTCGGCACCATCACGAGGACGCCCGCGAAGCCCGTCGGCGCAGCGCCTTCGGTGACGACTACGGCGGCCCCTCGCTTGGCGGCGTCGGCGATGAACTTGCGCCCGTCCAGCACGGGCCCGGGCGCCGCGACGAACAGATCGCCCGGCTGCACGAGCCGCGAATCGTCGCGCACCTCGTTGACGATGACGTCGGCGCCGCCCGAGATGGAGCCGCCCCCCGTGACGACCGCGCCGTCGACGCCGCGGAGCAGGAGCGAGAGCGTGAGGCTCATTCGCGCCGCCCGAGCGTGACGCGGCAGAGCGCCCCGCGAGTCGAGGGGCCCGGCGCCGGGCTCTGAGCGAGCACCACGCCCGACGCCGTGCCGGTCGCGTCGTCGAACGCCAGCTCCACGCCGCTCTTGTGCGCAGCGCGGATCGCCTCGCCGATCGTCATGCCGGCGAAGCTGGGGATCGCGGCGGGCGCGGGCGCGGGCGAATCGCCGCGACCGCCTTCCGCCCCCGCGACGGCGTTCCACTGCTCCGCCAACGCCGGGTCGTCACCCGGGCCGTCGGCGTCCGCGTAGACGGGCAGCTCCGTGGGCGAATCTTCTAGGTCGGGCCCCTCGGAGGGTCCCGCGCCCCCGGCGCTCGCTCCGCGCGGCAAAGCCGCGCTGCGCTCGGGACCGCCCTTCTTGGTCCCGTCGCCCTTGGCGGCGACCGGCTCGACCGTCGGCGGCACGTGAAGATAGCGCAGCGCCTGCTCGGCGATTTCCTTGAAGATCGGCGCCGCCACCGCGCCGCCGAGGTGTCCGCCCTGCGGCTCGTCGACGACGATGATGATCGCCAGGCGCGGCGCCTCAATCGGAACGACGCCCACGAACGAGGACACCCACTTGTTGGGATCGTAGTGGCCGTTGGCCACCTTCTGCGCCGTGCCGGTCTTGCCGCCGACGACGTAGCCGTCGATGGCGGCCTGCTTGGCGGTGCCCCCCTCCTCGGTCACGCCGCGCATGATCGTCAGCATCGTGCGCGCCGCCGATTCCGACATCACGCGGCGCTCGGACGTCGTCGACGAAGCGGGAATCTCCACCGCGCCGTCGGGCTGAACGACGCGCGAGACGACGCGCGGCGCGTGATACACGCCGCCGGCGGCGATGGCGCTCACGCCCGCGACCATCTGCAGCGGCGTCACCGTGAGGCCCTGCCCGAACGAGACGTTCGCGAACCCGATGTCGCCCCACTTCTCCACCGGTCGGATCACGCCGGCGCGCTCACCCGGCAGGCCCACGCCCGTCGTGTGCCCGAAGCCGAAGCGCCCCAGCGCGTCCGCGAAGCCATCACGTCCCAAACGACGCGCGATCTTCGTCGCGCCGATGTTGCTCGAGAACTTGAACACCTCGGCCACCGTCAACACGCCGTGCGGGTGCGTGTCGTGGATCGAGTACTTGCCGACCATCATCTTGCCCTGCAGGCAGTCGAAGCGCTCGTCCGCGCGCACGACGCCGGCGTCCAGCGCCGCGGCGATCGTGAACGTCTTCATGGTCGAGCCGGGCTCGTACGCGTCGGTGATCGCGCGGTTGCGCGCGCCGTTCGCCGCCTCGGCGGGATCGTTCGGGTTGAACGTGGGCACCGAGGCCATCGCCAAGAGCTCGCCCGTCTGCGGGTTCATGACGATCGCGACGACGTCCTTGGCGTGCGTGCGCGCCTGGCCCTCGGCGATGGCGCGCTCGGTGACGAACGTCAGGTAGCGATCGATCGTCAGCACGACGTCGGCGCCCACGCCGGGCGGCGCGTCGGCCAGACCGTCGACGGCCAGGTCGCGCCCCAGCGCGTCGCGGATGCCGACGACCGAAGACGTCGTGCCGCCGAGCTGTTTGTCCAGCGCCAGCTCGACGCCGTCGAGGCCACGCCCGTCGGAGCCCGCGAGCCCCATCACGGTCGCCGCCAGCGTGCGGTTCGGGTAGAAGCGCCGCGGCTCTTTCACGAACGCGAGGCCCGGCAGGTTCAGCGCCTTCACGGCCGCGGCCTCGTCGGGCGTGACCTTGCGCTTGACCCACATGAAGAACCGACGCTGTCCGAGCTTCTTCTCGAGCTCGCGCCGGTCCATGTTCAGCACGTGCGCCAGCTTCCGGGCCGCGTCCGCCGGATCGGACAGCCGCCGCGGGTTGCAATAAATAGAATCGACGTCGGCCGTCGACGCGAGCTCGGCGCCGTTGCGATCGAGAATGCGCCCGCGGCGCGGCGGCAGCTCGACTTCGCGCAGATATTGTTCCTCGGCCATGGCGCGCAGATGCTCCGCCTCGCCTACCTGCAAGTTGAACGCCCGCTTCCCGACGGCCAGGAACAGCGCCACCAGCACGACGCCGCAGGCGACGATGCGGATGCGCGTCCAGCGTCCCGGGAAGGTGATCATTCGTCCGCCTCTTGCGCGGGCGCGCGCTCGCTCGGGGAGTCTGCGGTCGGCTCGTCAGACGGCGCGGTCCGCTCGGTCTCCGCCGCGGCCTTGGCGGGGGCTTGCGCCTTCGCGCGCGCCGCGCCCGCCGGCTTCGCCGACGCCGCAGCGGCGCCGCGCGGCTTGCCAGCCTGCGCCTTGCCGGGCGGAGCAGCCGGCGCCTCCGCGCGCGCGCCCAGCACCTGCCCAGGCGTGAGACGGACGATGTCCGCCGGCGCGGGCGGCCCCATCTTCAGCTTGTCGCGCGCCAGGCTCACGATGCGCATGGGATCCTTCAGCATCCCGATCTCGATGTTCAGCCGGCGCCGCTCCTCTTCGAGCTGCGTGTTGACGCGCTTCTCGCGGCCGAGGTCATAGGCCACCTCGATCCCCTTCATCCGCACGGCGACGTGCGCCATCGCGCCCGCCGTCACCAGCGCCAGCACGAACGCGCCCACGCCGATGCCGCGTCGCCCGCCGAGCTCGGGCCGCACGGCGAGATTCGCGAGATCGGGCACCGCGCGACGCCCGCCGCGAGCCGCCTCTGTGCCCGTACCGGCCATCACAGCTTCTCCGCGGCGCGCAGCTTCGCCGACCGAGCGCGCGGGTTCCGCTCGCGCTCGGCGTCGTCGGCGACCACGACGTGCTTCGTCAAAAGGCGCAGCCGCGCGGGCCCACCGCCGTCCTTGCCCGCGAGCGCGCGCAGCCGCCGCTTCACGATGCGGTCCTCGAGCGAGTGGAACGCGATGACGCAAAGCCGGCCGCCCGGCTTCAGGCAGTCGGTCACGTTCTCCAGGAACGTCTCGAGCTGGCCCAGCTCGTCGTTCAGGGCGATGCGCAGCGCCTGGAACGTCCGCGTCGCCGGGTTCTTGTGGCGCTCGTGGACCGGCATCGCGCGCGCGACGACCGCCGCCAGCTCGGCCGTCGTCCCGAGCGCCGCGCTGTCGCGCGCCTCGACGATCGAGCGCGCGATGCGACGCGCGAACCGCTCCTCGCCGTACTCGCGGATGATGTGCTCGAGGTCGCGCTCGTCGATGCGGCGCAGGAAGTCGCCCAGCGTCTCGCCCGCGCTCTGGTCCATGCGCATGTCGAGCGGACCGGACGACCGGAACGAGAACCCGCGCTCGGCGCGATCGAGCTGCGGCGAAGAGACGCCGAGGTCGATCAGGAAGCCATCCACGGGGACCACGCCCAGCTCCTCGAGCACGGCGCGCGCCCGCGCGAACGGCGCGTGCACCAGCGTCACCCGGTCTCCAAAGCTGCCGAGCGTCACCTTGGACTCGGCCAGGGCGTCGCGATCCCGGTCGATGCCGACGAGCCGTCCGTCCGGCGACGTCCGTTCGAGGATCGCGCGCGAGTGCCCTCCCCTACCGAGCGTGGCGTCACAGAAGGTCGCGCCCGGTCGCGGCTGAAGCCAATGCAGCACCTGTTCCAGCAGCACGGGCTCGTGCAGCCGGGGCCCGACCTCTGCGCCCGGCTCGGTCCCACCGGTCACGGCATGACCCCTGTGGTTTTAGGATTTCCGTCAACCAGACGACGTGACGCACCACAACTTGCGCCGCGATCGGTCGAACGGACCATGGCCCGTCATTCTTCCCCAGGATCCCGGTGAGTCAAGTTTTGAACCAGTCAAAATCCCAAATGATTCCCTGCGTCTCTCGCCGCTTCGGCCCTGAAGCGCAACCAGCGGGGCGCCTTGGCGCCGCGCGCCCAAACGGCCCACCGCACGTGAGGTCCCACACCCTTGGGAACCGACGAGCAACAACCCGTTTACCCACAGGATGCCCACAGGACCCAAACTCGCCTAACCCCGCTTGACCAAAGGGTTCTGCGCAGCTACGATTCGGCGGGTAATTGGGGCGGAATGCCCCATCGAAGAAGCACCGACGAGGCGAACGGATCTTTAAGAGGATCTCTAAGAGAGGATAAGTAGGAGATGGGGATGGACGCCAAGTTCTTCGAGCTGGACGCCAAGATGGAGGCGCTGCGCGCCAAGCAGGCCGCCTTTCCGGAGAACATCCTCAAGACGTACCAGGATCGTCTCGACGTCTCGTGGATCTTCCACGACAACGCGCTCGAGGGCGTTGTCCTCTCCTACTCCGAGCTGAAGGCCGCGATCGACTCGCGCATCATCAGCGACGTGACGCTGATCCCCATGTACGAAGAGATCCGCACGCACAAGCTGGGCGTCGACTTCGTGCGCGACGCCAACGCGGGAGGCAAGAAGCCGACGCCGATCGACCTCGAGCTCGTACGGAAGCTCTACGAGATCCTCACGCCCGAGGCGGCGGCCAAGGCGTTCCCCTACCGCAAGGAGAACCCGCTTCACCGCCTCTACTATCACGAGATCGCGACGCCCGAGAAGATCGGGCCGAAGATGCGCAAGCTCGACGAGTGGTTCAAGTCCGAGGAGTTCCGCGAGCTGCACCCCATCAAGCGCGCGACGAAGGCGCACTTCAAGGTGCTCAGCATCTACCCCTGGACGAAGAACTCGGGGAAGGTGGCGCGCCTCCTCATGAATTACATCCTGATCCGCCACGGCTACCTGCCGGCGGTCATCCACTCGATCGAGCGCCAGCGCTACTACGAGGTGCTGCGGTTCGACAACGAGGGGCTCCTCAACTTGGTGATCGAGTCGCTGGAGAACGGCATCGACACGACCGCCAAGTTCCTCGACGAGCTCAACGGCCTCCGCGTCAAGCGGGCCTCTTAACCACGGGCGCCGTCGCCCCTGCGGGTCTGGGCGGCGTTCAATCGCGACGCCTGCCTCCGTTCTGCCTTCCCGGAAGCGGCTTCGCCCTCCCGCGGGCCCTCCCCAAGCTCCCCAAGTCCTCCGCAAGGCGAGCCGGCGCGGCAAAGCCGCGCCTCACCGTTCTTCGACCCGCTCACTTCGCTCGCTCTGACGCCGCTGATTTGATCTGCGCGAGCTCGGAGCGGCCTCGCCGCGATGAGTGCGGGGGGCGCTGAGGTCCCCGAGCGGCAGCGACTGGCACCCCCGAATAAAAAAACGCGCCGGCGGGCTTTGGCCTCGCCGGCGCGTGGGTGTGTTGGTGTCCGCTACTGGGCTGGTCAGAGCTAGCGCCTCGAGGCGCCGCCCGAGTTGTGGCCTTTTGGCGCGAGCTTTCGCCGCCAAGCCGGTTTCTTTGAGGGTGCTACGAGCTCGAAAACCCGATCGGACAGGAAGACGGAATCAGCTCCGCCCGGGCTCCTTGGCTCCGGTGCGGGGAAGAGTGCGGTGAGAAATCGTACCGTTCAGGTGGGTGCGTTTACTCATGCGTTTTTGTCCTCCTTTTGGGGCCAGCCGGTCGCGAGCTCCCTTGGAATCAAGATTACAGGGACGTCCCTCGGAACGCACGTTTCGGCGTGTAACTTCTTCTTGAAGATTCGCGTCGAGAGACGTCACGGCGGCGACCAGCAGTGGTAGAAAGCCGCGCATGTCGACCAAGTCGCCCAGCGGTGGACGCGGTGCGCGGTTTTCCGGCGCGATGGATCCGGCCGCCGCCGCCCTGAACGCCTCCATCGACTTCGATCGCCGATTGCTGCGCGACGACGTGCGTGGCAGCCAGGCGCACGCGCGCATGCTGGCGTCGGTGGGCCTCATCACCGCGGCGGACGCCGAGGCCATCGCGAAGGGGCTCGACGAGGTCGCGAGTGAGTTCGAGCGCGGCGAGCGGAAGATGGACGCGGCGCTCGAGGACGTGCACATGAACGTCGAGTCGCGCCTGACGGAGCTCGTGGGCGAGCCCGCCCGGCGGCTCCACACGGCGCGCAGCCGCAACGATCAGGTCGCGACCGACCTGCGTCTCTACGCGCGGCGATCGGCGATCGATCTCGTGGCCGGCATCGATCGCACGCGCCTCGCGCTCGCGCGCCGCGCGCGTGAGCACGCGAGCACGCTGCTGCCCGGGTACACGCACCTGCAGCGCGCGCAGGTCGTGACGCTGGGGCACCACCTGCTGGCCTACGCCGAGATGCTGCGTCGCGATCGCGGGCGCCTGCTCGACGCCGCCGAGCGCGCGGGGCAGTCGCCGCTGGGCTCGGGCGCGCTGGCCGCGACGAGCCTGCCGATCGACCGGGCGCACACGACGAAGGGGCTCGGCTTCGACGAGCCGACGCACAACAGCCTCGACGCCGTGTCCGATCGCGACTTCGCCGCCGAGATCGCCTTCGCCTGCGCGCTGCTCGGCGTCCACGCGTCGCGCCTCGGCGAAGAGCTGGTCCTGTGGTCGACGACCGAGTTCGGCTTCGTGCGGCTCGGCGAGGGGTACTGCTCGGGCAGCTCGCTCATGCCGCAGAAGCGCAACCCCGACATCGCCGAGCTCCTGCGCGCGAAGCCCGCGCGCGTCGTGGGCGACGTCGTGGCGCTGCTCACCGTGAGCAAGGGCCTCACGCTGGCTTACAACAAAGACCTGCAGGAGACGCAGGAGCCGTTCTACGACGCCGTCGAGACCGCGCGGCAGGTCCTGGCGGTCATGCCGGGCCTCATCGAGACGCTGGAGTTCGGCACCGAGCGCATGCGCGCCGCGGCCGAGGATCCGGCGCTGGGCGCGACGGATCTGGCCGAGGAGCTCGTGCGCGGCGGCATGCCCTTTCGCACGGCGCACGAGATCGTGGGCAAGCTCGTGAAGCGCGCCGAGGAGCGACGCGTGTCGCTGCGCGCGCTCGACGTCGCGGACCTCGCCGAGATCGACGCGAAGCTCACGCCCAAGGTGCTCGAGGCGCTGGATCCTTCGCGGGCCGTCGCGGCGCGCACCGTCGTGGGCGGGCCCGCGCCCGCGGGCGTGCTGCGCGAGCTCTCCGCGCTCGAGAGCGAGCTGCGCGGCCTCGGCTTCGAGATCTGAGCCGCTCTTCGGTCATTCGAGGCCGCCGCCGCCCCGCCGGCACATCGATTCAGAATGACGCCGCGGCGCTGAGCCCAGGGAGGGAGCCGCGGCTCGCCGAGAACATCGGCATGAGCGTCAGCGTCGACGCCACGGTGCTCGGCGTCTGCTGCTCTTCGTCGAGGTGCCGCGTGAGGAGCACGCCGGCGAGAAGGCCAAGCCCGCCGCCCGCGAGCGCGGAGCCCGCCGAGATCGCGCGCGCCGAGGGGCTGGGGTCCGTCTTGAGGCAGTGGTCGGTGTTCGCGACGCAACCGGCGACGGCGCCGCCGATGGCGCCGGCGGCCGCCGCGAGATCGATCAGGAGGACGCGCCTCCACGTCGGTCCGTATTTCGTCTGATCGGGCAGGTACGCGCCGAGCAGCCCTGCGGCAAGCCCGACGTTCAACCCGATGAGCGCGCCCGGAGTGAGATCGAGAACGCTGTTGGTGTGGGCCGTGCACTGCCAAAGCACGCCCGACGTGCCGACGGGCGTCGGGTCGATGCAAGAAGATGAGTCGGGCTTCGTCGTGCTCTCCACCTGGCGAGTGGACAAGTCCCAACCCTCGCCGTACGGGACCCACTGCGTCGCCAGCTGAACGAGCGCCCCCGTGAAGAGACCGCCCAGCGCCGCGCTCTGAATCAACGTCGCGCGCCCGTACGTCGGCGCGCGGTCCGCGGTGAGCACGCCGGTGGTCAGACCGATCGCCAGCCCGGGCAGGCTGCCCACGAAGCCCGAGCGGAGCTGTTCGCCCAGCGTCGGACGGCACGGGTTCGGCCCCAGACAGGGCGGCGCGACCTCCTGGTGACTCGCGTGCACCTGCCGCCAGATGATGCCCGCCGAGAAGCCCTCGAGCGCGCCGATCCACATGTCGCCCATGATGTAGAGCGCGCGGTTGTCGGGAATGTAGCGGACGAGCGGCGTCGCGATGAGCGCACCTGCGACGAAGCCGGACAGGCCGCCGCCCGTGATCAGCAGCACCGACGCCACGCCCGGATCCTCGAGGTCCTTGCCGATGGCCGCCGCGACAGCGCCCGCGCCGACGAGGCCGCCCATGACGCCCGAGGCGACGATGAGCTCGGGTCGACCCGAGCGCTGCGCATAAGACAAGCGGAGCGCGTCCTTGCCGAGGAGGCGCTTCTGCTCACCCGGCGACAGCGTGAAGTCGACGGTGCGGCTCTCGTGGTCGGGCGCCTCGGCGAAGATCTCGACGTGACCGGGCGAGACGTCCTGGCGGTACGGGTTTCGCGCGCGGTTGCCGTTCACGTACAGCGTCGCCGACGGCGGCGCCGTCTCGATCTCGAGGCGCGCGGGAATCGGATCCAGCTTGAAGAAGAGCGGCTTCGTCTCGGCGACATCGACGTCGACGATGCGCGTCTGGCCCTGGTAGTTGCGCTTCGTGACGTCGATGCGATAGCGGCCGCGCGGCACGTCGAAGTTGTTGGGCGCTTGCCCCGAGACGTCGACGGGCGGCGCCCACGCGGCCGCCGCGCCGTCGGCGCCGGCCACCTGGCGGATCCGCACGGTCACGTCGTCGGGCACCGTGTTGATGACGAACTTGCTCCGCCGCTTGTCGATGCTCTGGATGCGGTCCTTCGCGAGCTCGACGAATTCGCCGTCGGGGTTCTCCGTGGCGTAGCGTGCGTAGTGGGCGCGCGCGGCCTTGAGGTTGCCCAGCAGGTACTCGCACTGCGCCATCATGAACAGCGCGGCGGGCCGCGGCTTGAGATCGTTCGCCGCCTGGAACTCGATGAGCGCCTGATCGTGCTCGCGCGCGTCGAAGAGCTTGAGGCCCATCTCGTAGTGCGAGCGCGCCTGCGCGGTCGCGTCGTCGGCAAGCGCGCGCGCGCTGGGCGTGACCAGCGCCACGAGCGTGAGCATCGCCAATCGCACCAGAAGCGCCCGCACGTTACGGCCGGAGAATACCAGGAACCGAAGTCAGTTCATTGATCCGGATAGGCCTCGCGCGAGCCCGAGGGCAGCACGCCGCGCTTGACGGAGTCCGACGTCGCGGGCGACGCCTTCGCCGCAGCAGGC
>DASZUD010000117.1:0-2959 GCA_035548155.1 Polyangia bacterium
ACGACGGGCAGCGCGGGCACGACCGGCGCGGGCGGCGCGACGGGCGCGGCCGGCGCGACGGGCACCGCTGGCTCGACCGGCGCGGCGGGCACGGCCGGTTCGGATTTCCCGTCTGCGAAGACGTACGCCTGCAACCTCATCCTCGGCGTCTCGGTCACGCACGACTGGTTCGTCTCGGGCTTCGAGACCTACGTGGACGACGCGAAGTGGGAGGCGATGGCGCCCACGACGCCCAGCACCTCCTTCGTCGAGACGTGGGCCGATCCGAGCGGCACCACCTGGAGCCTGCCGATGCTCTCGGCGTGCGCGCAGAAGTCGACGATGCCCCAGCGCGTGATCTTCACGGGTGTCAACTGGACGTACACGACGGCCGCGCAGTGGGTCACGCAGCTCGAGAAGCTCGTACAGACCGTGCAGGGGAAATTCCCCAGCGTCGTCGAGATCGATCTGATGACGATGCTGCGCGCGCCGAACAACGCGATGGGCGGCGGTTGCACCAGCACGGAGGACGTCGTGCAGCCGTTCGTCGACGCGGCCATCCAGACCGTCGTCGCGAACCACCCGAAGCTCGTGCGCGCGGCGCCGAAGCTCTACGCCCCGAGCTGCGACGTCTTCACCGGCGGCGGTCCGCACTTCACCGATGCCGGGAAGATGGCCGTCGCGAAGGTCTACGGCGATTTCTACTCGAAGGAGCCTTGAGAATGGTCACTGCTGCCAAGCGCATCGTCTTCGGAGCTCTCCTCTTCGCGCCGCTCGCCTGCGGCAGCTCGTCTCCCGGCGGTCAGACCGGAGCAGCGGGCACGAGCGCCGCCGGCACCACGGGCTCGGCTGGCCTCACGGGCTCGGCGGGAAACGCCGGCACGACGGGCGCCGCCGGCACGACGGGCACCGCGGGGACGACGGGCAACGCTGGCTCGACGGGCGCGGCCGGCACCACCGGCAGCGCGGGCACGACGGGCGCGGCCGGTACCGGACCCGACGGCGGCGCCGATGCGAAGCCCGCGACTGATGGCGGCGGCGACGGCGGCGTCGCGCTCTCCGCCGACGTCGTCGCGCTCATGCGCAAGGTCGCCGATTACTCGCTGCAGAGCATCGACGGCGAGAAGGATTGGATCCACGGCGTGTACTGGACGGGCATCATGGCCACTTACCAGCTCACGCACGAAGCGAAGTACCTGACCGCGATCAAGAACTGGGCGGGCGCGGGCTGGACGCTGGTGAACGGCGCCGCCTCGCGTGGCGACGACCAGTGCGCGGCGCAGACGTACTTCGACGCGTTCCTCCTCGATCCGACGCCCGCGAACATGGCGATGCTGAACGGCGCGAAGCCGTCGTTCGATCAGCTGGTCGCGAACCCGCCCGCCGGCCGTAAGGAATGGTGGTGGGAGGACGCGCTGTTCATGGTGCCGCCCAGCTTCGTCCGCCTCGGCGCCGCGACGGGCGACAAGAAGTACTTCCAGGTGCTGGACGCGATGTGGTGGGACACATACGCCTTCCTCTGGGACGCGAACGCGGGCCTCATGTACCGCGACGACACGCACAGAAACGAATTCTGGGCGCGCGGCAACGGGTGGGTGATCGCCGGCACGGCGCGCGTGCTGCAGTACCTGCCCGCCGACGACGCCAAGCGCGCCGACTACGTGAAGATGCTGGGCGCGATGGCGGTCGCGCTCAAGAAGGCGCAGGACCAGCAGGACGGCATGTGGCGCTCGAACATCCTCGTGCCGACGCAGTACCCGAACAAGGAGACCAGCGGCACGGGCCTCATGACGTACGGGATCGCGTGGGGCATCAACAACGGCTTGCTCGATCGCGCGACGTACCTGCCGGTCGTCCAGAAGGCCTGGACGGGGCTGCAAGGCGTTCTCGACGCGAACGGCAAGGTCGGCTGGGTGCAGCCCGTGGGCGCGGGCCCCGCGGCGGCAACGGCCGGCTCGACGACGCCGTTCGGCCAGGGCGCGTGGCTCCTGGCCGCGAGCGAGATGGCGAAGCTCGTTCCGTAACCGCCGCCGCGGCGCTCGGTTCGGCCGCGGCCACGCCTTGATCGCGATCACGCAGCGCCGCGCATCGGGCTTTTCCCGAGGCGATTCGCCTCTATATTTGAGGCGCAGGAGAGGCCGCCCATGCGCTCGATTCGTTTTCTGTTCCTGGTCGTGATCTCGGCAGTGGCCGCGCTCGGCGCCGGCTGCGCGCACCAATACGCTTACGTGCCCGTGGGGCCCAGCGCTGGGGGCGGTCCGGCGGCGCAATATCCGGTGCCGCCCAGTGCGCCGCAGGGCACGGTGTACGTCACGTCGTTCGGCTTCACCGACTTCGACAACGGGCAGGGTGGCTCGCAGCGCTTGTTGCACGCGCGGCTCGCCGTCTCGAACGGCAGCGCCGTTCAGTGGGAGGTCGACGGGCGACAGCAGTTCGTCACGGCGCCGGGCCTGCCTCCGCAGTCGCCGGCGTTCCTCAACACGAACGCTGGCGAAGGTCCCGTGTACCCCGTGGCGCCCGGCGCCGCGAACGTCTTCGACATCTACTTCGCCGTTCCACCCGGCATGGGCCAGCCGGAGAACCTCGGGGGCTTCGCGCTCGACTGGAGCGTGAACGCCTCGGGGCAAGTCGTGCAGGAGCAGACCGCGTTCGAACGGATCCAGGACGGCGGATACTCGTACGCGGCGTATCCACCGTACGTCACCGTCGGCTTGGGCTTCGGCGTCGGCTGGTGGTACGGGCCGTACTATCCGTACCGCCACTTCCCGCCGGTGATTCACGGCTACTACTACCCGCCGCGCCGCGCCTGGGGCGGGCCGTACCGCGGGGCGCCCGCGGGCGGTTGGCGAGGGGCGCCGCCTCGCGCGGGTGGGTGGCGGGGTACGCCGCCCGCGTCGGGTGGCTGGCGCGGGTCGCCGCCGGCTTGGCGGGGCACACCGCCGTCGGCGCCGCGCTCGGCGCCGATTCATGGCGCGCCTCC
>DASZUD010000118.1:0-20910 GCA_035548155.1 Polyangia bacterium
GCAGACGGAGGATCACGACTACGCGGAGATCGCGTCGTGTCACGTGCAGGGAACCGACGGCGAACCGGTCACGCTGTCGCTGCCGGCCGAGCCCGCGGCCGAAGCGCGCGTCTCGATCGCGCATCGTCGCCTCGGGCCCGAGATCGCGCCGCTCGTCGATCGCCTCGCCGAGGCGCTGGGCGAGGGGCAGGCGGCCGCCGAGGTCGTCGCGCTCGTCCGCGCGCACTACCAGCCCGGACGCCCGCTGGCCGCGGCGTTCGCCGGTGTGCTCGCGACGATCTTCGCCGAGGACGGTCTGCTGATCTTCGATCCGCGCGACCCGCGCGTCGCCGCCGCGGCCGCGCCGCTCTACGCCCGCGCGCTCGACGACGCCGGCGGCATCGAGGCCGTGCTGCACGCGCGCGGCGAGGCCCTCGCGACCGCGGGCTTCGGCCGGCAGATCCCCGTGCGTGAGGGCTGCGCGCTGCTCTTCTTTCACGAGCGCGACGCGCGCGGACCGCGCTACCGGCTCAAGCGCGCGGGCGCTCGCTGGGAGCTCGCGGGCGTGCGCACCACGGTCGAGGACGCCGAGATTCGCCGCGCCCTCTCCGCCGAGCCGCTCAGGTTCTCGACGTCGGCGCAGCTGCGCCCGCTGGTGCAGGACACGCTGCTGCCCACGGCGGCGTACGTGGGCGGCCCCGCCGAGGTCAGCTACTTCGCGCAGCTCGGACCCGTCTACGATCGGCTGGGCGTGCCGCAGCCGCTGATCGTGCCGCGCGCCCGCTTCCGCGTCGTCGACGCGCCCACGCGCCGCCGCCTCGACGCCCTCGGCCTCGCGGCCGCCGACGCCGAGCGCCCGCGCGGCGAGCTCGTCGCGCGCCTCGCGGCCTCGCGCTCCGTCGCAACTTCAGCCGGGCAACCGACGCCGGACGCGCTGCGCGCCCGCGCGGCCGGGATCGCCCCGGCCGTCGACGAGATCGCGCGCGCCCTCCTCGCGGTCGACGGCGGCGCCTCGCGCGCCGTGGCGCGGTCGCGCGGCAGCATCGACCACGCGCTCGGCCGGCTGCTCGCGCGCTACGAGCGCGCCCTCGCCACCCGCGACGCGGCGGCGCTCGCGCGTCTCGACAAGGTCGTCGCCGCGCTGGCGCCCGAAGGCGTCCCGCAAGAGCGCCGCTACGCGTGGCCGTCGCTGGCGGCGCGGCTCGGCGGGGCGGCGCTGCGCCGCCTCGTGCTCGAGCGCCTCGCGGGGAACGCGTTCCCCGTCGCGGTTCAGGAGCTCACGCCGTGAGCGGCGCGCCGCTGAAGATCGGCGTCGCGTGCTTCTCGACGTTCGGCGGCAGCGGCGTCGTCGCCGCCGAGGTCGCCGCCGCGATGGCCCGGCGCGGGCACGCCGTCCACGTGTTCAGCGACGAGCGGCCTGGGCGCCTTCCCGCCGACGGCGCGGGCGTCGACTTCCACCGCGTCGAGGCGCCGGCCTACCCGCAGCTTCGGCACGACCTCTACACGCTGGCGCTCGCCGCGAAGATCGTCGAGGTCGCCCAGCGCGAAGGCCTCGACGTCGTCCACGCGCACTACGCGATCCCGCACGCCACCAGCGCCGAGCTGGCGCGCCAGGTGCTGGCGACCGAGCAGCCGGCGCGCCCCATCCGCGTCGTGACGACGCTGCACGGGACGGACACGACGCTCGTGGGCGTCGACCCGGCGTTCCGGCCGCTCACGCGCTTCTCCGTGCGGGGCGCCGACGCCGTGACGGTGCCGTCGCGCTGGCTGGCCGACGTGACGCGCCGGCACCTGGCGCTGCCCGAATCGTTCGCGATCGACGTCGTGCCGAACTTCGTCGACGCGCGCCGCTTCTCGCCCGCCGCGGCGCCGCCTGCGACGAACGGCGTCCCCGTCCTCGTCCACGTCTCGAACTTCCGTCCGCTCAAGCGCGTCGAGGACGTCGTGCGCGTGTTCGCGGCCGTGCGCACGCGCCGGCCCGCGCGCCTGCGCCTCGTCGGCGATGGTCCGGCGCGGCCCGCAGTCGAAGCCCTCGCCGCCTCGCTCGGTCTCGCCGGCGACGTCGATTTCCTCGGCGAGCGCGACGACCTGCCCGCGCTGCTCGCGGGCGCGGACGTGTTCCTGCTGCCCAGCGCCAGCGAGAGCTTCGGCCTCGCGGCGCTCGAGTCGCTGGCCTCGGGCGTGCCCGTCGTCGCGTCGAACGTCGGCGGCCTGCCCGAGGTCGTCACCGACGGTGAGGTCGGGTTCCTGCACGCGGCAGGCGACGTCGCGGCGATGTCGGCGTCGGCGCTCCGCCTCCTCGAGGACGGCCTGCTGCGCGCGCGCTTCGGCGCGGCGGCCCGCGCGCGCGCCGAGACGATGTTCCGCGTCGATCCGGCGGTGGACCGCTACGAGGCGATCTACCGCCGGGTCATGGGCGGCCCTGCTACTTGACCTTCTTCTTCCAGCCCGCGATGCCCTTCTCGACGTCGCCCTGGAAGAAGAAGTTGCCCGACTTCTTGCCCAGCGCGTCCGCCTTCTCGGCCGTCGCGACGGCGTCCTTGTAGTTGCCCTTGGCCGCCAGCAGCTCGGCCTTGAACCACAGGTTGTACCAGTCTTCCTTGAGCGCCAGCGACTGGTCTACGTACTTGAGGCCCGTGTCGTAGTCCTTCTTCGTCTCCAGCATGTAGCGCGCGGCGTTCGCGTACGTGCGCCACGTGTTGTCCAGCGCGCTCTGGATGTTGGCCAGCGCCTGCTGTTCGGTGGCGACGACGATCGGGATCGACAGGCGGAGCTTCTCCCACTCGAGATCCAGCGACGCCTTGTCGTCGGTCATGTCGGAGAAGATGAAGGCCAGGCGCTCGCGGAACGGCGCGGCCTTCGGCGTGACCTGCGCGCGCAGCACGTCGAGATCCTGCTTGTAGTCCTGGCCCGTGCCCGGCTGGTTGGCGTTCTTGTTGAGGATCACCGTCCACGCGCCCTTCGCGGGGATCGTGAACAGCGCGTACGTGCCGGCGGCGACGGGCTTGCCGGCGAACGTCGCGTCCTTGCTGAAGGTGATCTTCGTCGCCGTGTTCGCGCCCGTGCGCCACAGCTTTCCGTACGGCACGAGGCCGTCCCAGATCTTGCGGCCTTTGACGCCCGGGCTGCTGTAGTCGACGGTGACGTCGGTGAGGCCCACCTGCTGCGTGATCTTGGCGCCGGGGCTGGGCCGCGGCAGCTCGAGATCGGCGAAGCTCGCGCGCGGCGTCGCAAGGACGGCAGCGCCGACGGTGAGGAAGGTGAAGAGCGCTCGATGGGTTGTTCGCATGGCGCGCACCTTAACGAGCCCATCAGGCAAAGCGCAACCCTCGCGCTGCGACGAAACGTCGTCATTGTCTCAGGCGCTCACTCTCGGTACGATCGCGCGCGTCGTCGATGAAACACAGTCGTTGGAAATTTCGTATTGCGGCTTCGCTCGTGGCTCTCACGCTGTCCGCCTGCGCGAGCAACAGCTCCCCTAGAGGGTCGGGCCAAGCAGGCGCAGACGGCGGCGCCGGCAACGGCGGCACCGCCGGCACCTCGGGCTCCGCCGGATCATCCGGAGCGGGGACGGCCGGCAGCGCAGGCGCCGACGCCGCGGCAGGCGGCGGCGGCGCGGCGGCCGGAACGACCGGCGGCGCCGGCAGCGGCGCCGATGCCGGTGACGTCGGATCCCACGACGCCGGCGGTGACGCGGCGTCCGACGGCGGGACCGACGCGCCCACGCTGTTCGGACCGATCACCTGCACGCCCGGCACGGCCGGCGACGGCAAGAGCAACCTCGCGGCGACCAGCGATCCGCCCGAGTGGAAGCTCGGCGCGGGCGTCAAGGCGGGCACCGTCACGGCGAAGGCCAGCTTCGCCAGCAAGACGTACAACCAGCACTTCCCATACTGGATCTACACCTCGGCCAACTACGTGCCGGGCCAGCCCGCGATCTTCTTGCTGTTCGGGGACGGCAACCAGTTCCTGACCGACTTCCACGCGGCCACCGTCCTCGACAACCTGACGGCGTCCAAAGACCTTCCGCCGACCGTCGCGCTGTTCGTCGATCCGCCGTCCGACGGCGATCGCGTGCAGACGTACGATCCGCCGACGCCGAAGTACACGACGTTCCTGTTCGACGAGCTGCTGCCCGCCGCCATCTTCGGCAAGTACAGCATCTCGCGCGATCCGGAGGCCTGGTCGATCGTCGGCTACAGCGCCAGCGGCGGCCAGGGCTGGGAGGTGCTGTGGAACCGGCCGAACGACGTCCACAAGTTCCTCGGCGACAACACCAGCTTCGGCGCCGCGCCCACGTATGGCGTCGACTGGGTGCAGGTCATCAAGAACGCGGCCCCGCGCGTGCTGCGCGTCAGCCTGCTCACGTCGACGAACGATCTCGCCGACAACCGCGGCATGTGGATCGTCATCAACACGAACGTCGCGAACCAGCTGGACGCCAAGGGCAACCAGTGGCGGCTCGTCATCGGCTCCGGGGCGCACTACCCGCCCGTCGACGGCGAGCGCGACTTTCCCACCGCGCTCCGCTGGCTGTGGCGCGGCTGCCACTTCTAATCAGCCGGCGTCTTCCTTTAAACCGATCTTCTTCGCGAGGGTCTGGCGCGTGATGCCGAGGTGCTGCGCGGCGACCGTGCGATTGCCGCCGCAGATCTCGAGCACGCGCCGGATGTGACCGAGCTCCATCTCCTCCAGCGTCGGGATGGACCTCGCCTCGGCGCCCGCCGCGGCGGGGACGGGCGGCGCCGCCAGCACGGCCGAAACCAGCTCGACGGGCAGCTGCTCGGCCAGGAGCACCTCCGCGTCGTTCAGCAGCACGGCGCGCGTGATGATCGAGCGCAGCTCGCGCACGTTCCCGGGCCAGTGGTAGCGCTCGAGGATGTTCATGGCCTCGGGGGCGATCGAGCGGTAGCGCCGTCCGAGCTCCCGCGACGATTCGGCCAGGAAGTGCTGCGCGAGCGGCGAGATGTCCCGGCGGCGCTCGCGCAGCGGCGGCAGCCGCACCGTGATGGCGTTCAGCCGGTAGTACAGGTCCTCGCGCAGCGTGCGCGCCTGCACCATCTGCTCGAGGTTGCGGTTCGTCGCGGCGACGACGCGCGTATCGACCCGGCGCGACGTCGTGCCGCCGATGCGCCGAAACGTCCGCTGCTCGAGGAACGTCAGCACCTTCGCCTGCGCCGGCAGGCCCATGTCGCCGATCTCGTCGAGGAACAGCGTGCCGCCGTCGGCGATCTCCACCAGGCCGGGCTTGCGCTCGCGCGCGTCCGAGAACGCGCCCCGCTCGTGCCCGAACAGCTCGCTCTCCACGAGGCTCTCGGGGATCGCCGAGCAGTTGAGCTCGACGAACGGCCCCGCCGCTCGCGACGACTGCTCGTGCAGCATGCGCGCGACGCCCTGCTTGCCCGTGCCGCTCTCGCCGAGCAACAGCACCATGGGAACGGGGCTGCCCGCGATGAGACGGATCTCGTCGAGGCGCCGCGCCATCACCGGATCGCCGTGGATGAAGGCGGCGCCGCCCGCGCGCTTCTTCTCCTGAGCCGCGAAGTAGGCCACGCGGTTCTCGAGCGCGTTCGTGCGCGCAGCGTTGCGCACGGCCGCGACGATCTCGTCCAGCTCGAACGGCTTCTTGATGAAGTCGTACGCGCCCAGCTTCATCGCGGCGACGGCGCTCTCGATCGAGCCGTGCGCCGAGATCAGCACGACCTTCACGTCGGGCGCCTCTTGCCGGATGCGGCGCAGCAGCTCCAGGCCGTCGACGTCGCCGAGGCGCAGATCCAGCAGGACGACGTCGGGGCGATCCTCGCGGAACCGCTCCCACGCCTCCGCGCCCGAGGCGGCCTCCGTGGCCTGGAAGCCCTCCTCGACGAGCGCACCCTTGACCGAGCGGCGGATGAGCGGCTCGTCGTCGGCGATGAGGACCTGAACGTTCATGGTGCGTAGCTTCTTAAGATACCGCCAAGCGCGGCACGCCGCCTCAGCGAATCAGGAGGTCGTCCCGCCGGTTCTTCGACAGCGGCGACTCGTCGTGCCCGTCGTGCTCCGGCCGCTGCGAGCCCCGGCTGGCGATGGCGATCCGGTTCACGAGCAAAATCGAACCAACGAAACGCTTCATGCCCCCTCCGCGACGTCGAAAGTCGTGGAGGTGCTCGAAGCAAGCGAGGGGCCCGCCGCCGCGTCGGCCTTCCACGGGCGCGACCGCTCAGAAAGCGAGCGGGGGCAGCTTGAACAGTCAGGTTTTTTGACGGCGCGCGGCCAGGTAAGCAGGCTTGCGGCCCGCGCCGCGCCGGGCGCGCTTGGCTCGACGCTTGCTCGGCGTGGGCCTGCGCATGCCGCCGAAAGGCCCGATCTCCCGCCTCCTCCCCGTCGTCGCAGTCGCCCTGTCACAAGCCTTCGCGAGCGGGCCCGCCCGCGCCGCCGAGGCGCCGTCATCGCCGCCCGAGCTCGACGCCGCGGGGACGACGTGGTTCCTCGACCAGGGGCGCCTCGAGCTCCGCGGCGCGCACCTGCGCGGCGTTCGCGTCGAGTGGCACGCGGGAACGCGCGCGGGCGCCGACGCCTGCGTCACGCCCGCGCCCGCGGCTCCGCTCGCGAAGGGCGAGAAGGCCGAGACGTGCGCGCTGGCGGTTCCGAAGGACATCCCGACCGACGCCACCTTCGCGTGGTCGCCCGCCCCTCTGCCGAGCGGACCTCCATCGGCGCCCGCGCCGCTGCGCCCGGCCCGCTTCGTGATCGACCGGCTGCTCGCGCCCACGGCGGCGCTCGATCTCTCGAGCGGCGTCGGGCGGCTGCCGGTGGCGCGGCCCGACGCGGTCAGCGCGGTCGAGTGCGCCCCGGCCCGCTGCGAGTGGCAGTCCGATGATGGAGCGGTCGTCGCCCGCTCCGTCGCGGGCGCGGCCACCAGCGTCACGGTGCGCCTGCGCCTGGCACCGCACTACTTCGTCGCGCGCGGCGACGCGCTCGACACGTCGCTCGTGCGAACGGTCCCGGTCGTCCATTGCGGCGCCGCCGTCGTGTCGGGGCCGCCGCTGCGCCACGCGGAGGCGGCGCGCGTCGTGGTTCGCCTCGACGGCCGGTGTGGCGCCGACGCCCGGGAGCTGCGCTGGACGGCCAACGGCGGCACGGCCCACGTCGAGCGCACCGTGCGCGAAGGCGATGCGACGTACGTCCAGCTCGGCGTCGGCGACGTCGAGGACGCGCAGCTCACCGTGATGGCGACGCGGCCCGAGCCCGACGGCTCCGTCATCGCGAGCGCCGAGATCGAGACCCGCGCCGCGCCGCAGCCGCGCGCGACGCTCGAGCTGGCGGGCTTCGGCCGCATCTCCTTCATTCCGACCAACCGCGAGGCCGAGCTGCACACACCGGCCGTCGGCGACCACGCGCGCCTCGTGCCGCTGCCCGTCGAAGGCGCGTACAGCGTGCGCCTCGACGGGCGCAAGGTGCTGGTCCGCGGCGACGAGAGCGCCGGCGGCCTCGTGTCGCTTCGCTTCGGCTATCGCTTCGATTCGCTGCCGTCGTCGTTCGCGAACACCGATCTCGGCGTCGTCACCGAGGCCGTGCAGCGGCCCGTGCGCGAGGCCAGCGTCCCCGTCGCCCTGGCCGTTTCGCTGCTCGACAAGGCGCCGCTCTTGGAGCTGATCTGCGCCGACCGCGACGGGCGCCCTCAGCGCATCGCGCCGGGCGCCGAGGCGTCGATCCCCTACGCCCAGCGCGACAGCTGCCGCCTGGTGATCCACCGCGAGCGCTTCAAGCCCGAGGACGGCACGCAGGACGTCACGGTCGACGTGTCGGTCACGAAGGTCGACGACACGCCGCGCGCCGACGCCCACGTCAGTGAGCGCATGATCCTGCGCGCGGGCCGCGAACCGCGCGTGTTCTGGATTCACGGCGTGCGCGCGCAGTTCGATCGTCTCGTCGTGCGCGTCGCGCACGTCGTCGACGAGGCGCGCGACGAAGCGCACAACGCCGGATCCCAGGTCTACGCCCACATGCCCGCCGCCCAGTGGTCGATCGTCGTCGGGCAAGGTCACCTTCGCTTCTACGCGACGGCGGCGATCCCCACGGGCCTCTTCCGCATCACGGCGCCCAGCGACGTGCTGACGCTGAACTTCGGCGCGCTCTCGCGCCTGACGTGGCTGGATCGCGAGGGGCAGGAGGGGCTGGTCGGCCTCGAGCTCGGGGCGATGGGCATCGGCCTGGCGGCCACGCCGGGCTTTCCACGCACGCTGGCCGTGCTGGGTGGCCTGGGCGTGGCCGTGCCCATCGGCAACCGCGGCGAGACCTCACAGGCGTCGGTGAACCTGCACGCCTGGATCGCTTACGAGCTGCGCGGCGACGTTCACGAGAACACGGTGACCAACACCGGTCCCTTGGCGAGCCACTGGTCCTTCCTCTTCGGCCCCAGCATCACGATCGGCAACGTCGGAACGACCCTCTGAGAGTCACGCCGCCGTGGCCGGGGCGCCGCGGCGGACGATCAGGATCGCCGCGCCGCCGAGCGCGAGCGCGATGCAGCCCCACTGCCCCGGGGTCAGCCCCCCGTAGCGGACGTCGACGATGCGAAGAAAGTCGGCGGCGAACCGGAACGGCGCATAGAGCACCATGAACACCCCCAGGAAGAAGCCCGCGTACCGGGGCCGCCTTCCCAGGACGAAGAACAAGGCGGCGATGAGCACCGTGTAGAGCGCCTCTTCGAGGCCCAGGTTGTGCCGGACGACGCCGTCTCGGTATTGCTGCCCCAAGAAGAAGCTCGTGGGTCGCCCGGGGTGGTCGAAGGCGACGAAGCAGCCCGTTCGACCGAAGATCCACCCGAACGGGAACGCGTACGCGAAGCTGTCGACGAAGGGCCACCGGCTGCCCGCGGGGACGTGGCGGCGCAAGAACAGCAGCGCGCCCACGGTGCCGCCCAGGAAGCCGCCGAAGGACGAGAGGCTCTCCCAGAACCGGAAGAGGCTGAGGGGGTCGCGCATCGTCTCGCCCGGGAAGTAGACGAGGCGATCCACGAGGTGCGCGCCGGCGAACCCGCCGATCAGCGTCCACTCGAGGAAGCGGCGCACGTCGCGCGCGGGAAGACCGGCGGCCGCCGCGCGGCGCTCCACGATGCGGGCGCCCACGAGCACGGCCGTCGCGACCAGCGCCCCGAAGGCGTGGACCGTGAAGGGCCCGAGGTGCAGCTCGGGTTGTTCGAAGTGAGGGATCACGCAATCACCGGTCAGGCGTCCGTGTCATCATCTACCACCCCGGCCGGGTCTTCGCCCCTGGCGTACGCGCGCGGGGCCGTCTCGTCGCTCAGCCACTTCGCGAGCGTCTTGCCGTCGATGCCCAGGCGTCCCGCGGTGCGGCCGCGCTGGCCGCCGAGCTGCGCGAGCGCCCACGCCGCGTAGAGCCGCTGCAGCTCGCGGATGGGCATGACCTCCCCCTTGAACTCCAACCCGCGGGGCGCTTCGGCGCGCGAGACGGCCTCCGGCAGATCGTCGCGCGCGATCTCCCCGCGCGGCGCCAGCAGCACGGCGCGCTCGACGGCGTGGGCCAGCTCGCGCACGTTCCCGGGCCACGCGTAGCTCGTGAGGGCGTCCATCGCGGCCGGGCTGAACGTGCGCGCCGGCGTGTGCGGGTGGCGCTGCCGGGCCTGCTCGAGGAAGTGGCCGAGCAGCGCCGGAATGTCCTCGCGGCGGTGGCGAATCGCCGGGATGCCGATCGTGACGACGTCGAGGCGGTAGAGGAGGTCCTCGCGGAACGTGCCCGCCTCGACGCTCTTGCGCAAGTCGCGGTTCGTCGCGGCGACGACGCGGACGTCGACCGTGCGCTCGCGGTTCGCCCCCACGGGCCGGACGGCGCCGCTCTCGAGCGCGCGCAACAGCTTCGACTGCAGGGCGATGGGCATCTCGCCGATCTCGTCGAGGAACAGCGTGCCCCCGTGCGCCTCGACGAAGAGGCCCGCGCGGTCGGCGGTCGCGCCCGAGAACGCGCCGCGCACGTGGCCAAAGAGCTCGGACTCGAGCAGCGCCTCGGGCAAGGCCGCGCAGTTGATCGGGACGAACGGGCCCGCCTGGCGCTTGCTCTCGGCGTGCAGCGCGCGCGCGACGACGCCCTTGCCGGTCCCCGTCTCCCCCGTCACGAGCACGGGAACGTCGGCGTTCGCGACGCGCTCGATCACCGCGACGACCGTGCGCATCGCCGCGCTGTCGCCGATGAGGTTCGTGGCCGCGAAGCGCTGCTTCAGCGTCGTCCGAAGCGCCGTGGCCTCGCGGCGCAGCCGGTTCTCGGCCAGGGCGCGCCCGAGGAAGATCGCCAGCTCCTCGGTCTTGAAGGGCTTCGTGAGGTAGTGGTACGCGCCGCGCCGGATCGACTCGACGGCCGTGTCGATCGCGCTGAACGCGGTCATCACGATCACGGGCCGCTCCGGATCCAGCCCGCGCGACGCGGCCAGCACGCCGAGGCCGTCCAGATCGGGCATCCGCAGATCCGTGACGACGGCGTGGAACGTCTCGGCCTCGAGCCGTGCGACGGCCTCTCGTCCCTTCGAGACTGCGACGGCGTCGTAGCCCCGATCGACCAGCGAGTCCGCCGTCGTGGCCGCCATCTCGAGGTTGTCGTCGACGACGAGGACGCGCGTGCGCTCCGTGCTCATGTCTTTTCCACCGGCTCGTTGGGCAAGGGGATCTCGATGCACGCCTCGGTGCCGCGCGGGAGCGCGCTCACGAGGGTCAGCGTGCCGCGGTGGCTCTTCACGATCTCGTTGGCGATGGCGAGGCCCAGGCCCGTGCCGGCGCCGCTGGGCTTCGTCGTGAACAGCGGCTCGAACACCTTGCCCGCGTCGTTGCTGGAGATGCCGGCGCCGTCGTCCGTGACGAGGAAGCGCACCGCCTTCGCGTCGCCGGACACGCGCAGCCGGACATGTCCGCCGCTCTGGCACGCGTCGCAGGCGTTCAGCAGCAGGTTCACGAGCGCGTTCTCGAGCAGGCTCGCGTCGCCCGGGACGTCGGCCAGCCCGTCACCGACGCTCAGCTCCAGCGCGACGCCCGCCTTGGCGAAGCGGTGGGACACCATGGCGGCCGCCTCGCGCCCGACGGCGGAGGGGGAGATCCCCTTCGCCGACAGCCAGTCCCCGCGTGCCAGGCCCAGGAGGCCGCGGATGATCTGGTTGATCCGCTGCGTCTGCTCGAGGATCGCGCGCACGGCGGCGCTGTTGCGCTCGTCGCCGGCGACGCGCGGCAGGATCTGCTCGGCGCGGCCTGCGATGACGCCGAGGGGCGTCGAGATCTCGTGCGCGACGCCCATCGCCAGCGTGCCCATCGTGGCGACGCGGCTCGCGCGCTCGAGGCGATCGTTCTGCTGCTCGCGCGCCTCGGAGATCGCCAGCTCGCGCTCGAGCTCCAGCTCCTTGCGCTGGCCGCGCAGCGCGAACGCGCCGAACGCCAGCACCAGCCCGCCCGAGGTCAGCACGCTGAGCACCAGCCTGCGATAGGCCCACCGCTCGCGATCGCGCTCGCGGAAGGCGGAGCCGGCGGCGGCGACGCGCCAGCCGGACATCGGGCCGCCCGACACGGCGGCCAGCCCCACGAGGGCCGTCCGGGGCGGCAGCCCCAGCGCCGCGGCCTCTTCCCGCCCGAGGCGCACGGACTCGAGCCCCGCCGCCACCGCCGAGGAGACGGGCTCGGAGACCACGGAAAGATCGTCGGTGCCGATGAGGCGATCCGCCTCGGGCTTGAGCAGGAACAGGCGGAGGCTGCGATCGTGCTCGACGGCGCGAAAGTTCGCGAGCAGCGCCAGCTCGGGGCGCGCCGCGCCCGCGTCGGTCGTCAGCGCCGCCGCCACGCCCTTGGCGACGCTCACCTGCTCGCGCGCGAGATCGTTCAGCGCCGCCGCCGAGTCCCGCTGCGCGTCCCAGTAGGCCAGCGAGGCGACCGCGGCGATGGAGAGCAGGACGGCGAGCGCGACGAGGCGGTACCTGGATCGAGCCTTTCGTGCGAGCGGGTGGTTGGCACCCGTGGGTCGCGAGGAGGCGGCGCCGCGCATACCTCGACCGTACCGTGCAAGCAGCAGGCCGGCCAGGCCCGCCCCCAAAGCCACGATTTCCGCGCCCGGAACGCCGATGCGCCGATGCGATCCGGAAAAATTCCGGACACCGCCAGGAATTTCTCCGCGCGCAGACTGGACGGCGCGCACCCGCGACGCGAATTCCCGGCTCTTTCTCCGGGCATGCGCGTTGCTACACGGGGCTTCGTGCGACCGCGTCCCCGAATCTCGCTCGCTCTGACCGTCGCGATCGCGACCGCGGGCTCCATCCGCGCGAGCGCCGCCGAGGGTCCCTCGCCGGCGCTCGTGTCGGGCTCGAAGCCGCGCCAGGTGACCTTGCCCGAGGCGCTCGCCTTTGCACGCCAGAACCAGCCGGCCGTACGAGCCGCGCTCGCGCGCATCGACGAGCGCCGTGAGCGCGCCGGTATCCCCCGCGCCCAGTGGCTCCCGCAGCTCGGCGCCACCGCGCAGCTCATCGAAGGAACCACGAACAACACGACGGCGTCGTACCTCGGCACGTCCGTCGTCGACATCCCGCGCATCGGCGGCACGCACTCGCGCTCGCCGTCGACCGCGCTGTGGGGCCCGACCGCCTCGACGTTCGCCGCCGTGGGCGCGAACCAAGAGGTCTTCGACTTCGGGCGCATCACGGCCGAGGCGGCCGCCGCCGACGCCCAGGTCGTCGTCGCCGAGCGCGCGGCCGAGGTCACGCTCCTCGACATCCAGCTCGGCGTCGAAGAGGCGTACTTCGCGGTCAACGCGGCGAAGGCCGTCGTGCAGGCGTCGGAGGACGCCTACGAGCGCGCGAAGGTGCACCGCGACTTCGCGGCGGCGGGGGTTCGCTCGGGATTGCGCCCGCCCATCGAGCTCACGCGCGCCGACGCCGATCTGACCCGCTTCGAGACGGGGCGCATTCGCGCGTCGGGCGGGCTCGTCTCGGCGCAGGCCGTGCTCGCGGCCGCGGTGGGCAGCCCCGAGCTCCTCCTCGACACGGCGCAAGCGCCGGTGACGCCCGGCGACGTCCCCGCCCTCGCCGAGGCGCTGCGGCGCGCCTCGGCGAAAGATCCGTCCTTGGCCGCGGCCATCGCGGCGCTGCGCGCGCAAGAGCAGCAGACCCGCGCGATCGGCGCCCTCCTCCGCCCCGACCTGCAGCTCTCGGCGACGTTCAGCGGGCGCGCGGGCGGCGCCACGCCGTCGAGCGCGACCGATCCGAGCCCGGCCGGCCACGGGTACCTGCCGGGCGTTCCGAACTGGGACGCGGGGCTGGTCCTCAGCTGGCCGCTCTTCGACGGCACCGTCGACGCGCGCAAGAGCGCGTCAGCCGCCGCCGAGCGCGCGTTGCGCGCGGAGGCCGACCTCGCGAAGCAGGCGGTGCTGAGCGGCGTGCAGCAGGCGTACGCCGCGCTGGACGTCGCGCGCCAGAGCCTGCCGGCGCTCGAGCGCGAGCTCGAAGCGGCGCGCGCGAACTACGCGCAGGCCGACGCCCGCTTCAAGGCCGGCCTCGGCACCAGCGTCGAGCTGGCCGACGCCGAAGCGCTGCGCACGGACGCGGAGATTCGCCAGGCGCTGGGTGTGTTCGAGCTCGCGAGGGCGCGGGCCGCCTTCGGCAGGCGCATCGCCGAGAGCCTCTGACCATGAAAAACGGAGCGACGCCGACATGAGCCGAGAAGAAGCGACCGACCTGCCTACCCCGAGCCCGCGCTCGAAGCTGCCGCTGGTGATCGGAGCCGGCGTGGCGGCCGTCCTCGTGCTGGGCTGCTTCATGATCTGGCGGGCCGACAGCCGCACGAACAAGGTCGCGCTGGCGTCGCGCCCGAAGCCGGTCACCGTGGTGGCGGCCAAGGCCGCGACGTACCGGCCGTCTCGCGTCTACGTCGGCTCTCTCCAGCCGTGGGTGCAGGCGAGCGTGGGCCCCCAGCTCATCTCGGCCTACGTGGACACCGTGCTGGTCCGCCCCGGCGCGATCGTCAAGCGCGGCGAGGTGCTGGCGACGCTGGACTGCCGTGACGCGAGCGCCTCCGTGAAGGCGATCACCGCGCGCGCGCGGGCGCTCGACACGCACCAGAAGGCCGCGGCGCACGAGTCGGAACGAACGCAGGGGCTCCTCGACGGCGGGTTCGTGTCGCCGAACGAAGCGGAGCAGAAGGCCTCGCAGAGCGCCTCGGAGGAGGCGCAACTCGAAGCCGAGCGCGCGAACCTGACGCGCAGCGCGCTGCAAGTCAGCGACTGCATCCTGCGCGCCCCCTTCGCGGGTGAGATCGCGCAGCGCTCGATCGATCCCGGCGCCTTCGTGCGGCCCGGCTCGTCCATCGTGACGGTCGTCGATCGCAGCACCGTGCGCATGACGGCCGACGCGCCCGAGATCGACTTCGACCTCATCCCGCCCGGGACGAAGGTGACGGTCCACGCCTACGCGACGAACCGCGACGTCTCGGGCGTCATCAGCCGGCGCGCGCCCGCGGCCGACGCGGCGACGCGGACGGTCCACTTCGAGATCGACATCGCCGACGCCGCGCGATCGATCCCCGTGGGGACGACGGGCGAGGTGCGCATCGAGGTGGGCACCCCGCGCGCCGCGACCCAGGTGCCGCTCTACGCGGCCAACGTCCGCGGCAGCAAGGCCAGCATGTTCGTCGTCGACCACGACGTCGCCCACGCCAAGACGTTCCCCGTCCTCGGCGAGATCGGCGGCGCGCTGTACCTCGAGCCCAAGCTGGCCGCCGGATCGGCGGTGGTCACCGAGGGGCGCGCGTTGCTCGAGGACGGCGATCGGGTCGAGGCGAAGCTAGAGGCCGACGCGCGGCCGCCCGGCATTGCCCCCCCGGCCGGCGTCGCCAGCAGCACCACGGTCGCGCGGGACGTGCGATGACGTCGCTGGCGCTCAGAAACCCGATCGCCGTCCTCATGGCGGCCATCGGCCTCGTCGTGTTCGCCGTCGTGGTCACGCCGCGAATGAGCGTCGACACCTTCCCCGAGCTGACGCCGCCCGTGCTGGTCGTCGGCACGATGGCGCCGGGGCTCGGCCCCAAGGACGTCGAGAAGACCCTCACGTGGCGCATCGAGAAGTACGTGAGCGCGACCCCCGGCGTCGACCACGTCCAGAGCGTCTCGCGCAACAACCTCAGCATCGTCTACGTCTGGCTGAAGTGGGGCACGAACCTGAACGCGGCGCAGACGCTGGTGCAGCAGCAGGTGTCCTTCGCGATGTCGGCCGTGCCGAAGTCGCTGGGCGTCTTGCCGCCCTTCGTGCTGCAGTACGATCCGTCGAACGCCCCCGTCGTGCAGGTGGCCGTCACCGGCGGCGGCCTCAGCGGCCCGCAGCTCTACGACTACGCCCAGAACAACATCGAGCCCGTCCTCGAGGGCATCCCCGGCGTCGCCAGCGCCTCGATCAACGGCGGCCGGCAGCGGCAGATCAACGTGGTCGTCGATCCCGTGCGCGCGCAGGCGCGCGGCATCACCTCGTCCGACGTCGCCAGGGCCGTCCACGAGTCGAACGCGCTCCTGCCCTCGGGCGAGTTCATATCGTCCTCGTTCGACGCCAACGTCTACACGAACGCCGTCCCCGGGCAGGTGCGCGCGATCGGCGACGCCGTCATCAAGAAGCACGGCGGCGCCTCGGTGCAGATCCGCGACGTCGCCCGCGTCGAGGACGGCGGCGCCCCGGAGACCCAGGCCGTGGCCGTGGGCGGCCAGAACGCCGTGTACCTCAACGTCCTCCGCGTCCCGGGCGGCAACACGTTGGAGATCGTCGACGCCGTCAAGCAGCGCGTCCACGACCTCAAGGGACTGCCGGCCGGGCTGCGCGTCCTGCCCGTCTTCGATCAGTCGACCTTCGTGCGCACGACGTATGAGGGGCTCCGGAAGGAGGTCGTCCAGGCGCTCGTGCTCATCGCGATCGTGATCCTGATCTTCCTCCAGAGCGTGCGCGGCACGATGATCGTGTCGGTCGCGATCCCGCTCTCGTTCGCCATCACGCTCATCGTCCTTTACGCCACGGGGCAGACGCTGAACGCCTTCACGCTGGGCGGCCTCACGCTGGCGATGGGCCGCCTCGTCGACGACGCGGTCGTCGTCCTCGAATCCATCCACCGGCACCAGCGCATGGGGCTCGGCACGTTCGAGGCCGCGCTCCGCGGGACGAACGCCGTCGCGCTCCCCGTCCTCGCCTCGACGCTGACGACGATGGCCGTGCTGCTTCCGGTGCTCTTGCTCGCGGGCCTCGCGCAGAAGCTGTTCGCGCCGCTGGCGCTCACGGTGGCCGTCGCCATGATCGCGTCGTACTTCGTGAGCGTTTGCGTGACGCCCGTCGCGTGTCGGTACTTCCTCGGCCATGCGCAGCACGGCCGGCTCGGCAGCGCCGTCGAGGCGTTCATCGATCGGATCGCGAACACCTATGCAGGCGCCCTCCGCCGCGTGCTCCCGTTTCGGCGCACCGTCGTCGCCGCGTCGATCGTCCTCGTCATCGCGAGCGGCTGGGCGGCCACGAAGCTGCCGAGCACGTTCTTTCCCGAGATCGACGAGTCGATGGAGCGCGTCTACGTGCGGCTCAGCCCCGGCATGTCGCTCGCCGAAGCGTCGAAGCGCATCGACGCCATGGGACAGGACCTGCAGCAGAAGCTGGGCAAGGACCTCGTCGAGCTGGTCCTGACGAACGTCGGCTCGCCGAACAACGCCCGCAGCGCGATGACGAGCCCCAACGCGGGCCCGCACATGGGGTTCATCCGCCTGGCGTTGGTCGATCCCGAGCACCGCAAGGAGAGCCAGCGCGAGATCGCCGATCGGATTCGCCAGATCCTGGTCGAGGACTACCCCGGCACCGAGCTCCTGCAGTGGCCCGGCGGCCTGGTGGCGAGCGTCTTCGCCAATGGGTACATCGCCCCGCTCGTCGTCGAGGTCCGCGGCGACAACCTGGCCGAGCTCGACGCGCAGGCCAAGGCCATCGCTCAGGTCGCGGCGACGGTGCCGGGCGTGCGAGACATCTACCCGTCGCTGCAGCTGGATTATCCCGAGATCCGGATCGAAACGGACCGCACGAAGAGCGGCCTCGTGGGCGTCACGGCGCGCGACGCGGCGCAGACCACCTTGGAGGCGACGCTGGGCAACATCAACACGCCGAGCGTGTGGATCGATCCGAACAACGGCCAGTCGTACTACGTCGTCTCCGCTTACGACGGCGCGGCGGTCCCGGACCTCAACGCCCTTGCCCAGCTGCCGGTGCGCATCGGGGACGACGGCCGCCCGGTCCGCCTCGGCGCCTATGGCCTGGTGCGGCGCTCGGTCGGCCCGATCGCCGTCGAGCGCAACCAGCTCCAGCGCGCCGCCCACGTCTTCATGCAGACGGAGGGGCGCGACATCGGCAGCGTCGCGCACGACCTCGAGGAGGCGTTGCGCGCCGACCCGCACACGCGCGACGTACACTTCGGTTTCGTCGGTCAGGTGGAGCTGATGCGCACGACCTTTTCGGGGCTGGGCCTCGCGCTGGGCCTCGCCGTGATGGTCGTCTTCATGATCATGGCGTCGCAGTTCAAGTCGGTGCGCCTGCCCTTCGTGATGCTCTTCACCATCCCGGTGTCGCTCGTCGGAATCGTGCTCGCGCTCATGGCCGCCGGGCAGGGCTTCTCGATCACGGCGCTCATGGGCATCCTCATGGTGATCGGCATCGCGGTGTCCAACGGGATCCTGCTCGTCGACGACGCCAACCGTCGCTTCGGTGAGGGCGCCGACAAGGTGACCGCGATCGTGGCGGCGGCGCGCTCGCGGTTCGTTCCGATCGCGATGACCAGCCTCGCGACGGTCATCGGCCTCATCCCGACGGCGATCGGCCTCGAGCGTGGCTCCGAGGCCAACCAACCGCTGGCCCTGGCCGTCGTCGGCGGCCTCACCTCTTCGACCCTCTTGTCGCTGTTCCTCGTCCCCGTGATGTTCCTGCTCATCGCCAAGCGCGGCGAGCAGCCGGAGGAGGCCCCGCACGCGCCGGGCCTCGTGGAGGCCCACTCGTGATCACTCGTCGCTCGCTCGCCATCGGCTTCGCCGCCCTTCTCTCCGCGTGCGCGACGCTGCGCGCGCCCGCCCGGTCCAGCGGACCGGCGGTCTCGACGGCCGACGGTGTCCAGCTCACCGTGACGCGCCAGTCGTGCCAGCGGTCGGGAAACCCCGACCTGGCCGATGCCTATCTGATCGAGGAGACCGTCGAGATCGAGGCCCGCAGCTCGGCCCCGATCGAGATTCGGCGCGACGCGTTCCGCCTGCTCACGCCAAGCGGCTACCGCCTGCAGCCGGTCTCCTGGGGCGCGGCCGAGCCGCTCGCCGTGGAGCCTGGCCGTCCGCAGACGTTCGCGCTGCGGTTCATGGCCAACGGCACCCGCGACTGCACCTCCGCGGTGAAGCTCGACCCGAACTTCGCGGTGAGGCGCGCGGGAGCCCCCGTCGCCCTGGGCGCGATCACCTTCACCCCCTCTGCGAACCTCTGACGAGAGCCGTTCCATGATCGCGTCGATCTTGGCCGCCCTCGACGAATCACCTCGCGCCGCCTTGGTGTTCGAGCGGGCGACCGAGCTCGCGCGTCGCCTGCCGGCGCGGCTGGTGCTCATGCGCGTGGTCTGGGTGCCCGCCGACATTCCCCCCGCCGCGCACGTGGCCGCGAGCGGCGTCGAGGGCAGCGTGGAGCGCTTCGTGGAGGCGAGCGCGCGAGACGAGCTCCGCAGACTGATGGAGACCGCGCGCGAGGTCGCCTTCGGCGAGCCCGTCGTGGTCGAGGGCGATCCGTGGCGTCAGATTCTGATCATCTCGAAGCAGCTCGACGTCGACCTGATCGTGATGGGCAACCACCGGTACCACGGGCTCGAACGAATGCTCGGCACGGTCGCCGCCAAGGTGGTGAATCACGCGCATTGCGACGTGCTGGTCGTCCGCGGCGCGCCCTCGGCCGCAGACGGCGCCTGAGCCCGCGTCGAGCGGCCTTGGTCGCTCGGTCGAGCGGCGCGGCCGTCCCCGGCCCCACGACGACGCCATCGCGCCCGCGCGGCGCTACAGTTCCTCCCCGTGATCCCCATCAGCGACGAGAACGTCAGGCTGCGATTTCCCATCGTCACGGTGCTGCTGCTCGCGGCGATGGGCGCCGTCTGGGCCCTGGTTCAGGGCGCGGGCTTCGATGCCCAGGCCCTGGCCGCGAGCGTCTGCAACTGGGGCCTCGTTCCGGGCGAGATCACGAAGCGCGCCGCGCTGGGCACGGCCGTGCCCATGGGCAGCGGCCTCGCGTGCATCGTCGACGCCGATCCGCGCAACGTCCTCACGCCGCTGACGTCGATGTTCCTGCACGGCGGCTGGGGTCACATCCTGGGCAACGGCCTCTTCCTCTGGATCTTCGGCAGCAACGTCGAGGACAGCATGGGCCGGTTCCGCTTCCTCGTCTTCTACCTGTTGTGCGGCCTGGGCGCGGCCGCGCTTCAGGTCGCCGTGAGCCCGGCATCGGCCGTCCCCATGGTGGGCGCGTCGGGCGCGATCGCCGGCATCCTTGGCGCGTACCTGGTCCTCTACCCGCGCGTGCGCGTGAACATCCTGTTCATCATCATCATTTTCATCCGCGTCATCGCGCTGCCCGCCTGGATGATCCTGCTGTGGTGGATCGGCCTCCAGGTGCTCATGGGCCTGCCCGAGCTCTCGTCGGTGCGCCCGGACATCTCGTCGGGCGTCGCCGTGTTCGCGCACATCGGCGGCTTCGCGACGGGCGTCCTGCTCATCAAGCTGTTCGACGATCCGCGCAAAGTCGCGCAGCGAAACATGCTTCGGCGCCAGGCCCACCCCGGCAGCCCCTGACGAACCCGGCCCTGCGACGATTCGCCGCAGGGGCCTTCTCGGCATTCCAAGTTCCGGGCCTTCTTTATAATGGCGGCGTGTCGATCTCCGCTCGCCTCTTCTCCTTCGTTGCGCTCCTGAGTCTTGCCACCGGCCGCGCCGCCGTCGCCGCTGCGCCGTCGGCGGTGCCGCCTTGGGAGGCCCGCTTCCTCGAAGCGCCACCGGCCGAGGTCCTCGAGGCCAGCCGGAAGGTCACCGTCCCTGACGACGCGGGAGTCGTCCTCTTGCTCGAGGAGCGGGTGGTCACCTTCGAGAAGGACGGCAAGAGCAAGACCCGGTACCGCTCGGTCTTCAAGATCCTCAAGGAGTCCAGCGTGCGCGGCTGGGCCGAGACCAACGCGAGCTGGGACGAATGGCTCGGCCCGAAGCCCACCATTCGGGCGCGCGTCATCACGAAGGACGGCCGCGCCCACCTGCTGGATCCCAAGACCATCGAGATCTCCGGCGGCGACGGCCGCGACGACGAGGTCTACTCGGACTCGCGCAGCCTGCGCGCCCCCCTGCCGGCCGTGGCGGCCGGCGCGGTCGTCGAAGAAGAGGTCGTCGTCGAGGAGGGCCCGCTGCTGGCGGGCGCGGGCCTGAACGGGCGCTGGTTCATGGGCAGCGCCGTCCCGCTCATGAAGTCCCGCCTGGTGCTGGACGCGCCGGCCGAGCTGAAGGTCGCCGTCGTCCAGAAGCTGCCGGCGCCGATCTCGCCCGCGCGCACGGAGCACGACGGCCGCGTGCGCCTCGTCTACGAGGCCGGACCGATCGAGCCGCTCGCCGATCCCGAGCCCGACGGCCCCACCGACGTGCCCGCCGCCCCCTACGTCGGCTACGCGACCGGCACGTCGTGGAAGGACGTCGGCGCGCGGTACGCCGCCGTCGTCGACGCGCAGATCGCGGGCAGCGATCTGCGCGCGATCGTCCACGAGGCGCGCGAGGCCGGGCCGCGGGACACCGACGCGCTCATCGGGCGCTTGCTCGCGCGGCTGCACCGCGAGGTCCGCTACACGGGCGTCGAATTCGGGGAGGCGTCGATCGTCCCGCGGCGCCCGCAGGAGGTCCTCGAGCGCCACT